>NZ_JAMYSQ010000002.1:0-456583 GCF_040321995.1 Mesorhizobium sp. M0207
ATATCATCGCGTCTCCCCAAAGAAAGCTTGACCCCAGCACTCCGGTGCTCAGGTTCTCCTGGCTGCCGGATGCGCACGTCTGCGGTCTTCACCGGATGCGTACGCCGCGCCTCCTATCTGTCAACGAGAGAACACGAGGGCCGGGTTCACTCTGGTCGAGATGCTGGTGGTGCTGGCGATCATGGCTGTCGTCGCGGCCATTGCAGCTCCGGGCATCGCCAGAAATTATCGAACCAGGAACCTGGAGACCTTGACGAGCGAGATCGCCACCCGACTGCGCCTGTCACGCACGTCTGCAATCGCCACCGCTCGGCCGAAACAGATCGTCATCAATCCTCGTGCCGGCACGATCCGTTTCGATGAGCGAGACACACTCGTCCTGCCCGAGGACATCGAGATGACTGTCACGACCGGGCTGGAAACTGTGGCTGCGGATCGGCAGGCGACTTTGACATTTCTCCCGGATGGCAGCGCGTCCGGGGTGGACATCGGTCTGCAGCGAAAAGGCCAGACGGTACGCATCGAGGTGAACTGGCTGACCGGGCTGGTGACTTGGCGAAAACTGCCATGATCTCGCAGCCAGCCCCCGTGTCTGAAGAAGATGGGTTTTCGATCCTGGAGATGATCGTCGCGATGACGATCCTGGCGCTTGTGCTTGGCATAGCGAGCCAGTCGATCGTGATGGCGAGCCGCAGCATCGCGGTTGCCAAAACGCAGGTCGAGGCTGCTCGGGCAGTACGCGCGATGCTGGCCGATTACCAAGCCAATGCCGGGTTGAACTCAATTCCCTCCGATGCCGCGCAGCCCGGTTGGAGCCTGAAAACCCGCACGATTGAGATATCGAACGCGAAACTAACAGCGATTATCATTGAGAGAACCGGCGCCGCTGGTGCCGGGCGCGGCGAGCCGTTTCTGACGTTTGTTCCCGTCCAGGATACGAACTCTCAATGAGCCGCCCCTCAGATGTTTGCGGGCAGTGGCTCCCAGAGTTTCCCGTCCTCAAGCCCAGCTTCGAATGGTTCCGCCTGGGTGGAACTCGCGCGCCATCGGCGTCGGTCGAGGGATTTGCACTGATCGACGTGCTGGTTGGGCTTGCCCTGGTCGGCGTGATTTCGTCGCTGATGATTGTCTTTCTCGGACAAGCCCGCACGATGATGCGCATCGAGAAGGCAACCGAGATGCAGATGGAGGTCGATGCTGCCTCGCGGTTTCTCGAAAGGGCAATCAGCCGTGCGGAACCGCTGCCGTTGTCAAAATCGTCGCCGGAGAGTGTGATCTATCTTAGCGGTGAGTCGGCCCGGATTGAATTCAGCGGCATTCAGGCGATCGGCTTCAGATCCTCGGCACTGCGGGAGATCACCGTTTTCCTTGGAAGCGACGACCAAGTTGAAGACATCCTGACCATCGACCAAAAACCACGCCGCGGCAGCGAAAACAGCAATTCATCCGACAGCCAATCAGTTCGACTGATTGCTGGTGTGACCGCCATAAAATTCGAATATCTCGATGGCTCGCCAGGAGCATCTCTGTGGTCGGACAGCTGGAGCGCCCAGCGGCGCCTGCCGGCCGCTGTGCGGTTCACAATCTCGGTCGATCGGGACGGCGCAGCCTACTCATCCGCAGGCTTTGCGCGCCTCGAGTTGGCAGATCGCCAAGCACAGCCCAGGAACTGACGATCTCCCATCCTAACGCTTGATCAGTTGGTAATGTCCTGATCTTCGCCGCTGCCGTCCGGCTTGCTGTCGCGGCCGAAGGTGCGGATCAACACACCGCTCGCATCGGCCTTCACCTCGTAGGCATAAGGTTTCCCCCAGGGATCGTTCAGCCCGGTGGTCTCCTTGAGGTACGGCCCGTTCCAGCGCTCTTCACCGGCAGGCGCCGTCACCAGCGCAGAGAGGCCTTCCTCCGAAGTCGGATACTTGGCGTTATCAACATAGTAGAGTTCGAGGGCGCTTTCGATGTTGCGAATTTGCGCCTTGGCCGCATTGGTCCTGGCCGAGCCGAGATAGCGCAGAACCTGCGGGGCAGCGAGCGTAGCGATCAGCGCGATGATGGCAAGCACGACCAGAAGCTCGACCAGCGTAAAGCCGCTTTCATGATTTTCGCTTTCACGGCGGTGTTTTCTGCTTGGTCGAATGAAACGGAGAGAAGTCATTGGAGTGATCCCATGTTCCAACCTGCAAATTGTTCCAGCACCCAGGTGCAGCCAAGGCCCGTTGCGATGAACGGACCGAAGGCGACGCGCGCCCGCGCGGCCGCCGGACCCACCGCGACCACCTGACCACCGATGAATAACAGCGCGCTTGCGCTTGCTATGAACAGCAAGACCGGCAGCAGCAGCGGGTTGATCCAGCATGCGGCGGCGCCAAGCATTTTGACGTCACCGAGCCCGAGACCGACCCGGCCGGTCATTGCGAAATGACCGCGACGGACGAGCCAGACAGCGGACAAGGTTCCAGCAGCGAACAGGATTTGGCTAGGGACCTGATCTAGTTGTGTCGCAGCTTGGAAGCCAAGGCCCGTGCCAGCCAACGCCAGATTGAGTTCATCGGGAATTATCAGCCTTCGGAAATCCGCAACTGAAATGGCGACAAGGATTGCCGCCAGCGCGATCGTCGCAATCAGCACGAGAGACAAGTGGGCGCCCATCAGTATTTCAGTCGTTTGAGATTCTGTTGCAGAGGGGTTCCGCCGCGGCGCTGCTGGATCGGCGTCTGCAGGCTGATCTTGCCGCGGAATTCATCGGTGACCTGCCGCGCCTCGCTGATGTCGCGGATAACGCGCGGACGAATGAAAATGATCAGCTCGGTCCGCCCGACGCTGTCGCTCTTGTGCTTGAAGGCGTTGCCGATGATCGGGATGTCGCCGAGGATCGGCACCTGGCCGCGATCGACATTGTTGCGTTCCTGGATAAGGCCGCCGAGCGCCAGGCTCTCGCCGTCATTGACCAGCACGCGCGTCTGGATCTTCCGCTGCTGGATGGTTGGCGAATCAATGCCGGAGCTGGTCGTCTTGGTAACGTTGCTGACCTCTTGGCTGATATCGAGCATGACACGGCCGGCGTTGTTGATGCGCGGCGTCACCGTGAGAATAACGCCTGTGTCCTTCATCTCGACCGAATTGACGATCGGCGCGTCAGCGGTCGATGTTCCCACAGCCTGCTGCGTGATGATCGGCACCTGGTCGCCAACCTGCAGGATCGCCTTTTGATTGTTGAGCGCCATGATGGTCGGCGCCGATATCACATTGACGTCGGTGATGCTGGCGAGTGCGTTCAGCGTAACCTGAATGTTGTCGGTCGCGTAGGTCCAGCCAAAACCGGGGAAGGTTGCGCCGGTGAAACCGCTGGCCACGTCGGACAGCGAGATCTTCATACCATTGTTTTCGAAGAACCAGCGAAGCCCGAACTTCAGTTCGTCGTTCAGCGTCACTTCGGCGATCACCGCCTCCAGCATGACTTGCGTCGGCAAGATGTCGAGCTTCGCCAATATGTGCTGGATGCGATCATAGTCCCGTGCCGTGGTCTGTATCAGCAGCGCATTGTTCTCGACATCAGCCACGACCTTGGCGTGGGTGGGTGACTGTTCGTCTGGCGCCAAGGCCAGCGACGGGGATGGGCCGGTCAATGGCACAGGCGTCACGCCATCGGATTGCAAGGCGATCGGCGTCATGTCGGGCGACACGTTCGCGCCGGCCATCTCGCCCTCGGTCTTGACCGAAGTGCCGAGCACGGAGCTCAGCACCGCAGCCAGTTCCTTGGCCGGGCGGTTCTGGATTTCATAAACGAAAAGCTGGTCCTCGTTGGTCTCGGCCAGCTTGTCGAGCTTGCCGATCCATACCGCGGCGCGGCTGAGATAGGCCGGCCGCGAGGTGATCACCAGCACCGAATTCAGCCTATCGTTGGGAATGAATTGGATGATCTTGGCGCCAGGGCCGTTCTTGGTGCCGAAGATCGAATCGAGTTCCGAGGCAACGGCCTCCGGCTTTGAGGTCTTCAGGGGATGAAGGGCGACCGACATGCCGCGCATCCAGTCGACGTCGAACACCGAAACCGCTTCGCGAATGGCGTCGAGGTCGCTGTTGTTGCCGGCGACCGTGATCAGGTTGCGGGTGGAATCGACCCTGAGCACCGATCCTTGCCGGGTGATCGGCTCGAGAATCGTCTTCATTTCGTCAGCCGCGATGTATTGCAGCTGCAGCACCTGCACCTTGATGCCAGGGCCGGAAGGCGAAACCGACGGCACGCTGACCGACGGGGTGCTGGACATGATGTCGGACAGCGGAACGATCTGGTAGGTGCCGGCGCGTTTGGTGATGCCGGCATTGTTTACGGCAAGTGCGGACTCCAGGATATCGACCAGCGCGTCCTGCGATACAGGTTGTGACGTTTGCAGCGTCACCGTCCCCTGCACGCGCGGGTCGACGATGTAGTTCAGGTGAAGCGCGTCGCCAAGCACGGCTTTCGCCGCTTGTGCGACAGGTGCGTTGACCAGATTGAGCTCGAATTGACCAGAACCATCGGCCGTCACTTGGGCGATTGGCGCGCCAGAGGAGACGAAATTACCGGAGCCCTGATACTGCGCACCGGAGAAGCGCTGGGCTTCACCTGCCGCAGTTAAGGGATGGGAAGCGTTATATCCCGCCCGCAGCGGCGAGTTCTTTGCATGCAGACTATCAACGGTTTCGGTGAAAAAATCCTTGCCCGACGGAGACGTGCAACCTGCGCATGCGAGCAGCATGCACAACACCACGCAATTACTCAGATTGATCGACATCCGCCCGATTCCCCTAAGGTTTTAGTCTAGGGGTTCTTGGGGATGGGCGCTGGAATTGCTGGCGTTATTTCGCGTCTGTCCACAGGTGGATAGAAGAGGGCAGTAAGCTGGCGTCAGGCGAAGACCGCGTGCGATTTTGGAGAGCAAAGGACGTTTGCTCCATGAGGAAGCGGTGCTGAAAGCGATAGCCGCGCGAACATGGCAAAAAGTGCACTGTCACCGCATTTGCCTGTCACCGCATTTCCCGCGCCTGTTACCACATCCTGAAGGAGGGCGGGCCGTTCGATGTGACGCGCGGCTTCGCCTGAAGGAAGACGGCGGTCCGGCAAGCCACGTGCGGTGACTGGGACACTGGGACTGCAACCAGCTGCACTGAATTGGATGCCGGATCGCCGTCGCCAGCGGTAATGTGAAGCGGATCGCCCGCGCCGGGAGCCAGGCGGAGATTGGCGTCGAGAACCCGACAGCCGTGGAAACTCAAAGACCCATTTGAACGCGGCGCGGAACCAACGTTCTTCTGTGGCTGAGCCGCCAGGGTTGAGAGCAAGCCGCAAGGCCTGACCAATACTTGATCCTCATAGGTGTCTGGCGCGATCCTTCTCGCAGCCAATCTTGAAGAAACGGGTGCGGTTCAAAACCCCAAGAGAGAAAAATAATTGGTTCAAATTTCCTGCTGACGCCGCCAAAATGTTCCGCGCGTCCTTGACGGGAGGCGAGCTACATGGGTGCCACGTACTTCATCATCTTTTGCCATTCTGTATAGCGCTCACGAGTTGTGTAGAAAACTCGATGATATCGAAGGTGAAACTATCCTCTCCTACCACGCTCCTTCTGATAAGTCCTATTTCCTCTCCGGAGCGGAAACGACGAACAATCTCAAGTCCACGGGATGCACGATTTTGGCTCGAGTTATTCCAAAATTCATTGCTTAGCGGGTCGGAGAATTCTGGCTTCAGTCCGCCAGCGCCGGACTCTACCCGCTTCGCGAAATCCTGAAATACTTTTTGAGGGGAACGGATCGCCCATTCTATGGTTGCCACCCGAACATAAAGGTCTAGGTCGAGAAGACATTTCGCTAGGGGTTGAGCAACCTCTTCATCGTAATAGCCGGACGTAGTCATGTACACAACAAAAGCGCGGCGGCATGCCGAAAGAGTGTCATTTGCAAGTTCTGTTGCAGCCGTCTTCAATACGTGAAATTTTTTACTAACCTCGTTAAGATAATAGGAACCAAGGATTCGATCGTTGGATCTTTCTGATTCAAGGAGTTTTACAAGAACTTCAAGTTCCTCCCCGTTCCTCCATCTTCGAATAGCCTGTCCTGTCGCCTTATAGCTTAGAGCATCGTCATTTTCTGCAACGCCTCGAGCCAATGCTATCAGTTCTTCTGTTGAGTACTTCGATAAGTCTTCACTCATTTATACACCTATCTGCTTTAATTTCCAGACCCGTCATCGCCTTGGCCGTCGCTACTGTCACCAGGTTCACCTTTTTCATTTTTCGCCTTTTCAGCCTTAGCCTTTTCGGCAGATCTCCGTTCACGCTCTGCAGTCAACATATCACGGTATTTTTTTTCTACATTTATTCTATCGGCGTGAACCTTCTGCGTATAGCGATCTTGCCTTTCATAAAGTTGATCCAGTTCACGTTGTTTTATGCTGCCGTTAGCTCTGTCGATTGTTTCATCCAACTTTTTGTCGTTTATGTGCGGACCGACGACATGGTCGAGGAGATCCTCGTCACGATCCTTCAGCCTTCCCTTTGGGTCGTACGGCTCCCCGAGGTGGCCATAATCCCATTCATCGTATGCTTTGTTTTCTAAAACAGCAGGAGCTTTTGTCGGCGAACTCTCCGCAACGGCAGGCTTGTTTAAGTCCCATAATTTCTGAGTATTTGTTATCGGAGAGTTGTTTACTTTACCATCATCGATAGTATCTGCGCTGACGTAGCTGAGTATAGCGGCCCCAATAGTCCAGCCAATTAGTGCCTCCCCGATGCAGGCGTCTTCGAGGCAATGTCCATTGTTATCAGCTTTGTTGACCGGATCGTTCTGAGCATAGGCATATCGGTTGGTGCCGACGCCTGGTTTAGTTGGATCCCAATCGTCGGGCGAGATGAACCTGCCCAGCACCGGATCCATATATCTGGCGTTGAGATACAGCAGCCCTGTCTCGGGATCGAAGCGTTCGCCGATGTAGCTCTTCTGCGTCTGGAAGCCGGTGTTGAGGCGTTCTCCGTAAGTGGCGTAGTTGGTGGCCTCGACGATGGCGCCGGCGGCGTCGGTGACCATGCGCACCGAGGCTAGGTGATCGCGGTGCAAGAAGGCTTTTGTGGTGCCGGTGACCTTGATGTCGGGATGGGGATAACGGGTGTAGATCTCCGCTCCGGGTGTCGCCGGATTGATCTCGACGGAGGCGTCGGGATAGAGCGTGGTGGCGACGGATGAGCTTTTTTTGCTGCGTGCGCCGTCGGGACCATAGAACAGCGAGACGGTGCTGGCGGCTTGCGTGACGGTCTTCAGCCGGTTGGCCTCGTCCCAGGCGAGCGTCCTGGTGCCGTCGGTGGTCATGTTGCCGTTGGCGTCATAGCTGAGCGTCTTGACGCCGACCGCGGTCGGCGCATGCGGACGCGGCGCTGTCGCCGCGGGATAGACGTACGTGCCTGCAACGCGCGTGCGCGAGGTCAGATTGTCGTTGGCGGCATAGACGAATGTTTCGTCGAGCGTGTTGGTGCCGAGATTGTCGCTCGAGGTCAGCCGGTCGGCCTTGTCGTAGCCATAGGTCCAGCTGTCGGAAGCGGTCAGCCCGGTCGTGCCGGTGATGCGGCCGAGGAGGTCGCGGGCATACTGGTCGTCGAGCAGGATCGTGGCGCCCTTGGCCGTGGTGACGCGAGTCAGCCAGCGGCGGGTCGGCGAATAGATGAAGCTTGTCGTGACCCCGTTCGCATAGGTGATCGACTTGGTCGAACCGTCGGCCTCGTAGATGGTGGAGGTGATGAAGCCGGAAGCCGAGAGTAGCTTGTTGCCGGCGGTATATTGCAGCGGTGCGGCAGAAGTGCCGAAGTCGAGCTGCACCGGCAGGTATTGCGTGCGCAGCGTCTGGCCGGAGGCATCGCGCACGCTGGTCGTGGTGTGGGTCAGCGTGCCGATGGTGACGTCCTGGCGGGCGGCCTTGCCAAAGCCGTCATATTTGTTGCCTTGAGTTGCGGCAGGGTTTGTCGAGGTGGTGAGCTGGCCGACATTGTAGTAGCCGGCCGCCGCCTGGTCGTAGGTGTTCTGGGTCAGCGTCACCGCACTGCCGCCGGACGCCGTCGCCGTCTTCAAGGTCAGCCGGTCCATCTGGTCGTAGGCCAGGCTGGTGACGGTGCCGCGGGCATCGGTCTGGCTGGTCAGCCGGTTGGCGCCGTCATAGACGTAGGACCAGCTGCCGAGATCGGGATCCGTTGCCGAAAGCCGGTTGCCGACCATGTCATAGGCGTAACTCCAGTTCGAGCCGCCGGGATCGCTGACCCCGATCAGCCGGCCAAGGACGTCGTAAGTACGGCCCTCCGTCAGAGCGAGGCCGCCGAGATCGCGCACGATCTGCACGACATCGCCGTGCGTCGAGGCCACGCTCTTCGACTGGCGCGTGGTCGTCGCATTGATCTGGTCGGTCTGGGTGACCGCGTAAAGCCGCGGATTGGTCCCGGTACCGCTATCGAGGCTGTGGGCGAAAATCGTCTGGCTGGCATCGGCATAGACGGTCTTCACCGGCCGGTCGTTCCAGTCGTAGGAATTGGTCGTCCACTGCGCGGTGTCGCCGACAAAGCGCGGGAAGGCGGTGCGCAGCACATTGCCGCGCAGATCAAAATCGGTGTCGGCAATGCGCTTTGCTCCCGCCGCCGTCTCGCCGGGCGTTTCCACCCGGTAGACCCGGCCGAGCCCGTCATAATAGGAGCGGACAAAATCCTCGCCGGCGCCATTGGGCAACGGCGTCAGGGCATGGGAAAGCCGCAAGGCCTGACCAATGCTTGATCCCTATGGGTGTCTGGCGCGATCGTTCATCGCAGCCAAGCGTGAAGAAACGGGTGCGGTTCAAAGCCTGCCGCTGAGGGAACGAAAAGAAAAGGATGCAAATTGGCGGCTGACACCGCCAAAAAAGTTCCGCGCGACCTTGACGAGAGGCCGGCTAATGGGTGTCACCGTAATTCGTAATTCACCGTAATTCCGCAATTCTAATTCAGATGAAGACGATCGGGTTACCTTCTTTAATTGCCGCCTTCACAAGGCTCCGCACCTGAGTAGAAAAATCTCTCACCTCTATAATTTCTGAATCGCGTAGCATATTTAGCTCTTCTAGAATTTTATCGAAATAAGAATTTTCAATCATATCGCCAAAATGGCCTCCAGAATACAAGAAAAGCTTCTCCAATATTGATTCTCTATCACCAAATTTCTCTGCGATTGTGTCACTAAGGAACTTGATATGGGCAATATTACCAAAATCCACGCGTATTGCGATCGAATCCGCATAGTCAAAATTTTGATTCAATGCTTTAGATGCAATTACCTCACCAGTGTCAGCGTCAATCTCGCAATCGGATAGATTGAACTGCTTCTCCAAAGACTTCTTACTTTTATAGACAGCTGCTGAGAGAGACATATTTTACCTTTTCCTAATATCTAACCAACCCATCTGCGATAGTTGATACTGTAACTCTTCCCTTAATATAATAACCTATATTACCCTCTACCCTCTGAATTTCATGAAGAACCCGAGATCTTGTTATTTCAGTTTTTCTTGCATCAACAAATACATTTCTATCACTCTGTTTGACGGCTTCTTGAATTCCATTTTTAAGTGTATTGTTGCCATTGACGGTAAGCTCTTTGAATTCTGTTTGAATACCATTAATCTTGAAATCCGGAGTCTTCATTGTTGCCCTAGGCACGGCTTCAACATCATTCCCCATGTCCAATTGTTCTTTTGCAAACGCCTTCTCCTCAGGCCGAAGCGAATTCCAATTTCCAGTGAACTTGCCGGCCTTTTTATTGCTGTCGACCTTTTTATTGCCATTGTCCGGATCATACGGATTCGGTGTTGCCGGATTCCCCGAAACATCCGGACCCGTCTTGTTAGCGCCGTCGCTACTTTCATTATCATCGGCAGACGAGTTGGCAACGTTGTGACCGAAGAGACCTCCGAAGAGACCTCCAAAAAAACTGTCGTCATCGTTGCTATTGTCCCCAGAATAGTCACATGACCGAGGACTTTGCACTTGATGCCCATTCTGATCACCCTTATTGACCGGATCGTTCTGGGCATAGGCGTATCGATTGGTCCCCACACCCGGCAGCGTCGGATCCCAGTCATCGGGCGAAATAAACCGCCCCAGCACCGGATCCATGTATCGCGCATTGAGGTATAGCAGTCCGGTCTCGGGATCGAAGCGCTCGCCGATGTAACCCTTTTGCGTCTGGAAGCCGGTGTTGAGCTGTTCGCCATAAGTGGCGTAGTTGGTAGCCTCAACAATGGCACCCGACATATCGGTGACCATGCGGACAGATGCCAGATGATCGCGGTGCAGGAAGGTTTTTGTCGTGCCCACCACCTTGATATCAGGGTGGGGATAGCGCGTGTAGATCTCCGCCCCCGGTATCGCCGGATTGATCTCGACGGAGGCGTCGGGATAGAGCGTGGTGGCGAAGCTTGAGGATTTCTTGGCTCGCGCGCCGTCCGGCCCGTAGAACAGCGACACGGTGCTCGCGGCCTGGGTGACTGTCTTCAGCCGGTTGGCCTCGTCCCAGACCAGTGTCCTGGTGCCGTCGGAGGTCATGTTGCCATTGGCGTCATAGCCAAGTGTCTTGACGCCGACCGCTGTTGGCGCGTGCGGACGAGCGGCACTCGCCGCGGGATAGACATAGGTGCCTGTAACTCGGCTACGCGAAGTCAGATTGTCGTTGGCGGCATAGACGAACGTCTCGTCGAGCGCGTTGTTGCCAAGATTGTCGCTCGATGTCAGCCGGTCGGCCTTGTCGTAGCCATAGGTCCAGCTGTCGGAAGTCGTCAGCCCCGTCGTGCCGGTGATGCGGCCGAGGAGATCGCGGGCATACTGATCGTCGAGCAGGGTCGTGGCGCCCTTTGCCGTGGTGACGCGGGTGACCCAGCGGCGGGTCGGCGAATAAATGAAGCTTGTCGTGACCCCGTTCGAATAGGTGATCGACTTGGTCTGGCCGTCGGCTTCATACACGGTCGAGGTTATGAAGCCTGAAGCCGAGAGCAGCTTGTTGCCGGCGGTATATTGCAGCGGGGCGGCCAGCGTGCCGAAGTCGAGCTGCACCGGCAGATACTGGGTGCGCAGCGTCTGGCCGGAGGCATCGCGTACGCTGGTCGTGGTATGGGTCAGCGTGCCCAGCGTGGCGTCCTGGCGGGCGGGTTTGCCAAAAAGCGCACTATCGCCGCAATTCGTAATTCCAGAGCAATGGATTTACGCCATTAGCGACAGTATGATATACATTTTCTAACGGCACAGCCTAACTCTTCGGGTTGTCCATTGGAAAATAGAATAGTGTCTAATTCTTCAGCTCCTACTGTTCCTTTGTTCTTAGACCGAGCATATGGAGTGAGTTTATATTTGTCTTCCGCCTCCTTCTCAACAGACATTTGTAGACATTTCTGAAAGAGAGAATTAACTGAATTCAGCCCATAGCGCGACACAGATCTTATAAGCAAATCCGGATTGATAACTCCATCCGGAACACCTTCGACGTGGGCCTCAACCATCTCGCGTGTAGCAATGCCAATTTCCAAATCTTTGGTGGACGACAATTCTCCGATCAAGGTCGCCGGCCCTACAAATTTCTCCCACCCTGTTTTGGTCGTAACCATAGGCACACCAAATATTTTTCCTTCAAAAATTAACAGAAAGCATCGTTTCATCTTATGGAACCACAGTTGTCTTGACATCAACGCCTGATGTTTTTCCCTCAGCCTTTATTGAATCGATGACTGCCTGCTGTGCCTTGGTCGGTGCTCCCGGAATGGCAATCTCGAGTTCCCTTTTCTTAATGGAGGAACTTGTAATTTGTACTGGTTCTCCTGCTCTTGTCTTTCCAACCGCGCCTTTGAAATTGGCAATGTCCCTCAAATAGCTTCTAAGAGTAGACCCTAGTTTCTTCGGATCTTGATATGTACGAGCTGTTAAATCAACAGATTTGATACTGCGAGCTATCCCCGCTAAGGGGTTCCAACCATCTATAGTAGGAAAATTCGGAGCAAGATTGGCACCTAATCTAGTTTCCATTATGAAGCCCCGGACAACCGGTTGTTCCATAACCCATACGCTAGCTCGTGAAGCTAGCCTACCAATCGTCGCTCCTGCAAACTTATTTACGGCCTCGCCAGGAATCGCTCCCAAGGCCATGTTGGCCACGGCCATAGATTCGCTTGTTTGTGTAACGTCGTCCGGCGTCTCAGGAGTGTTGGCTTCTGTGGTGCCGCTCAGAAGCGCCATACCTGCTTCGACAATGACTCCTATGCAGGTAGGACAGTGCCCATTCTGATCGCTTTTATTGACCGGATCGTTCTGGGCATACGCATACCGGTTTGTTCCGACGCCCGGCAGTGTCGGATCCCAGTCATCCGGCGAGATGAACCGTCCTAGCAGCGGGTCCATGTAGCGTGCATTGAGGTAGTACAGCCCCGTCTCGGGATCGAAGCGTTCGCCGATGTAGCTCTTCTGCGTCTGGAAACCGGTGTTGAGGCGCTCGCCGTAGGTTGCGTAGTTGGTCTGCTCGACGATGGCGCCTGTCGCATCGGTGACCATGCGCACCGAGGCCAGGTGATCGCGGTGCAGGAAGGCCTTTGTCGCGCCGGTCACCTTGACGTCGGGATGGGGGTAGCGGGTGTAGATCTCCGCCCCCGGGGTCGCCGGATCGATCTCGACGGAGGCGTCGGGATAGAGCGTGGTGGCAAAGGATGAGCTTTTTTTGGCTCGCGCGCCGTCCGGGCCGTAGGAGAGAGAAACGGTGTTGGCGGCGATTGTGACGGTCTTCAGCCGGTTGGCCTCGTCCCAGGTCAGCGTCCGGGTGCCGTCGGCGGTCATGTTGCCATTGGCATCATAGGTGAGCGCCTTGGCGCCGACCGCTGTTGGCGCATGCGGACGAGCAGCGTTCGCCGCGGGATAGACATAGGTGCCGGCAACACGGGTGCGCGAGGTCAGATTGTCATTGGCGGCATAGACAAACGTCTCGTCGAGCGTGTTGTTGCCGAGATTGTCGCTCGAGGTTAGCCGGTCGGCCTTGTCGTAGCCATAGGTCCAGCTGTCGGAAGCCGTCAGCCCGGTCGTGCCGGTGATGCGGCCGATGAGATCGCGGGCATACTGGTCATCGAGCAGGACTGTGGCGCCCCTGGCCGTGGTGACACGGGTCAGCCAGCGGCGGCTCGGCGAATAGGTGAAGGAGGTCTTTACGCCATTGGCATAGGTGATCTCCTTCGTCTGACTGTCGGCCTCGTAGATGGTCGAGGTGATGAAGCCGGAGGCCGAGAGCAGCTTGTTGCCGGCCGTATATTGCAGCGGGGCAGCCAGCGTGCCGAAGTCGAGCTGCACCGGCAGGTATTGCGTGCGCAGCGTCTGGCCGGAGGCATCGCGCACGTTTGTCGTGGTGTGGGTCAGCGTGCCCAGCGTGACGTCCTGGCGGGCGAGCTTGCCAAAGCCGTCATACTTGTTGCCTTGAGTGGCCGCAGGGTTGGTGGAGGTGGTGAGCTGGCCGATGTTGTAATAGCCGGCCGCCGCTGCCTATGGGGTGAGCCGAGCTATGCCGTCAAATCTACACATAACGACGGCCATGCGACTACGATAAAAGTGCACTGTCACCGTAATTCAACGTAATTCCCGTAATCCCCAGTTTTCAACCTCAATGTTTATTTACATCCCCTCAAAATCCCATTCCATAATCTTTGATAGCTCAGAAATACTCTCGCGGAAATCTTCCCGGTTACATCCATATATCTTTTTGTGTAAATCAGCCTTGACAAAAGCCGGGTCAAATTCGTCGTATTTAAAGACTTTCCCGCCGTATGGAATAGAGCTGGGGTTCTCGGCAAACTTTTCAGCAGCACTTCCCGTGATTATTGCCGAATCAAAGACCTCCTCAAATTCGTTTTCCGAAAATCCAATAGTTACCCTAATATTAATAGATACGCTCGACTGCTTTGGCAGGTCCCACAAGTCAAATATTTTCCCGTCGACAAGCAGGTCTCGGCTGTAAATATGTTTTATGACTATCATGGATCTACCTGAACGTGGACATTCGATATTCTTCTCTGTGTTAGCCGATCATAAACCTCGAAATTTGCCTGAAATCCTGTAGTTGCCATTGGGCTCGATTTTGGAGCTATATCTCGGAATCCTCTTAGTCCATCAGCCGAAATCCACTCTCCTGGTTTTACCTCGGTAGCGTTCGGGCCAAGCCACCTGTCCTTTAAATCAGGGATGTCTCTAGCGTTAACAACGGACCTAATTTCTGTATTCCATTTGCCATCTTTTATCGATTTCCGAGCTGCTTGGCCAATTTCCTTAAAGGTCTGTGCTTTCCTTACAGCGGCCAGGCTTTCGAATTTGCTAGCCCGCATAACCCGCTCAAGCGGGAGAAGATTGCGCTGTTTGGCCGCCTCGATGGGATCTGTTGGGAATAGGGCATCAAAGAAATCATTCGTCGCAACTTTCTTGCAGCTACCGTCGCATTTCTTATCATTGAAGTTATCTGGAAATTCTTTCGCCGCTTTATCACCGGTGGCTTGGGGACCGCTCTCGTCATCGGAGGAGCCGTTGTTGGTGCCGCCGCCTTCCTTGTCATCGTCATCGGCGCGCAGCGTATGCCCATTGTTATCCGCCTTGTTGACGGGATCATTCTGAGCATAGGCATACCGATTCGTTCCAACTCCAGGCAGCGTCGGATCCCAATCGTCCGGCGAGATGAACCTCCCTAGCAGCGGGTCCATGTACCGTGCATTGAGGTAAAGCAGCCCGGTCTCGGGATCGAAGCGTTCGCCGATGTAGCTCTTCTGCGTCTGGAAGCCGGTATTGAGGCGTTCTCCGTAGGTCGCGTAGTTGGTTTGTTCGACGATGGCGCCGGCGGCGTCGGTGACCATGCGGACAGAGGCCAGGTGATCGCGATGCAGGAAGGCTTTTGTCGCGCCGGTCACCTTGACGTCGGGATGGGGGTAGCGGGTGTAGATTTCTGCTCCAGGTGTCGCCGGATCAATCTCGACGGAGGCGTCGGGATAGAGCGTGGTGGCAAAGGATGAGCTTTTTTTGGCTCGCGCGCCGTCCGGGCCGTAGGAGAGAGAAACGGTGTTGGCGGCCTGGGTGACGGTCTTCAGCCGGTTGGCCTCGTCCCAGGCGAGCGTCCTGGTGCCGTCGGTGGTCATGTTGCCGTTGGCATCATAGGTGAGCGTCTTGGCGCCGACCGCTGTTGGCGCATGCGGACGAGCAGCACTCGCCGAGGGATAGACATAGGTTCCGGCAACACGGGTGCGCGAGGTCAGATTGTCGTTGGCGGCATAGACAAAAGTCTCGTCGAGCGTGTTGTTGCCGAGATTGTCGCTCGAGGTCAGCCGGTCGGCCTTGTCGTAGCCATAGGTCCAGCTGTCGGAAGCCGTCAGCCCGGTCGTGCCGGTGATGCGGCCGAGGAGATCGCGGGCATATAGATCGTCGAGCAGCACAGTGGCGCCTTTTGCCGTGGTGACACGGGTCAGCCAGCGGCGGGTCGACGAATAAATGAAGCTTGTCGTGACCCCGTTCGCATAGGCGATCGACTTGGTCTGGCCGTCGGCCTCGTAGATCGTCGAGGTGATGAAGCCGGAGGCGGAGAGCAGCTTGTTGCCGGCCGTATATTGCAGCGGGGCGGCAGAAGTGCCGAAGTCGAGCTGCACCGGCAGGTATGGGTGCGCAGCGTCTGGCCGGAGGCATCGCGCACGCTGGCCGTGGTGTGGGTCAGCGTGCCGATGGTGACGTCCTGGCGGGCGGCCTTGCCAAAGCCATCATATTTGTTGCCTTGAGTGGCCGCAGGGTTGGTGGAGGTGGTGAGCTGGCCGATGTTGTAGTAGCCGGCCGCCGCTGCCTATGGGGTGAGCCGAGCCATGCCGTCAAAGCTGCACATAACGACGGCCATGCGACCACGATAAAAGTGCACTGTCACCGTAATTCCTCATAGAGGAAGGCGCGGAGCGCCTTCATCTTCTCCATGCTGGTGGGAGCCGCGTCAGGAGGCAGACTGCGGAGCATCTTGTTGACAGTGACGACCATTGCGTCGATCTCGCCGAGAGCGGCCTCTTCGTTGATCGATGGATCAACGAACCTGTCGACCGCGAGCTTTGCGCGGGCAAAATCCGCCTGCCCGTTGGCTGCATTGACCAAGGTTCGGGCGAAGGCAGCCGGGTTCACTCCGTCGGCGTTCTCCGCGTTGCACAGGCTGCTTGTGGCCAGCACAAAAAGCAGGATCGAAGCGAGCTTGATTGCCATACGGGTCATTGCGCCCTCCTGACGAGTTGTTGTTCTTGACAGCCTCTCCGGTAGCCGTCGGAGCACCGCCATTGCCGGCCAACCGCGGCGAGAATGCTCCTCGCAAGATAATGATTACACCGGGATCTCCAGTGCCTCCATCTATAATAATCTAAAATCCATAGTCTTATTTTCGAACTCAACCAGCATTTCATCACCTAGGTAAATTATGCTTCCATACCTATTTTTAACTTTATTTAGCCTTGACTTAGATGACCTGAATATCAAGCTAAAGTATGCTTCGTAAGTTTTCCTCCTATTTTCTTGTATCAAATCCAAATTATAGTACATTCTACCAGGCAGCATTACATCTCCATCTAATAAATTTATGTCATACTCAATTACAGGAGACGACCTCGAATTAACTTTGGCCAATTTTTCTCCACTATCGTGCTCGATAACCAAGTCGCTCAAAAATTCCTCTGACGATACGAGAACTCTTCTATTTTTGAAAGACCTTACTCCTCCTCGGATAGGCTTACCTAAAATTAGGATATCACCTTCTTTGAAAGAAGAATTAATAAATACTATGTTCTCTACAACATTGCACAACCAATCGTTGAAGATATTTTCATCTCTGTACGATAGAAAAAGACTAAATTGCTTGCCTATCATTGATCAACCGACACGTAAGATTTGGCATTGTAATCGTAGAAATCGACATCTTGCCCGGTGGCACGGCCTATTTGTTCCATCGCAGCACGCTCTCGCGCAACAGGGTCTCCTCGAGATGGGTTGGTTCGACCAACTTGGACATCGATGTGCTCCCCCGTTGAAGTTCGGACGCCCCGGACATCAACATAACGAGTATTCTTCGTTCCGTTCGTGACGTCAACTTTCACCTCGGTGGTGATTTCGTCAAAGCCTCTCGCTTTTAAGTCTGCAATTACGTCCGCAACACCTTCCCGGTGTGCTGGCCCCCCAAGCTTTCCGCCAGGATTTGGCATTGCTCTGGCGCGCGCCGCAGCCTGCGGAGTGCAAGCATTTTCAGGCTCCAGCTCGCCACTCTTGTATGCGTTGAGCGTTCTTTGCGCATAACTCAGACGTGCGCGGGAGACTTCGATCGAGTTCGGAGTGGTGACAACAAATTCAGTCTTGAAGTTAGGATCATATTCGGTTTTAATTTCCCCCTCAATAGTATCGGCTCTCGCGTTATTGATCTCACTTTCAGCTGTCACCTCAGGCGGTTCGCCTCTTATTTCTTCCTCTTTAACTTCAACCTGATGCCCATTCTGATCACTCTTGTTGACGGGGTCGTTTTGGGCATATGCATACCGGTTTGTCCCGACACCCGGCAGCGTCGGGTCCCAGTCATCCGGCGAGATGAACCGTCCTAGCAGCGGGTCCATGTACCGTGCATTGAGGTAGAGCAGGCCGGTCTCGGGATCGAAGCGCTCGCCGATGTAGCTCTTTTGCGTCTGGAAGCCGGTGTTGAGCCGCTCGCCATAGGTGGCGTAGTTTGTGGCCTCGACGATGGCGCCGGTGGCGTCGGTGACCATGCGCACGGACGCCAGGTGATCGCGGTGCAGGAAGGCTTTGGTCGTGCCCGTCACCTTGATGTCGGGATGGGGATAGCGGGTGTAGATCTCCGCTCCCGGTGTCGCCGGATCGATCTCGACGGAAGCATCGGGATAGAGCGTGGTGGCGAAAGACGAGGCTTTTTTGGCTCGCGCACCGTCCGGGCCGTAGAACAGCGACACGGTATTGGCGGCCTGGGTGACCGTCTTCAGCCGGTTGGCCTCGTCCCAGGAGAGCGTCCTGGTGCCGTCGGCGGTCATGTTGCCGTTGGCATCATAGGTGAGCGTCTTGGCGCCGACCGCGGTCGGGGCATGCGGACGAGCAGCACTCGCCGAGGGATAGACATAGGTTCCGGCAACACGGGTGCGCGAGGTCAGATTGTCGTTGGCGGCATAGACGAAGGTCTCGTCGAGCGTGTTGTTGCCGAGATTGTCGCTTGAAGTCAGCCGGTCGGCCTTGTCGTAGGCATAGGTCCAGCTGTCGGAAGCCGTCAGCCCGGTCGTGCCGGTGATGCGGCCGAGGAGATCGCGGGCATATAGATCGTCGAGCAGCACAGTGGCGCCTTTTGCCGTGGTGACACGGGTCAGCCAGCGGCGGGTCGACGAGTAGGTGAAGGACGTTTTTACACCATTGGCATAGGTGATCTCCTTCGTCTGGCCATCGGCCTCGTAGATCGTCGAGGTGATGAAGCCTGAAGCCGAGAGCAGCTTGTTGCCGGCGGTGTATTGCAGCGGGGCGGCCAGCGTGCCGAAGTCGAGCTGCACCGGCAGATACTGGGTGCGCAGCGTCTGGCCGGAGGCATCGCGCAGATTGGTCGTGGTGTGGGTCAGCGTGCCGATGGTGACGTCCTGGCGGGCGACCTTGCCGAAGCCGTCATACTTGTTGGCCTGGGTTGCCGCAGGGTTGGTCGAGGTCGTCAGCTGGCCGATGTTGTAATAGCCCGCCGCCGCCTGGTCGTAGGTGTTTTGGGTCAGCGTCACCGCACTGCCGCCGGACGCCGTTGCCGTCTTCAGGGTCAGCCGGTCCATCTGGTCATAGGTCAAGGTAGTGACGGTGCCGCGGGCATCGGTCTGGCTGGTCAGCCGGTTGGCGCCGTCATAAACATAGGACCAGCTGCCGAGGTCGGGATCTGTTGCGGAAAGCCGGTTGCCGACCATGTCATAGCTGTAGCTCCAGCTCGAGCCGCCGGGATCGCTGACCCCGACCAGCCTGCCAAGCACATCGTAGCTGCGGCCCTCCGTCAGATTAAGCCCGCCGAGATCGCGCACGATCTGCACGACATCGCCGCGCGTCGAGGACACGCTCTTCGACTGGCGCGTGGTCGTCGCATTGATCTGGTCGGTCTCAGTGACCGCGTAAAGCCGCGGATTGGTGCCGGTGACGCTGTCGAGGCTGTGGGCGAAAATCGCCTGGCTGGCATCGGCATAGACGGTCTTCACCAGCCGGTCGTTCCAGTCGTAGCTGTTGGTGGACCACTGTGCCGTGTCGCCGACAAAGCGTGGGAAGGCTGTGCGCAGGACATTGCTGCGCAGATCATAATCGGTGTCGGCAATGCGCTTTGCTCCGGCCACCGTTTCTCCGGGCGTTTCCACCCGGTAGACCCGGCCGAGCCCGTCATAATAGGAGCGGACAAAGTCCTCACCGGCGCCATTGGGCAGTGGCGTCAGCTTGGCCAGCCCCTGCGTCGCCGGATTGCCCTCGTTCTCGAAGCGCGTCTTGGCATAGGCGCCGGTGACGCTCTGCGAGACTTGGTAGGGCCGGCAGAACGGATCGTAGGTGAAGGTCTTCACCAGGCCGTTGACGTCGGTCTTCGTCGCCGGCTGGCCGCAAACGGCATTATAGGTGGCGCTCGAGACGAAGCGTGTGTCGGCTACCTGGCCGCCGGTGGCAAAATAGCGGGGCGCCCGCTCGGTTATAGGATAGAGGTGATAGGTCGCATCATAATCCCATTCGGTCTTGTGGCCGAGGCCGTTGGTGGCCGAGAGCTTGTTGCCAAAGCTGTCATAGGCAAAATACTGGTTCACCTCCTTTTGCGGCGCCGAGTAGTAATCGGAGAAGCCGCGCTTGCGGGTGACGTTGCCTTTGGCCGGCGATGTCGAATTGGCGCCGCCGTCATAATAGGTCTCGTCGTAGCCGATATAGGGGAAGCTGGTGTCCAGCCCGGCGCGCACCGTCTGGCTGCTCGGCAGCGAGACGATGTAGGCGCTCGTGTTGGGCGCAAAGCTCGCCACCGTCCACGTCTCGTCGCCGCTGACGTCGGTGCGGCCATAGTCCTTCACGCCGGTGACGTTGTTGTAGGCATCGAACGCCCGCTCGACCCTCAAGGTGAGTGCAATGTCTCGGTCAGCGTCGTGTCGGTCGCAGTGTTCTGCACGGTGTATGGCTTGATCGCGGTGTTGACCGCATAGGTCTCGGTGACCTGCTTGTGCACGGTGCCCGCGCCATCCTTCCATACCGTCAGCGACGGCAGGCCGTAGCTTGCCAGGTCCTGGCGGTAGATGGTCTCGATCTTCGAGGCCGCCGTCTCGCCATTGGCCAGCGGTTTGGTCTCGACGATCGAGGCAAAGCCCAGAAACTTGCGTGCCGCCGGATCGTATTTGCCGCCGGCATAGGCGTAGGTGCTCACCGCCGTCTGGCCGCGGCCGTCGCCGACCGACAGTTTTGTCACCGCATGCACAACCTGCGGCAGATAGGTGTTCACCCAAGTCGACGACGGCGCATACTCCACCGCGACCGTGCCGCCGAGCTCCGTCACCACCGAGCGCAGCAGGTTCGGATTGCCGGCGCCAGGCGCGGAGATGAACATGTGGTCTTTGTAGTCGGTAAAATCCGGCAGGCCATCGCCGTTGAAGTCGCCTATGGCAACGCCGGCATTCATCCTGGCCGGAAGTGTGAATTCCACCGGCGCCATCGCCGTCGACGACGGACGCAGCGAGAAGACGCGGATCGTGTCGGCCCTCCGCGCCGTCAGTGTGCCACCGATGGTAATGACGTCCATGCGGCCGTCATTGTCGAAATCGCGAAGAACGGCGGACGTTCCTGGTATCGAGGAAACCGTGTACTCCTTGAAGCCGACACCGGTCGACAGCCAGAGTCTGACGCTGTCATCACTGCCCTTGTAGTGGAAAATGTCGGTCGCGCCGTCGCCATTCACATCGGCCAGAACACAGGTGCCCAACTCTCCAAACGTCGAGCAGCTGGGGGAAAATGAGGGATCGACCGATTCCCACGTGCCGTTTGACAGGATAGCCTTCTTTACGTTTCCGCCCAGTAGCGGCGCGAATAATGGCTGCTGATGCCCATTGCCGAGGAAATCGCCGACACCGATCACGGTGCCGAACCCGCCCCCGTTGACGGTATCGATGCCGTCAGCGTCCGCGTCGGCGACAATAGCCGGGCCAGCCGAGAGCACATCGCACGCGGCTTCATAGCCAGGCGGCGGCGTGACCGGGGGGCCTATGATCGGGATTGGCCTGCAATTGGCATTGGTCAACGCCAGCTGGCTGTTTGTGAGGACAATCGCGCCGCGTGTCCCCGTCGTCACCGTGTGGCCGTCATCCGAAGTCGTTGTCACCGTGTCGGCAAAGTCCATCGTGCTTTTGCCGGCCAAGAGCCTGCCAGGCTGAGAAGAATATTTGCCGTCATACGCTGCGTTAAGGCCTGCCGAGATAATATCAATGAGTGCGCCATTCGAATTGAATTTGTATCGGTACTTTGTTCTGCTGGCAGTTCTTTGCCCAGTTGGCGATTCCCCTTGCGTGGGGTAGTCGCCAAAGATCTCGTCGCGGCCGTCAAAGTCCAAATCGCCGACCTCGTTTGGTGCTCCCACGCTGGACGGAAAGAGAGGACCATCTGTGAGGAGCGCACTATTAACGGTCGTGTAGACCCCATCGGTATTCTGGTAAGTCATCTGGCCGAGCGGTTTTGCGGTGCCGCCGGTGATGGTGCCGTCGGCGGCGATGGCTGCATCGGTGCCATAGCGGGTGACGGCGGTCAGGCGCGAGGCGTTTGAGAACGGCGCCTGGTCGTAGGTCAGCTTGTAGGCGCCGCGCAGCGCGGTGCCGACGGTGACGCCGATCGCCTTGATGCGCTGGCTGGTCTCGGAGATGTCGCGGCCATTGCCCATCAGGATCGGGTCGGGCCGTGTCTCCAGATAGAATTTTACCACCGTGCCGTTGTAGTTGATCGTGTCGGGATAACAGACCGGGCTTGCCGGGCAGGTGTAGCTATAGGCGACGCTGTTGCCATTGGGGTCGGTGACCGAGGTCAGCAGCCAGCGATAGTTTTGGGCCAGATCATAGGCCGGTGTGCCGGCGGTCGGCGTCAGGTTCGCGACCGCAGCGACCGAGCGGAAGGTCGAGACGGTGCCGTCGCGATCCGTCACCTTCCATTCGTTGGTGGTGCCGTTCAGCGCAATGCGGCGATAGGATTCATTCTCCGTCGCATGCGTGCCGCCGGTCGAACACGACGGCGACACCGTGCCGGCGACGCAGGCAACCAGCTGTTGGCCGTCGAGCAGATAGATGTCGGTGCCATCGAAGGCCGGCATGCCATAGCCGGGGCTTGCCCGCTCGATGACGTCGAAACCGCCAAGGCCCCAGGCATAGCCCAGCCAACCCTGGTAGAGGGCACCTAGCTTGGTTCTGCGCGAAGAGTCATAGTTGAGCGCGATCGACGGCTCGATGCCATGGAAGTCCGAGACGTCGATGCCGATGGCATAGCCCAGATTGCCGTTGCCTGAGCTCTTCGGCAGATCCACCTTCGGCGTGCCGATCGCTTCCGGATCGCCGCTTGTCGTGGTCGTGGTCGCGGTGGCAGCCGCCGCGGCCGGCTCCTCGGGTGCAGCCTCGCTGTCGGTCGACTGATCCGCCGTGCCGACCGCGGCCGCTGCATCTGGGGCCTCGGTCGCCGGTGCACTGCCGGAAGCGGGCTCATCCGCCGCACTCGGCTGATCCGATGAGCCGCCGCTGCCCATAGCTGCCCCGCCATTGCCAAGGCCACCATTTGCGGGCGCGCCAGGGTCGGACGAAGTTCCTTGCGCCTCCTGCGCAAAAGCCGCCATCCCTGCGGAGCTTCTAATATAAGAAACGAAAGATGTATCCGCGCCGAAGACACCAGCGGCAAGCAATGCCGCACCAACAAGCAACTTGTTCATGATTCCCCCGAGCCCAAGTTGCTTACTTCTACTCAGCCGCGACCAAACGAATACGACACCGCATCGTCATAGTGAGAATATCCACAGGGAAATTTTAAAAGGTGCGAGCGGCACTCATCAATCGTACGCTGCTCAGCTGAGTTAGGCAGCCTGAACCAAAACTTTGCGAATGGCTGCGAATTAATAGCTACCGCAGACTCCTCCACCGTCGTGTTTCAGGAGCGGCAGCAGCAGCCCACCTGCCGCCTAGGAGCGCCGCTCGCCGTGAAAGACTTTTTCGAGCTTCCCGAAGCGCACCAGATCGTTGAGCGCCGAACGGATTTGCGGCCAAGGAAACTCAGAGCACTCTTCCCACGCCTCGCCCTCGCGTAACACGGCATCGAGCTTGTCAGCCACGCCGGTGAGAGCCGTGGCGGCGATGGTTGAGAACGCATGAACGGGCCCGCAGTGCCGTACTCTATAACCGTGTACGCAGCGTCATCCCGGCCATCGAATGGCCGATGTTCGCGGACGATATCGACGCCATTCTCGATCTGAGCGGCAACGCAACGCCGTCATCCTGGCGCACAATTGCCAGACGCCCGAGATCTTCCACTGCGTCGCCGACATTGTCGGTGAAAGCCTGGCGCTCGCCCTCATGGCAATGACGGTCGAGGCCGATGTACTCGTGCTTGCCGGCGTGCATCATGGCCGAGACGGCGAAGCTGCTCAACCCGGACAAAACAGTGCTCATTCCCGATCTGCGCGAGCAGGCTGTTCGCCGGCGGACTCTATCACTGCGGAAGATGTCCGCCCTGCTGCGACAGCGGTATCCGGCATTCCAATTGTCACCTACGTCAACATTTCCGCCGCCGTGACGGCTGAGTCCGACATCTGCTGCACCTCGGGCAATGCCAAAGCCGTCGTCGAGACTCTCAGTGTTCCCCGATCGAGGAGACGGCCCATCCCGCCGTCAGTCATGGTTCAAGGTCCGTTGAGCATCTGTGATCGAGAGGTTAGGCGGCCCGGTAACCACAGCCGAGTTTCACTTCAAGCCGATGCTGGATGAGATCTAGCCCAATCGAGAGGAACCAATAGAGCACGGCTGCATGAACAGCATTTCCATATGATGGTGGATTGCCAGGCCAAAGGATTGGGCAAGGAAATTCAGCTCCCTCAGCCTCTGACGATCATCCGCTCTACAGCCGTCCCTCCTGCGGCCAGCTTCATCAGATCGGTGTCGAAATTGACATCGGCAGCGCTGCGCTCCGCGCGCGCCGCATTGCCTGCGAACTGGTGTTGATAGCCTTTCCATGCCGCGTCCGCGATGGATCGGCTGGTGCCACTCAACAGGAACTGGGTGAGCTCGGTAGCAGCTCGATCGATGCGACCGCCGAGCTCCGGCGACCCCCAATCCTCCGGGGCAGCAAAGATCGACGTCGGCACGGGAAAAGTGCGCAGGAAGGCAAACAGCGGGCGCATCTGCGCGTCCGCGACCATTGCATGGCGGGCGGTGCCGGCCGTCGCGGCGAGGATCACCGGTTTGGCAATGAGCAAGTCGTTGTCGAGGATATCGATGAACGACTTGAACAGCCCGCTGACACCGGCCTTGTAGACTGGCGTGGCGGCAACGACGGCATCCGCGCCGGCAAGCGTTTCGATGACGGACTGCACCTTGGCCTCGGGAAATCCGGCCACCACGGCACGCGCAATATCGACTGCAAGCGGAGCCAGGTCGATGACGCTAAGGACGGCGGTCTTTCCCGTACCAGTGATACGTTCGATGCTCTTCTGTGCGATGCGGTCAGCCAGCATCCGCGTTGTCGAGGGATCGTTTACGCCTGCGTTCACCACGACGAGCCGTATGGGCTCGTTAACGCACTCGATCGCCTTCGTCATCACTCGAATCCTTTCCTGAATGTACCCGCCAGTCGACCTACAGCTCCGCGGGTGGAACGTCGGCTTTGCCGGACGGCGCGACCTGCCCCGCGACCAGCGGGGCGCGCGCTGTAACGTTTTCGTCAGTATCGTGATACGGCCGGCCGTCCGTCAGGTTGTCTCCGCGATTGGCATTCGGGCGCGGCTGGCGCGGCGGCTGGTCTCCATACTTGACTTCCACCAGGCTCCGGTGCGTCGGGGCTATGGCGGCGCCCGGCGAGCGTCGCGCCGCCATCTCCTTGCGGAGCACGGGCACCACCTCAGTGCCCAGCAGCTCGACCTGCTCGAGAGCCATCTCCAGCGGCAGCCCCATGGCGTCGAGAACCCACAGCTGCCGCTGATAGTCGCCGAAGGCTTCCCGGAAGCTCAGCGTCCTGTCGATGACCTCCTGCGGGCTGCCAACACTGAGCGGCGTATCGCGCGAATATTCTTCCAGCCGATAGGTCTTTCCGTAGATGGGGCTGCCTACGAAATAGGGCCGGAATCGGTCGTATGCGTCCTGCGAGCGCTTCGCGATGAAGGCATAGCCACCAAGCCCGACGACGGCCTGCTCCTTGGTGCCATGTCCGTAATGCTCGAACCGCTCGCGGTAGAAGTTCACCAGCGGCAGGAAGTGCAGGTTGGGCGCAAGGATGTTGTTGGCGAAATAGCCGTTCCCGTAAAAAGCCGCCTGCTCGGCGATCTCCGGAGTGCGGATCGAGCCGTGCCAGACAAAGGGAGGAACGTCGTCGAGCGGACGCGGGATCGACGTGAAGCCTTGCAGCGGGGTCCGGAATTTGCCTTGCCAATCGACAACGTCCTCGCGCCACAGCTTGTGGAGCAGATTGTAGTTCTCGAGCGCCAGTGCGACGCCGTCACGCATGTCCTTCCCAAACCAGGGATAGACCGGCACTGTATTCCCGCGGCCGAGCATCAGGTCCGTCCGCCCCTTCGAGAGATGCTGCAGCATCGCGTAGTCTTCCGCGATCTTCACCGGGTCGTTGGTCGTGATGAGCGTCACGGCGGTGCTGAGGATGATGCGCTGCGTCTGCGCGGCGATATGGGCGAGCAGAGTCGTCGGCGAGGACGAGAAAAAGGGTGGGTTGTGGTGCTCGCCGATGGCGAAGACATCGAGCCCGACCTCGTCCGCCCGCTTCGCGATCTTGACGATCGCATCGATCCGCTGCGCCTCGCTCGGCGTGACGCCTGTGATCGGGTTGCGCGTTACGTCGCTGACAGAGAAGATTCCGAACTGCATTTTGAAGCTCCAGGGGCTCGATGTCGGTAGATGTCTGCGTCAACGGGTCGTGATCCGCGAGTGGCGGGCCGGCCTACCCTCTTCGTGACTCGCCATGCTCAGCGAGCCGGGATCTTGGCTTTCCGCAGCCGGGCCCAAGCAATGAACAAGGACAAGGCGAGCAGCGTCAGGTTGATGGGCAGCATCTTGGCCGTCTCGCCGAGCAGCGCATGCGTGATGATCGCCCCCACCTGTATGAGTGAAAGCCCGACAGCCGCCAGCGGCGTCAGCCAAGGCTTGATCCGCGTCGCGGCCGGCAGGATGAGACCGACAGCGCCCAGCACTTCGAGAGTGCCTATCAGCCGTGTGACGGCTTCCGGTACATGGGTGACGAAGCTCATGCTCGCGGCGAGCGCGTCGATGGGCTGTGTCAGTTTCGCGCCACCGGCTGCCAGATAGAGGAGAGCCAGGAGCGCCTGTGCGATCCACAGCGCCAGGCTCCAACGATTGATGGGGCCGCGAACGGCGCCGGTTTGAGTTTTCATTTTGATCGTCCTTTTCGAAAATAGGGAAATTGGCGGCGGGAGAGCCGACTATGCGGGGCTCGCCGGTGCTGCCGGTAGAACAGGCGGGAAAAATCGGCCCTGTCAGAGGCTTCCCCGCCGCTCCAACCGTGCTCGGCCTGGCGCTTCAGGCGGCCTTTGCGGCCGGACCCTGCAGCTTCGCAAGCTCCTCGTAATACCAGTACACCAGCGTGCGGGCCTTGTCGGCCACCGGCCCCGCCCAGTCGCGGAAGAGTTCGGTAACGACAGCCAAGGCCGTACTGGGGACCGCCCCGGCATGAGTGAGCCGCTGGATCGCCGTGCTGTGGGCAAGCTGCGACCGACCGCCGACGGCGTCGACCGGGAAAGCCACGTCATGGCCGTCCTTGAGCGCATCGATGACCGGGAAAGCAAGACAGATCTCGGTCCAGAGGGCGCCGATGATCAGCCGTTTGCGGCCGGTCTTCTCGACCGCGGCGCGAAAGGCCGGATCTTCCCACGAGTTCATTGTCGAGCGATCGATCACCTCGATGCCGGGCAGTTCGGCGAGGATCGCCGGAACCGTGGGGCCGTTGACACCCATGTTTGCACCGACCGTCGAGAGAATAATGGGCATGTCGAAAGCCCGTGCAGCCCTGATCAGTAGCCGCACGTTGAGCTCGACCAGGTTGGCCGGCGTTTCGGATCGGATCTGGCTGAACATTTCCGGCTGGTAGTCGATCAGCACCAGCGCAGATTCTTCGTATTTCCACACGTCTTGCACGCTCATCTATTTCTCCATGGGGTTGGTCCGGCGCGGCTATGCCGGATGAACTGACCCACAAAGGATGGCGTTCCTTGTCGGCTTAAGATAGCCTCCGGTTTTGCGATTGATTGTTGCTGAAAGCGGAACGCTATGGAGATTGAGGACGTCAGGACTTTCGTGGAGATCGCGGAGGGGCGAGGCATATCGCCTGCCGCGCGGCGGCTGGGCGTCGCAAAATCCGTCGTCAGCCGCCGACTGGCTCGGCTGGAGGAAACGCTCGGAAGCCAGTTGCTCTCTCGCACGACTCGCGGCGCCGCCTTGACGGAGGCCGGCGCGACGTTCCGCGACCACGCCACTCGCATCCTCGGCGAGTTCGAGGCGGCACAGGATGCGATAGCACCCGATGGCGCGGTGCGCGGGCTTCTGCGTATCGCCGCGCCCCTGTCTGGCGGGCCGAGGCTTGTCGCCCCGGTTCTTGCCGAACTCGCTCGACGCCATCCCTTGCTGCATGTTCATGCAGCCTACAGCGATCGTTTCGTGGATCTGATTTCCGAGGGCTTCGACGCGGGAATCAGGGCGGGATTTCTGCCTGACTCGAGCCTGATCGCCAGACGCATTCGGCCCATATCCGGGATGCTTGTCGCCAGCCCCGCCTATATCGCCGGGCATGGGGCACCGCAAACGCTTGGCCAACTGGCGGATCACGAGTGCCTGTTGCAGGGGACCGAAGCATGGCGGTTCGTCGAAGGAGGCAAAACGATCGCGGTCCATCCTCACGGTCGTTTCAAGGCGGATAACGGCGAAGCGCTCCTTTCGGCGGCGCTGGCCGGACTCGGCGTGGCGGCCCTGCCGGATTTCCTGATCGAGCCCCACATCGCCTCCGGTGCGCTCATCCCCCTGCTTGCCGACCACACGGTGGTCGCGGCAGGGCTTTATGTGGTGCGTCCTCCCGGCGACTTCCCGCCACGCAAAGTCAGAGCGCTGATC
Source organism: Mesorhizobium sp. M0207 (assembly GCF_040321995.1). Classification (NCBI taxonomy): domain Bacteria; kingdom Pseudomonadati; phylum Pseudomonadota; class Alphaproteobacteria; order Hyphomicrobiales; family Phyllobacteriaceae; genus Mesorhizobium; species Mesorhizobium sp. M0207. Next base: position 28,397 of record NZ_JAMYSQ010000002.1, read on the forward strand.
GACATCATGCTCGAATATCACGCCGGCTGAGGACGGGCGCCCGACGGCCAATGGAGATCGGCGGCTGTGCACTCTGCGGACCCGGCCGAAGGCTATGGTTAGTATTCGATCGAGACACTGGCAGAACTCGCCTTCAAGCGGCTCAAGAGCGGCATGGGCACCCATAAGCTTCCTGCACGCGATGAGCGGCTCGTCCGAAGCTGGCTCATGGCCCATCTGATCCTGGCGCTGATGATCGACGAGCCCGATCACGCGCCGCTACAAGGTCGCCGTCGGCCGACCGCTTTTCCGCCTGGCCGAAAAGCACCGTACGGATAAGGCCACAAATACGAAATTGGAGACGCCGGAAGGCCATTAGGTGTCTCTCCAGCGAGACAGACTGTCTTATTTCGATGACTTATGGCGCGGATTTCGAACGCATACCTTCTGCCAAGAAGGAGAACCTACATGATCCAATCCGCTGATCTCAAGCGCGGGGCCTCCACATCCGAACCGCTTGCCCCCGGCCGAGCCTTACGTCTTCAAGCCTATGGCGGCCCCGAATCGCTGACAGTCGATAGCGTATCCGCGCCCGAGCCGGGTCCGGGCGAGGTCTTGGTGTCGGTCAAGGCCGCCGCGGTAAACGGTATCGACTGGAAAATCCGTGAAGGCTACCTCCGCGAGCGCTTCAAGCTGACCCTGCCCGCGACGCTTGGCATCGAAATGGCCGGCGTCGTGCTTCGGACCGGCCCCGGCGTCACAGGCGTGAAGCCCGGGGATCGGGTTATGGCCGCCATCGGTGGCGTCGGAGCCTACGCCGACCATCTGGTCATCAACGCCGAGAAGCTCGTCCTGACGCCGGCATCACTGTCCGACGTGGAGGCCGCGGCCATTCCGGTCGCGGCGATGACAGCCTGGCATGTCATTCAGGCGGCGGATTTCGACCTCTCCGGACGGCGGGTGCTGATCCATGGCGCAGCCGGCGGCGTGGGCGGCTTTGCCGTCCAGTTCGCCAAGGCGGCCAGAGCGACGGTCTTTGCCACGGCCTCGACCAATAGCCTGCCACATGTCCGGGCGCTCGGCGCGGACGAGGTGATCGACTATCGGCAGCAGAACTTCGAGCTGCTTGCGCGCGACATCGATTTCGTCGTCGACCTCGTCGGTGGTGAGGTCGTGAACCGCTCCTGGGCAGTCCTGTCGCCCGATGGCCTTCTCGTAAGCATCGCCGCCACGGACCTCGCATCACGTACGCCGCCAGGCCGCCGCGGCGTCTTTTTATCGAACAAACCTGATACCGCGCGCCTGACCGCGATCGCCCAGCAGGTCGCCGTCGGCGCCCTGCGATCGACGATCGCCGACGTGGTGGGCTTCGATGATTTGGCTTCCGCAATCGAGCGCAATCGCACCGGCCACGCACCCGGCAAGATCGTCGCTGATTTCACCCGCTGATCACCAAGTTTTCAACTTTCAAGGAGTTTATCATGACGACTATCTGGAGTCCGGTCCGCGTGGGCCAAATGGACCTGCCCCACCGCCTGGCCTTGGCCCCGATGACTCGCAGCCGTGCCGAGTTCAACGGCGTACCGGGCGAGCACGCCGCTGAATACTACGCCCAGCGCGCCTCCCTTGGCCTGCTGATAACCGAGGGTGTGCAACCCTCGGCCGATGGCCAGGGCTATTTCGCGACGCCGGGGATCCACGCACCCGAACATGTCGCCGGCTGGCGCAAGGTCACCGATGCGGTTCACGCAAAAGGCGCGAAGATCTTCCTGCAGCTCATGCATGTCGGCCGCATGTCGCACCCGGACAACACGCCGCATCACCGTCAGCCCGTCGCCCCATCGGCCGTCGCGCCCGGTGAGCAGATGTTCACTGCGAGCGGCATGCAGCCCATCCCCGAGCCGCGCGCGCTGACGACCGAGGAAGTCGCCGCCACGGTGCAGGACTTCCGGCGGGCCGCGCGGCTGGCTATCGATGCCGGCGCCGACGGCGTCGAGATTCACGGCGCCAACGGCTATATCGTCCATCAGTTCTTTGCGCCGAACGCCAATCACCGGACCGACGCCTATGGCGGGCCGATCGCTAACCGCATTCGGTTCGCCGTCGAAGTGGCGCAGGCTGTCGCCGATGAGATCGGCGCCGATCGCACCGCTATCCGCCTTTCGCCAGGCCTGCCTTTGGGCGGGCTTGATGAAGGTCCGGAGAGTCCTGCGCTCTATCGCGAACTGGTCGCCGCGCTGGCACCACTGAAGCTGGCCTATCTCCATCTGATGTATGGCGGGGGCGACGAGTTCCTCGCCGACATCCGCCGTGCGTGGCCCACGACCCTGATGGTGCTGCGGCTTGGCCGCACACGCGAAGCCCTGGACCAGGACATCGTCTCGGGCCAGGCAGACATGACCTCGATCGGCCGTTGGGCTTTGGCCAATCCCGACTTCGTCGAGCGTCTACGGTTGGGCGCGCCCGTCAACGAGCCCGATCCATCCACCTTCTATGGCGGTGGCGCGGCCGGCTACACGGACTATCCGCGGCTTGCGGGCTGATGCGTCGGCTGCTGTAGTTCATCGGACTGCAGCAGCCACCTTCTGGCGGTCGTCGCTTGCGTTATTGGATCAAGCTGGCCCGCGACGTGGGTGATGGCGTTGGCCGACAGAAGGTAACCGTGGCGGCTTCAAATCCGAATGAACGCTGCCAATTCGTCGGGAGTTCCTTTTGGGAACGCTCCTCTCAGATGGTCGAGAAAGGCGGAAACGCGGGCATTCAACAGGCGCCGCGACGGGTAGAGCGTCCACAGGGCCGTATCCGGACCATCCACGTCCCCCCAATGCACCAATGTGCCGGCGGCCAGATCATGACTCACGAGCGATACCGGCAACCGTGCCGCACCCACGCCCATGACGACCGCATCGCGAACCATGATGAGCGACGACAGGCTGAGCACCGGGGTGAACGCGATCGTCGTCGGCCCCGTGTCCGGTTTGATATTCCACACCGAGAGTCCTCTGTCCGAGCTCCGCACGACAGCGGGAGCGGCGTCTCCGTCTCGCGGTCTCGCCACTTGCGGGCTCGCCACGATCACAAGCCGATCACGCATGAAGACCCGTCCCACCAGGCTTTCATCGGAACGCGGATTGACGCGAATGGCCAGGTCATACCCTTCTTCGACCATGTCGACTGCACGGTCTTCGGTCGTGACTTCAAGGATAACGTCGGGATATTTGAGCGAGAAGCCTGCCGCCAGCTTACCCATCGCAAGTTGAGAGAAGAGCAACGGTGCACTGATCCGCAAATTTCCACGCGGTTCCCGGTCTCCCGACGCAATCGCTGCGGCCGTCTCCTCCACTTCCGTCAGCAAGCGACTGGTTCGCTCATGCAGGTCCTTTCCCTCCTGCGTGAGCTTCAGGGTACGCGCCCCGCGCTCGAACAAGCGTAGGCCCAAGCTATTCTCCAGTTCTGCGGCGCGCCGCGAGAGCGTCGCCTTGGGGCGCCCTGTGGCGCGCGCGGCTCGCCCGAATCCACCATGACGTGCAACCAGATTGAAGTCGGCTAGGGCGAGCAGGTCCATGTGTTCCACCAGTGAGACAGGGTGTCTACAAATGGCAGCTTCCGGTGCGTTTGTGGACTCCTAAATAGCGCTAACGATCTGATAAAAGCAGGAGTGACCACATGACTATCCTCGTCACCGGTGCAACCGGAACCGTCGGCCGCAATGTCGTCGATCAGCTCATCAAGCGCGGCGCTAATGTGCGCGCGCTCGTCCGCGATCCCTCGAAGGCCAATTTACCAGCCGCCGTTGCCCTCGCCGAAGGCGATCTGCTTGACGTCGATGCGCTGCGCACGGCCTTCTCGGGCGTGTCCACCCTGTTCTTGCTCAACGCCGTGGTGCCCGACGAGTTTACCCAGGCGCTGATCGCCCTCAATCTGGCCCATGAGGCCGGGATCAAGCGGATCGTCTATCTGTCCGTGCTTCACAGCGACATCTACGTGAACGTGCCGCATTTCGCCGGTAAGTTCAGTGTCGAACGCATGCTGGAGCAGCTGGGCTTCAACGCCACCATCCTGCGGCCTGCATACTTCATCAACAACGACTATTCGGTGAAGGACGTGGTGCTCGGTCACGGTGTCTATCCGATGCCGATCGGTGACAAAGGCATCGCGATGGTCGACGCGCGCGATCTCGGTGAGATCGCAGCCATCGAGCTGGTTCGCCGTGAGCAGGCAAGCGAGCCGCTTCCTCTCAAGCGGATCAATGTCGTTGGTCCCGACACGCTGACCGGTGCCGATGTCGCCGCCATCTGGTCGAATGTTCTTGGCCGGACGATCCACTATGGCGGCGACGATACCGCTGGGTTCGAGCAAAACCTCCGAAATTACGCACCGAGCTGGATGGCGCTCGACATGCGTCTCATGGCCGAGCGCTTCCTTGTGGTTGGCATGGTCCCTGAGGCAGGGGATGTTGATCGATTGACCGGCATGCTGGGTCGCCCGCTGCGCTCCTATCGCGACTTCGCAGCGGAAATCGCTGTTTTGGCTTGATCATTCCGCATGTCTGAATATCGGCCTGCCGGTGCGCTTGCAACGCCGGCGGCCGAACGGGGTCATGCGGCGGCATATTCGAGCGCGCATAGCCGCCCCACGGCCAACCCGCAGTGCATCCGGCAAAAGGCATTTGCCATGACCAATACCGTGTTCAAGCCCATCGTCTACCTGCTCCATGGCTGCCCGTTCTGCATGAAGGTTCGCGTGTTCCTGCTTGAGGCGAGACTGCTCGACCAGGTCGACATCCGGCTGGTCGAACAGGGCAGCAAAGAGAAGTGCCAGATCACAGAGAAGCTCGCCGCGCACCTGCCCAAGGTCGGCTTTCCAACTGTCGAGCTAACGCCGGGACAGTATATGACGGAATCCGACGAGATCATCGCCTGGTTTGCCAAGGGCGCCGCCATCGACATCGCGACGCTGCCGACCTTCCAGGATTATGTCGGCGGTATTTTCAAGGACCACATCAGCCTGTACCGCGAGAACATGCGGCTCAAGCAGCAGGCGGTCTGAGAGCCGGTTCGAAACTGGGTGTTTGACACCGGACCTTGATGGTGCAGTCTCTTCGCCAGTGGGAGAAGCGCTTTGGGTCGGGTTCACCACGGGAGCGTACTTGTTCACCTATGTGGGCGTCCGGAAGGCAGTCCGCGGCAATATTGTCGGATATGCTTTCTGTTCAGATGCCTCGATTACCGCGGAAGGCAAAGCGAAACGCGCGTTGTGCATGTATTCGCACGGCAATCCGCGCGACCATATCGACCATTCCTGCCATCGCCGCGCGTTCTGAGTGTTTATGAACGCGGGTGTAAAGCAAGTCCTGGCCTGTTCGACCGTTGGCGCCATCGTGGCTGCCTGAATTGCAGCCAAAAGCGCGGCGGGGCAAATCAACGCGGTCTTCCCTATCTGAATGTCGGTAGAGGCAGCAGCGTGAGACAAGTGGCGCCGCTTATCAGAGCGCCGGTATCCTGGCCATTCGCCTGTGACAAGCCTCACTGGTCAGGTCGCATCACACTGCCCTGTTTTGCGTTGGTGCACGGCCGCCGCCGTCGGCGACGAGCACAGCACCGGTGACGAAGGAGGCGGCATCGGAAGCCAGGAACAGACAGCAGTTGGCGATCTCAGACGGTTCGGCGACACGCCTGAGCGCAATACGGCCAGTGAGCGCGGTGAACTCCTCGTCGGGCGTCGAGCCGTTGGCCGCTGCCGCCACTTCCATTTCGTAGACGCTCATCGGCGTCCGCACCCAGCCAGGCGCCAACGCGTTGGCGCGGATGCCGTCGGGGCCATGTACAAAGGCGAGCGAGCGGGTGTAGGAGACGAGTGCTGCCTTGCTGGCCGAATAGGCGGCATTTTGGCCGCTGGCGTTGAAGGCGCCGACGGAGGCGATGTTGACGATCGCGCCGCCGCGCTTTTTCATGAGCGGCAGTGCGGCGCGGCAGACCATCATGGCGCCCGTCACATTGACCGCAAAGCTGCGCGCCCAGGTCTCATCGCTCAGGCTCTCCGGCTCGTCGAGGATCATCACTCCGGCGGCGTTTACGACGATATCAAGACACCCGCCGCAGGCGTCGATAGCACGTGCGACATCGCCTGCGCTGGTGATGTCGCCGAGCACGGCGGCAACGTCGCTCGCCTTGACGGCGCCGTCCAGTCCCTCACCGCCGAGGCCGAAGGCGATGACTTCGGCGCCGTGCCGGCCGAACAATTCGGCAGTGGCGCGGCCCATTCCGGTGGCAGCACCGGTGATCAGCGCCTTGCGGTCTTCGAGGCATCGGCTCATGTCAGCCCCCAATGGCGCTCGACGGCGAAGCCGGTTTCCGGCAACGTTGAGCCGCCGTCGACGACGATCGTCTGGCCGGTGGTGTATTTGGCCTGCTCCGAGGCGAGATAGAGCATGGCATAGGCAATGTCGTCCGCCTCGCCGAGATGGCCAACGGGTATGTGTTGGCCGAGGCGCCCGGCAACTTCCGGCGCGCTCATCGTGCCCCTACCCGGCTTGGTTATGAAGCCCGGCTCGACACCGTTGACGGTAATGCCGTCGCGCGCGAATTCGAAGGCGGCACCCCGAATGAAGGCGTTGACGCCGGCCTTGGCAGCCGAGTAATGCGCGCCGCCGGCCATCGCCAAGCGCGCCGACACTGAAGAGGTGACAAGGATGCGGCCGAAGCCGTTCTTGCGCATCACCGGAACTGCTGCCTGCGCCAGCCAGAAGCAAGGCTTGAGATTAAGCGCCAGCGCTTCATCGAGCTTGTCCTCGTCAAGATCCTCAATCGAGGCCCAGGGACAGCCGCCGGCATTGTGGACGACGATGTCGAGCCGGCTCGCCTGACGTACGATGTCGCCGACCAGTGCGTGCAGCCTGGCGCGGTCGAGCCCAGCAAGCGGAACCGCACGCACATCCAGCTTGCGGGCGGACAATTCGGCGGTCAGCGCTTTTGCCATATCGAACGTTCGATTGGCGATGACGACACTAGCACCGGCCACGGCGAAGCGGGTGACGATCGCAGCACCGATGCCGCGTCCGCCGCCGGTCACCAGCGCCACCTTGCCGCTGAGATCGAATGGTTTCGCCATCGCTCAGACGACTCCGGCGCCACGCACGAGATCAATGAAACGGGTGAAGACCTCGGCGTGGCGGTCGACATCGGCCTCGGTCGTCGCCGGACACATCAGGAACATGGTGTGGAAGGGCGTCACCAATATGCCCTCGTTCATGTAGAAGGCGTGCAGCAGCGTCTCGAGATCGCCGCGCCGGCCGGCGATGACGTCGGCGCCGTTCCGCGGCGGATCGGGCATGAACATGATCTCGGCGCGGGCGCCGATCTGCGTCACATGCCACGGCAACTTATTGGCGTTTATGATGCCACGTGCCATCTCCGCCAGCCGCGAGGCTCTGCCGATCATGATTTCGAAGTTGGCGGGCGTGAGCACCTCTTCCAGCACAGCGCGCATCGTGGCTACGGTGAGTGCGTTGCCGGCCAGCGTGCCGCCGATGCCGAGATGCGCCGACTGGCGCACGCGCGGATTGACCATCGGCACGATGGCCCACAACCGCTCGGCGATCGCCTGCGAGACGCCGAAGATGCCGGCCGGAATGCCGCCGGCGATGGCCTTCCCGGCGACCAGAATGTCCGGCTCCAGCCCATGCTCGGACGAATAACCGCCGGGTCCGCTGGAGATCGTATGCGTCTCGTCAATGATCAAGACCGTGCCGGTGCGGCGGGTGATCTCGCGCAGGGCGTCATGAAAGCCGTCGGCGACCGGGATCATGCCGAAATTGGTCATCAGCGGCTCGGTCAGCACGCAGGCGACGTCGCCAGCCGAGAGTGCCGTTTCGAGCGCAGCGACATCGTTGAACTCGACCACCCTCGATACGGCCGAATGGTCGACACCGTTGGGATGGATCATGTTACGCAGGCCGACACGGCCGTCGCGGATCTCGACATGCGCTTCCTCGACGCTGCCGTGATAGCAGCCGGAAAAAACCAGCACCTTGTCGCGGCCGGTGATCATGCGGGCGATGCGGATGGCGCCGCGATTGGCGTCGGTGGCCGAGGTGGTCAGCGTCCAGTAGGGCAGTCCGAAGCGACGATGCAGCTCAGTGCCAACCCACAGGCTGTCCTCCGTGGGCAGCATCATCGTTGTGCCGTTCTGCAACTGGCGCAGTGCGGCGCAAGTCACCGCCTCCGGCGCGTGGCCGCACATGCCGCCAGTGTCGCCAAGGGCGAAGTCGACATAGTCGTGACCGTCGATGTCTCTTATATGGGCGCCGCTGGCCGACGCGGCATAAACCGGGAAGCCGCCGGCCCAGCGCCGCATCCAGTGCGAGGGTCCGCCATAGAGGAAACGCTGCTTGCCCTCTTCCCAGGCCGCCGCTGAGCGCGGATGCGTGTCACTGAAGCGCGCCTGCTCGCGGTCGAGCAGCTCACCAATGGTCGTTGAATGCGAATCGCTTCTGCTGGCAGCCATCACAGCGCTTAACTCTCCCTGCCGCGCGATTATTTTGGGGCGCGCGCGTTCCAATCTGGTTCACTATTTGAACCAGCATTTTGTATGTTATAGACTGCAAGGCGGGTCGGCTGCTGTCAAGTTAATTCACACGCGAAGTATCTCGGAGAATCGATAATGAGCACAGTCGGCAAGGCGGTTTCGCTGCTGGAGCTGTTCACGGTGGGTGAACCGGAGATCGGCCTCTCCGACCTCGCCCGCAAGGCCGGTCTCGACAAAGCCACCGCAAGGCGCCTGCTGCTAGCGCTTTCCAACCACCGGCTGATCGAGCAGGAGCCGAAGAGTCGCCGCTACCGGCTGGGCGCCGGCCTGTCGCGGCTGGCCCGCATTCGCGACGCACATTTCCCCTTCGTCCGCGTCGCGGCGCCTGTGGCGCGAGAGCTTTCGCTCGAAACCGGCGAGACCGTGCATCTGTCGGAATTCAGCGCCGGGGCGCTGCTGACCGTCCATGTTGAGCTTTCCACCAAGGCCAACCGCGTCAATGTCGATGTTGGCCAGGTGCTGCCGCTGCACGGCACAGCGTCCGGCGTCGCCTTCCTGGCCGCTTCAAGCCCGGATGTGGTCGGCGCCTATTTCAAAAAGCCGCTGCAGGTGTTCACCCGGCATACGGTGACGCGGCCGGACAAGGTTGTGGAGGCGATACGGCTTGCCGCCACGCGCGGTTACTCTCGCAGCGCACAGGGCTATGAGGAAGGCGTGCACAGCATCGCCGCGGCGATCCTCGGCGCTGACGGCCAGCCGATCGGCACCTTGGCGGTGGCTTCGCCCGTCTCACGCGTCGACGACGCGACCGCAGCCACACAGGGCAGGGCAGCAATCAAGGCAGCACGGTTGATCACGGCGCGTCTCACCGGCGAACCTTAGCCTTGCATCTCCGCGACGGATGCATCGGGCATGCCCTTGCGCCATAATCTCGCAAAATCGGGCGGAACGAGCGGCTGCCCTCCGCCGGGATATCCGCAGAGCGAAGACGCTCGCGCAATGCCGCGAGCGGCTCATATAGCCGGCGGTCAGATTTCTGCTGCCCAAAGATCAGTTTCCGATCGGTTCGACCGGCTGGTCGGAACACGCTCAGGGCGTTGGACGGACTTTCTCGAAAGAGGAACTCGGGGCGACTTCGCTGTACACGGTGGCGAGACGACGCCCGCGAGCAGACATCAGCCGTTGCGGAAGAGGTTTCGAGGCCGCTGCCTGCCGTTCTGAGAAAGCATCTCGACGAACCGTGCAACCTTGGGCGGGCGGAACCGGCCGGCCGGATACACGGCGTGGATGCCGCCGGTAGGCAGCGTCCAGGCAGGCAGAATCGGCACCAGCCGGCCAGCCGCCATATGATCGCCGACAAGAAAATCGGGAAGGATCGACATACCGGCGCCCGCTAGGGTTGCCTCCAGCACGGCCGGAGTGCTGTTGATCGTCATGCCGGGCTTCATGCGGACTGTCCGCAGTTCATGATCCCCCCGGGTAAACCGCCACACCAGCGGCTCCTTCAGCGCGACATTCGCGACAAAGGGGAGGCCGGACAGTTCCTCGGGCTCGCTCGGGGACAAGTCTCCGGCTATGTCGGGCGCGGCGACCAGAAATTGCCGGAATGAGCTGATCCGGCGCGCCTGCAGGCTGGAGTCGGTAAGCCAACCTACGCGAATCGAAAGGTCGATCTGGTTGGCGACCAGATCCATCCTGGCGTCCGAGAGGATGAGATCGACCCGGCATGCCGGATAGATTCGACAGAACTCGGCTGCCAGTGGCGCGACGGTGATCGCGCCGTAATCGTTGGACGCGGTGATCCGCAGTACGCCCAACGGCTGAGCATTGGTCTGGGCAAGTTCGGCGAAGGCCTCTTCTGCCTCGCTCAGGATCATCACGCATCGCGCGTGAAGCTGCCGGCCTGCCTCGGTCGGCTCGACCCTGCGCGTCGTGCGCAGCAGCAGGCTTGTCTTCAATTCCGCTTCAAGCCGCGCAACCTGTTGACTGACGACTGTCTTGTTGACGCCTAGCCGATCGGCCGCGCGAGTGAACGAGCCCATGTCCACCACGGCCGCGAAGTACGCCAGTCTGTTGAGGTTGATTGCTTCCATGCTCGCCTGCTCCGATTGTGCGCTTATACCTCACATTGAATCCAATTCATCGATATTTATCGTCCAATCGAAACGGTCCATCCTTCTGTGCGTCGGGCAACCGGGTCCGCGCAGGAGGAAAAGCAGAGTGACGATCGAGGCTTTTCCCGCAATGGGCCACGTCTACGAGGCTCGCTTCGGCGACCTCGCCTTCCATCTGCAGTTCGATACCGAGGTGCCTTCATGCGCTTGCCCCCGCGGAGGCGGTCAAATTCGCCAAGGTAAAGGCCGTCCGCGACCGGGCGCTGGAAGTTCGGCCAGGGATGTTCATGGTCTGGACCGAGGTTGCCGGTACGACCGTGGGTCCATGTCGGGGACTGCGAGAACGGTATCGTCCACACCACGATCACTCGGCCCTATCTGAGCTTCCTGAATTTATCCGGCGGCTGGACCCGGCCGACTCGATCTCAATATCGCGCGCAGCCCGATTTCTTCAGCGCCATCCAATCCGAGAGGACACCCACATGATTACGAGGAGACAAGTCATGAAAACCACATTTGCCATCAGCGCCGCTGCCGTCTTCGCCCCTGCCGATATCGGCCGTGCGGCTGGAACCGGACTTGCCTGGAAGCATTTCCCGGCCGGCCCAAACGGTTTTTTCCGCGCCCCCGTCCTGCTTTCCGGCGCCACCGAGGCGCTGCTGATCGACGGCGGCTTCACCTATCCGGGCGGCCGCGCGCTGGCCGAAGAGATCAAGGCCAGCGGCAAGAAACTGACCACGATCTATGTCAGCCAGTCGGACCCGGACTACTATTTCGGCCTGAAGCCGGTGCGTGAGGCATTCCCCGAGGCCAAGGTCGTCGCCGCCTCGGACACGGTTGCCGCGATCAAGGCGTCGGTCAAGAAGAAGCTCGATGTATGGGGACCCCAACTGAAGGAGAACGGTCCGCAGACGCTGGCCGACATCGTCCTGCCCGATGCGTTTGACGGTCCGTCACTGACTGTGGATGGTGAGACGGTGGAGTTCGTCGCCGCCGAGGGCCTCGCTAATCGCCGCTATCTCTGGGCGCCCTCGCTGAACGCGGTGTTTGGCGGCGTCCTGGTCTTCGCCGGCGTTCATGTTTGGACCGCCGACACCCCGACCAGGGAATCACGCGCGGTCTGGATTGCCAATCTCGACAAGATCGCAGCGCGCAAACCGACCGTCGTCGTGCCGGGGCACATGACGCCTGAGTCGCCGCTCGACATCTCCGCTGTCGAATACACCAAGACCTATCTTCTGGCCTTCGAGCAGGAACTCGCCAAGGCCGCGGACGCCGCGGCGCTGAAGAGCGCGATGGAGGCCCGCTTCCCAGGCCTCGGCATGGGCGTCGCCCTCGACATCGGCTCGAAGGTCGCGAAGGGCGAGATGAAGTGGGGCTGAGATGAGCGCCAATTCGATCTGATCCGGAGGACCTATGAAGGGTCCTCCGAGGAGAACGGCGGCGATCTGCTCGCCGTGCTCGCGCGTCCGAAGTCGAATAGACCGAGGCGGAACGCCTTCCCTGTGCCGGCATGGACGCCCTGATGAAATGTGTCTTCCAGTGCTTGGCCACCGAGCAGACCGGCTATCGCGCCGACGTGCACGGCTATCTCGCCGACGGCGACCGGGTACCGGCCTTTGAAACGGCTCGACCGCAAGATCGGGCCTTTCCGCACGGCAGCGGCATGCGGCCCTTCAGTAACGCGGACACCAGGATGCCGGCCGACTTCGTCCGGCGCGGCGTGAAGCACCTCCGCCGTTGCGGCAAAGATGCTTATCATGTTAAGGATGACGTGGCGCTGCCGCTGCGTCACAATCCCGCGACAAGACGGGAACAACGAGAATGTGGAGGAGACTATGATCGCCCACCACGTGAGCGTCGCCGACGGCGAGGCTTTCCTATCTGCGTCGCGGATGCTGTTCGGCCCGATCACCCAGCGTTTCTCGCGCGGCGAGGCGCCGTCGCTGCCGAAGCTCGTTTCCGTGCATCTCGGCTCCTGCCGGCTCTCCGAGATCAAGGCCAAGTCGCATCTGGTCGTCAGCGACCGTACCTTCTGGCGCAGCTTCGATCCCGACGCGATCAAGATCCTGATGCAGCTCAGCGGTCACAGCCGCTTCGAGCAGCAGGAGGTCGCGGTCGATCTCGGCCCACGCGCTGCGATCATCTATGATCCAATGCGCAGCTATTCGCTGCAAAACCTGTCGGATGTCGACCAGCTCATCCTGCAGGTGCCGCGCTCGACCTTCGGCGACGGGACGCTGGCGCGGCTCTCGGCGCCGGTGCCGTTGCCCGGCAACGACGACAGCCTCACCCATATCGTTTCCGGTCTGATGCAGATGGCGATCGGCACCGCGCACAAGCTCGACGAGGCCGGCTGCCGCCGTGTCGGAGAAAGCTTGATACAACTCGTCAACGGACTGATCCAGGCAAAGCCGACGGCGCCGGACTTCCGCCGCTCGCCGCTGGAAGCGCTGCGCGAACGCATCGTCGCCTATATCGACGCCAACCTGGCGCGCTCAAACCTGTCGGCCGAGGACATAGCCCGCCACATGGGCTGCTCCCGCCGCTATCTGCACCGCGCCTTCGAAGGCGAAGGCACCACACTGGAGCGGTTCGTGTGGGATAGACGGCTGGAGCGCAGCAAGGAGGAGCTGCTGTCGCCCGCCCGCGCCTCAGCCTCCATCTCGGAAATCGCGTTTGCCTGCGGGTTCAATTCGAGCGCACATTTTTCGCGGGCGTTCAGAAGCAAGTATGACGTGGCGCCGAGAGATTTGCGGGAGCGAGTGCGTGTGGTGGTGCATTAGGAAGGTGCTGACGCTTCAACAGGGCTGTACCCAGACCTCAAGCCGTCCGCGCCCTGCCCGCAAAACTCCGCATCAGCCCCTTCGGCAAGAACAGCATCGCCAAGATGATGGTCAGCCCCGAAATCACCGGGTGGTAATCCGGCACCACTATGCGCGCCAGGTCGAACACCGCGTACATGACGAAGGCGCCGAGGATCGGGCCGAGCAGGGTGCCGGTGCCGCCGACCACCGTCATCATCAGCGGCAAAAGCATCCAGTCGAGGTCGAAGACGGAGTCCGGGCCGACATGGAAGATGTAGTAGGTATAGAGGCTGCCGGAGACGCCGGCGATGAAGGCGCTGCCAGCAAAGGCGGCGACCTTGACCCTCAGCGTGTCGATGCCGTTGGCCGAAGCCGCCATCTCGTCGTCGCGCACGGCGATCAGCGCCAGGCCGTAGCGCGAGCGCATCAGCAAGCGGACGGCAAGCGCTGTGCCCACCATCAGGCCGAGCCCGACCAGATAGTGCGGCAAGAGCGTATCGAAGGTGCCGGCGGGCGCCACGACGCCGAAGGCGCCGCCGGTGAAATCACCGCCATTGATGAACATCACCTTGATGATCTCGCCGAACCCGAGCGTGCCGAGCGCGAAATAGTCGCCGCGCAGCTTTGACAGCAGCGGCAGGCCGATGATGATGGCGGCGACGGCCGCGACCAGCCCGCCCAGCATCATCGTCACCGGATCGAAATAGTAGATCCGCGGATAGGCGTCATAGAACGTGCCCCAGAGATAATTGCCGCTCCACAGAATGGCGGTGGTGTAGGCGCCGAGCCCGAAGAAGGCATGGTTGCCGAGGCTGATCTGGCCGCCGAGGCCGGCAACGAGGTTCCAGCCTTGCGCCATAGTGGCGTAGATGAAAACGAAGAACAGGAACGAGAAGGCATAAGAATCGATCGCGCCGGGCAGGAGCGGCACCAGCGCGAGGGCAGCGACCACGGCAATTGCGATCCCAATCCAGAATTGTTCCGGCAAGGCTTTCATCATCATGACGCTCAAGCCTTCTTGTAGGGCCGGCTGAACAGGCCTTCCGGCTTGAACATCAGCACCGCCAGGAACACGCCGTAGGCGATAGCGTTGGTCCAGCCGCCCGAGATGAAATACTGCACATAGGCTTCGATCAGGCCGAGGATGATGCCGCCGGCAAGTGCGCCCGCGACATTGCCGATCCCGCCCAGCGCCAGCGCCACCAGCGCCTTGAGGCTGAAGATGAAGCCGGCGAACGGGTTGAACGGGAAAGTCGTCGCCACCGCGACGCCGGCCGCTCCGGCGAGTCCGATGCCGATCGCGAAGGCGACGGCGTTGACGCGGTGCGGGCTGATGCCCATCAGCGTCGCCGCCTCCATGTCCTCGGAGGCCGCGCGCACCGCCTTACCGACCAATGTCTTGCGCAGGAATAGCACCACCAGGCCGGTACCGGCGAGCGCAATCACGAAGCCCATCGAGCGGGTGAAGGAGGTGCGCACGCCCAAAATCTCGATGCCGCTCGCCGTGTAGGAGGTGACGATGGCCGCGGTGTTGCCGCCCCAGATAACCGTCATCAGGTTCTGGATCAGGAACATCAGACCGACCGCGATCAAGAGTGAGATGTTGCGGTCCTCCGCTGCCGCCGCGCGGCGAAACAGGCCTTGGTGACCAGCCAGCCGACGACGAGCCCGACGGGCACGACGATCAGAAGCGACGCGAAAGGGTCGATGCCGACGCCGTAGAACAGCGCCCGTACGAAATAGGCGGACAGGATGATCATCGCGCCCTGCGCCAGAAAGATCAGCCGCATGGTGCCGAAGATGAGGCTGAGGCCCACCGCCGCAACGCCGTACATGGCGCCGCCCAGCGCGCCGTTGAGCGACAGCTGCAGCAGGATTTCGGGAGGCGGAATGTTCTGCATCATTGCACCTCCAAGACGCCCATATAGGCCTTCTGGATTTCGGGATCGGCGATGAGCTCGGCACCGGTGCCTTGCATGGCAAGCTCGCCGGTTTTCAGCACGAAGGCATAGTCGGCGACCTTCAGTGCCTGATGGATGTTCTGCTCGACCAGGAGGATGGTGACGCCCTGCTTGTGCAAGGTCTCGATCAGCGCGAACATCTGCTGCACCACGATCGGGCTGAGCCCCAGCGACGGCTCATCGAGGATGAGCAGCGACGGGTCCGACATGGTGGCGCGCGCGATCGCCAGCATCTGCTGCTCGCCGCCGGAGAGCGAACCGGCCTTCTGCCCTGCCCGCTCCTTTAGCCGCGGAAACAGCGTGTAGGCTTTCTCCAGCGACTGCTTGAAGCGCTTCCGCACCTTGGGTTGGAAGGCGCCGAGCTCGAGGTTTTCCAGCACGGTCATCTGCCGGAACAGGCCGCGCCCTTCCGGTACATGCGCGATGCCCATCGCCGCGATCTCCTCCGGCGCCTTGCCGGCCAGCGGCGCGCCGGAGAGGAAGATCTCGCCGCGCTTCGGCTTCAGCAGACCGGAGATGGTCTTCAGCAGCGTCGTCTTGCCCGCGCCGTTGGCGCCGACAATGGCGACGATGCTGCCGGCGTTGACGTGGATCGACACGCCCCACAGCGCTCCGACGTCGCCATAGGCGACTTCCAGATTGGTGACGTCAAGCAGCCGGTTCGCCAAGATAGGCCTCTATCACTTTGCGGTTGGCGACGATCTCGCGCGGCGTGCCGTCGGCGATCTTCTCGCCATGGTCCAGCACGATCACCCGGCTGCATACCTTCATGATGGCATCGACCTTGTGCTCTACCCACAGGATCGAGACCCCCTTGTCTGTGCGCACGCGGCGGATGACATCGACCGTGCGCTGGATCTCGGTCGGGTTCAGCCCCGCCATCGGTTCGTCCAGCAACAGCAGCCCCGGGCTGGAGGCAACGGCTCGCGCGATCTCCAGCAGCCGCCGGTCGGACAACGTCATATGCGCGGTGCGGACATCGCGCTTGGCGGTCAACCCGACCAGTTCAAGTGCCTCCTCGGCGGCTGCCGTCGCATGCTTGACGCGGCCGCCCGAGCCATAGACGGCACCGACCATGATGTTCTCGAAGGCCGTCATGGTCAGGAACGTGCGCACCAGCTGGAAGGTGCGGGCAATGCCGAGCCGGCAGATGCGATGCGGGGCCGTGCCGGTGATGTCCTCGCCACGGAAGCGGATACGGCCCTGGGTTGGGGTGTAGAGCGCGGTAATTACGTTGAACAGTGTCGACTTGCCGGCGCCGTTGGGACCGATCAGCCCGATCAGCTCATTGGCTCCGACGGCGATGTCGATGTTGTTGAGCACGACAAGCCCGCCGAACCGCTTCTGGATCGCCTCGAGGCGAAGCAAGGTTTCGTCAGGCTGCATCGTGTGTTTCCGTTTCTCGAGGGGAAGCTATCCGCGCAATCTATCGAGGTCAGCGCCGCCCTCATCGCCCTGCCGGCCTTCTCCCCGAGTAGGACGGGGAGAAGGGCAGGCGGCAACGTCGGAGCCCGTGCCCTCGCCGCTCAGCGCTTGTCCCAGGCCGGCGCCGGCTTGTAGGTCCAGTTGCCATTCGGGAAGATCAGCTGGTGCTTGCCTTGCCACCATTGCGTGGCAACGCTGGGGATCAGCGCAAAGCCGGTCTGGTCGAATTTGAGATCGCCGACGACGGTGTCCTTGAATTCCTGGTTGAAGACCGCGTCATGCAGCGCGGCGGCATCGGTGGTTCCCGCCTTTTCGATCGCCTGCGCCAGCACCTGCGCATTAGCGTAGAAGGCGCCGACTGTGACGGAGTCCTTCTTGAATTCGGCCTCGTAGCGATCGCCGAGTTCCTTGGCGCCGCGATAGGGATAGCTCGACGACCAGAAACCGTCGGTCATGATGTAGTCCGAATCCGCTCCGAGCGCTTCGTGAAACTCGCCCGTCCAGGTGCCCTTCCAGCCATGCAGATAAGGCACGGAGAAGCCGAGCTCCTTCATCTGGCGCAGCAGCGTCACCGTGTCGGCCGGCGAGCCGAACACCAGCATGGCGTCGACATTGGCGGCCTTGAGCTTGGTGATCAGCGCCGAATAGTCGGTGGCCCCGATCGCCCAGGGATCGTCGACCGCGAAAGTGTAGCCATATTTCTTGGCCGCCGCCTCGAAGGCGCCGCCAAAGCCCTTGCCGTCGGGCGAATCCTCGGTGACAAGTGCCGGGTTCTTCGGCTTCTCATTGGCCGGCAGCTTGTTCCAGATCTCGAATGGCACCTCGGCGCCCGGCCCCGGGTGGAAGAAGAAGAGGGCCGAGTATTTGAGCTTCAACGGCTGCCACTCGAACGGGAACGCCGTCGTGATCATGTAGAACTTCTTGTATTTCTCGGCGACGATGGCACCGGCGATGTTCATCGGCCCGGAATGGGTCGATAGCAGCGCGTCGACCTTCTGCACCTTGATGAGGTTTTCCAGCGCCGAGGCGACCTTGCCTTCCGAGCTTTCGTCGTCGGCGACGACGAGGCGCACCGGCAGCTTCTTGCCGGCCGACTTGAGCATGATGCCGCCGGCCTTGTTGATGTCGGCCACCGCTTGCTCATAGGCCCATTTCTGCTCCTTGCCGTCGCCGGCCAGCGGCCCGGTCAAGGAGATCGGAGCGCCGATGACGATCTCGTCGCCGGCGGCATTCGCGACCCCTGTGCCGCCGGCCGCAAGTGCGGTCGACAGCACCAGGCCCGCCAGCATTGCCTTCAGATTGTTTCCCATTGCATCCTCCCAGGTTGTTTCATCGGCCGGACGCATCGGCGCCCGCCCGCATGCCTCAGACCGTCGCTGCCGCGACCAGCCTGGTATCGGTGAACTGCTCGAAACTCACGGCTTTACCGTCGTCCATCTCCCAGACATGGACGACGCGCGCCGACATTTGCTTGCCGGTCTTCCTGTAGGTGCCCGAATAGGTGCCGATGCCGACGATGGTGGCGCCGCCGTCGACCAGTCTTTCGAGCTTCAGCGTGTAGCCGTCCCACTCCTCGCCGATGCGCTTGAAGACCCCCGCTATGATGGCGTCGGGGCCGACATAGGTGCCGGCATAGGGGAAGCCCGCCATTTCGGTCCAGGCGGTGCGGCTGGTGATTGGCGCCATCATCGCAGATAGGTCCTTGGCATCGGAACCGGCGTAATGGGCCTTGATCGCTTCGTAGTTCTTGTTCATCGCGTTCTCCCGCGCGGTCAGACCGGCGCCTTGCCTTCGTCGTAGACGGTTCTGGATTTCTTCTCGATGTGAGCGCCGGCCGGCTTGTTCTCGACCTTGCCCAGGCTGGTCACGCCGAGGAATTTCCCGGTCGAGCGCATGACGTCCCAATTGTAGAAGAACAGCGAGGCGACCGGGATGATGAACTCGCGGAAGCCGAACACATATTGGTTGTCGGCAAACTTCCAGGTGGTCGCCAGGTCGACGTCGCCATGGCCACGCTGGATGCCGACGAGGTTCTGCCAGGCATAGCGCTCGGAGCTCAGATAGATGTGCTCGTAGACGTGGTTGGGGCTGTATGTGTAGTGCGCGGTGAGCCCGATCAGGTCCCGGGTCGGCGCCGGCTTGATACCGGTCGGCGCGTTGCTGGGATCCCCGAGCACGCCGGCCGACCAGGTCTGCGCGACGCGCGGCTCGCCGGGCGCTTCGCCTGCTTCACGCACCCGTTCGCGCACCGACAGCACGCGGCGCGTGCTGGTGTTGACGATGTAGGCCTCATCCTCGGTCGGCCGGGCGGCGAAAGTCATGTTGATGAAGAACACGTTGGCGGCGACTTCGAGCGCCTCGTACCAGTCCGCGCCGGCCTCGCTGCCCTCGCTCCACGCCACCGTGTCGGGCGACGTGAAGGCAAGGTCGATTGTGCGCCCCGTGTCGAGCGTGATCTTGAAGGTCTGGCCGCGCAACGCTGATGTCGTCGCCAGCCGGTTGGTGGCGATGCCGGCGGCGAAATCGTCGAAATGCTTCCAGTCCGCCGGCCTGTTCTGGTCGTTCATCGCACTCTCCCAATCAATCGACAAAAGCTAATGTCGGCAGGTCGACGACGGTGGCGCCGCCATCGACGGTCAGGATCGAACCGTTCATCATGGCCGCCTCGCTCGAAGCGACGAAGCAGACGACGTTGGAAACCTCTTCCGGTGTCGCCGGCCGGCCGAGCGGGACGTCCCTGGTCACCAGCCGGTAGGCATCGTCGATCGAGCCAAGTCCGTGCTTCTCGACGATCACCGCCATCTGTTCGTCGGCCATGTCGGTCGAGACCCAACCCGGGCAGATGATGTTGGTGCGCACGCCCTTGCGGCCATAGTCGCGCGCCAGCGATTTGCCGAAGCCGATGCAGGCATGCTTCATGGTGACGTAGCCGGCGGCGTCCGGGCCGGCAAACAGGCCGGCGATCGAGGCAACGACGACGATGTTGCCCTTCCGCGCGATCAGGTCCGGCAGGCATTCGCGGGCGCAGACGAAAGCGGTGTCGAGATTGGTGCGCGTCGCCAGGCTCCAGGTTTCGTCGCTCATCGAAATCGTCGGGCCGACACCATGGCCGCCGGCATTGGCGACGAGGATGTCGACCGGTCCGATTTTTTCATGCACTTCGGCAAGCGCCGCACGCACCGCCTTCGGATCGGCGGCATCGCCCTGCACCACCAGACCGCCAATATCCTTGGTCACAGCTTCCAGCGGCTCGCGCCGCCGGCCCATCAGGACCACCTTGGCGCCGTCGGCCGCCATGCGCCTGGCCACCGCCGCGCCGATCCCGGTGCCGCCGCCGGTAATGAAAGCCGTCTTTCCCGAAAATCGCATTGTTCCATCCCGATTGGTAAGCGCGCCGGCTATGTGCCGATCTTCGCTGGGAATAATGCGGCACCGGCCAATCTGCGTCTTGTCCGAGCGAGAACTTTGTTTTGACTGAGTGCGCACTTTGCGCCCTGTCCGATGAAGTGCCGCGCGACCTTGCGCGCGGCACTCGCTCGCCGGATTACTTTTTCACCGCTTCCAAATCCATGACGATGTCGACATCCGGTCCAAGGCCGAAGCCGGCCGCGGCCTTGGCCATCGGGAAGTCGGCCGTACTGACCTTGCCTGTGGCGCTGAACGCCGCCTTGGTCAGCGTCGCATCCCACGGCGCCGGCGCCTCGTTGATCAGCGTCACGTCGAGGGTGATCTCTTTGGACACACCGCTGATGGTGAGATTGCCGGTGACCTTGCCGGTCTTGTCGCTGACCTTCTCTACCTTGGTGCTTTCGAAGGAGATCGCCGGGAATTCGGCGGCGTTGAAGAAGTCGGGGCCTTTCAAATCGCTGTCGCGCTGGTCATAGGCGGTGTGCACCGAGCCGACATCGATCTCGGCCTTGACGCTGCTTTTCGATGGATCGGCCTTGTCCATCACGATGGCGCCCTTCACCGCATCGAACTGGCCATGCGCGATGCCGTAGATGCCGTGCTTTATGGTGAAGGTGATCCAGGCGTGCTGGCCGTCGATCTCGTAAGTGTCGGCATGTGCTGCCGATGCGAATGCGCACACCGAGGCAAAGGCCAACGCGGCCGTCAGTTTTCTCATCGTCACGTAACTCTCCCCATTGTTGGTTGTCGTTCTTTGGCTCAGGAAAAGCCGAGGGCGGCTCCATGCGGCGCCCATAGGATCGCCGTCAGGATGGCCAATATCGCCGGTGTGGCGATCAGCAGACCGGCAATCGGCGGCCGCAACGGCCGGACGCCGGGAACAAGGCCCCGCAGCGGACCGGGCATCAGCATGGCCACGATCAGCGGCAAGGATGAAAGCACCAGCGCGACCGGATTAGCCTTCGGCGCCAGCAGCGCGACCTGGATCTGCACGGTGGCTGCGGCGTAGATAAGCAGCAGTTCAGTGCCCTTGCTCCAGGCAACGGCGGAGCCTCCGCGCAGCACTGTGATGTACTGGACAAGACACCAGCCGCCGGCGAGCGCGGCAAGCGATCCCAGCAATTGCCCGGTGACGATCGAGGCGCCAAGCACCGAGATGATGGCGCCGGCCAGGCAAAAAGCGAGCATCGCCGCCGGCACCAGGAACGGCGCTTCGGCGGACGACGATGGCGAGGACCGCGCCGACAGCAGCATCGCGGCGCCGACGATCGCCAACAGGCCGGCGATGAGGGCGGCGACCATCTGCAGGTCGAGCGCACCGCCGGCCAGGCGGCGCCAGCCAAGCCACAGCAAGGCTACCGCAAGCGCGGCGGCGACAAGCTTGCCCGCAACGGCAGCGCTCAACAGGCGTTCGGGCAACAGGCCCACGACGATGCCGCCAAAGGCGAGATAGATCAGCTTCTGGCTGGCGGCGACCGGCGGCACCACAGGCGGCCCGAGCGTGTCCCAATAGAAGAACAAAATCAAAGCGGCCCACAGCAGAGAAAGCACTGATCCCGGCAGTGCGACCCTTGCCAACAGCGCCATCACCGTGCCGAGCGCGAGTGGCAGCGCAGCAGTGGTGACCATCGGATTGCCCAGCAACGCACTCAATCGTCGACACCTCTTTGACAACCGGGAAGCCTGCGCAAAACACGCTGCTCGATGCGACTTTGGTCTAGGCCAGTCGACTGCGGGGCGTCTTGTCCAAGCGGGAACTTTGTTTTGACTGAGCGTGCACTGGCACCATCAGCCGCTTGAAGCCAGCCGACACGCTCCATAACCCTGATGCAACGTGTTCACCAGCAATCGAGGAGGATGGCGTGAACGAGAGAACCGTGCCGCCGATCAGCACTGCTGCCGCCGCTTTCCTGGCGCGTCCGCACCGGCCCTTCATCAATGGACGCTTTGTTGACGGCTTGGCGGGAAATGGCCTCGCTGTCGATGATTCCGCCTCCGGCGAGATCGTCGCGCATGTGCCCGAGAGCGGTCCCGAACTGGTCGACCAGGCGGTGCGTGCTGCGCGTGCAGCCCTTGAAGGCCCGTGGGCCTCAATGCGGCCGGTCGACCGCCAGAACCTGATGCTGAAGCTCGCCGACGCCATCGAGGCCGATGCCGATCTCTTGGCCGAGATCGAAAGCATCGAGAACGGCAAGTCGCTAGGTGTCGCCCGCATGCTTAGCGCCGGCGGCAGCGTCGACTGGCTGCGCTATTATGCCGGGTGGGCGACCAAGATCGAGGGCTCGACCTTCCAGGTGTCCATTCCGGTGCCGCCTGGCGCCAGGCATCAAGCGATGACCATAATGGAACCGGTCGGCGTCGTCGGCGCCATCGTGCCGTGGAATTTCCCGTTGCTGATCGGCATGTGGAAGATCGCGCCGGCGCTCGCCTGCGGCTGCACCGTGGTGTTGAAGCCGCCGCAGGAGACGCCGCTCGGCCTGCTCAGGCTCGCAGAACTGATCAAGGCGTCAGGCTTCCCGCCCGGCGTCATCAACATCGTGACCGGCAGCGGCAGCGTCACCGGCGAGGCGCTGATCCGTCATCCCGGCATCGACAAATTGACCTTCACCGGTTCGACGGAAGTGGGAAAACGCGTCGGCCACGCGGCCGTCGACCATGTCGCCCGCTTCACGCTGGAGCTCGGGTCGAAATCGCCGATGATCCTGCTTGCCGACATGGAAGAGGGCATTGAGCCCCTGGTCGCCGGGCTCGGCATGTTTTTCAACCAGGGCCAGGTCTGCACCTCGGCCTCGCGGCTGCTGATCGAAAAGTCTATCTATGACCGCACGCTGACGCGGCTGGCCGAGATCGCCGATGGCATGACACTGGGCGCCGGCCGCGATGCCGAAGCCCAGATCAACCCACTGGTCTCGGCCAAGCATCGAAGGAGCGTCGAGGGCTTTGTCGAGCGCAGCCTGGCGGCCGGCGGCGAACGCGTCAGCGGCGCGCGGTCGGTACCGGCCAGGGGCCATTATGTCGCGCCGACCATCCTGCACAATATCAGGCCCGACATGGAGATCGCGCGTGAGGAGGTGTTCGGTCCGGTGGTAGCGGCGATGCCGGTCGCCGATCTCGACGAGGCGATCCATATCGCCAACGACACGCGCTATGGCCTGTCGGCCTCGATCTGGACCCGCGACATGGGCAAGGCGATGACCGC
Source organism: Mesorhizobium sp. M0207 (assembly GCF_040321995.1). Classification (NCBI taxonomy): domain Bacteria; kingdom Pseudomonadati; phylum Pseudomonadota; class Alphaproteobacteria; order Hyphomicrobiales; family Phyllobacteriaceae; genus Mesorhizobium; species Mesorhizobium sp. M0207. Next base: position 51,816 of record NZ_JAMYSQ010000002.1, read on the forward strand.
CGTCCACGGCCTCAAGGCCGGCACGGTGTGGGTCAATTCGCATAACACGCTGGACCCTGCGGCACCCTTCGGCGGCTTCAAGCAGTCCGGCATCGGCCGCGAACACGGCCGCGCGGCGATCGACGGCTATCTCGAGACCAAGACCGTCATCATGCGCTACGCCTGACGCCATGAACGCTGCGTACGACTACATCATCGCCGGCGCCGGCTCGGCCGGCTGCACGCTGGCCAACCGCTTGGTCAATACCGGCCAGCGCGTGTTGATCGTCGAAGCCGGGCCGGCCGACAATTCGCGCTTCATCGACATGCCCGCCACCTTCGCCAAGGTGATCGGCACGGCGCGCAGCTGGATCTACGAATCCGATCCCGAACCCAGCGTCGGCGGCCGCCGGCTACCGGTGCCGCAGGGCCGCACGCTGGGCGGCGGGTCGTCGATCAATGCCATGCTCTATGTCAGGGGCCAGCCGCAGGACTATGATGACTGGCGCGACCTTGGCTGTCCCGGCTGGGGCTGGGACGAGGTGCTGCCGGTGTTCAGGCGGCTGGAGCGCAACGAGCGGCTGGCCGGCGATCGCCACGGCACCACCGGACCGCTGCCCGTCTCCGATCCCCGCCATCGCCATCCGCTGTCTCTGGCCTATGTCAGGGCCGCGCAACAGGCCGGCTATCCCTTCAATGACGACTTCAACGGGGACAGGCAGGAAGGCGTCGGCTTTTACCAGACGACGACCGCGAATGGCGAAAGACAATCGGCGGCAAAGGTGTTCCTGAAGCCGTTGGCAGGCAATGCCAACCTCACCGTCGTCACCGATGCGCTTGTCACCGGCGTGACATTGGAAAACGGCGCGGCAAGCGGCCTCGCCTACACCACATCGGACGGACAGACCCATACAGCGACGGCGGAAGCCGAAGTGATCCTCACATCAGGCGCGCTGGCGACGCCGAAGCTGATGATGCTGTCGGGACTGGGGCCAGCCGAACATCTGACCGCGCTGGGCATTCCCGTCATCCGCGACATGCCCGCGGTCGGCCGCGACCTGCAGGATCACGTCGCGGCTCCCGTCTATGCGCTGACGCGCCAGCCGATCTCGCTGCTTGGTGAGGACCGTGGCCTGCGGGCGCTGCGCCACGGCCTGCAGTACCTCATGTTCCGCACCGGCCTGCTCACCTCGAATGTGGTCGAGAGCGGCGGCTTCTTCGACGCCGATGGCGATGGCCGTCCCGATATCCAGTTCCACGTCCTGCCGGTGATGATCGAGAGCGCCGAACACGGCTCGATCGAGCGGCACGGCATGGAGATCAATCCTTGTGTGCTCAGGCCGAAGTCGCGCGGCACGGTCAGGCTGCGCTCGCGCGATGCGGCCGATCCGATCCGCTTCACCACCGGCTTCCTGTCCGATCCGGACGATCTCGCCTTGCTGCTGGCCGGCATGAAGATCGCCCGCACCATCCTGCGCCAGCCGGCGCTGCAGGCCATGGTGGCGGAGGAGCTTTCGCCGGGCGCGGCCGCGGATCTTCCTGACCAGGCGATCGTCGGCCACATCCTCGAACACGCCAAGACAGTCTACCACCCATCGGGAACCTGCCGGATGGGCAATGACGACAGTGCCGTGGTCGATCCGCGGTTGCGCGTCCGCGGCGTGCCGCGCCTGCGGATCTGCGATGCCTCGGTCATGCCCAGGCTCATCAGTGGCAACACCAACGCGCCGGTGATCATGATCGCCGACCGCTGTGCCGATTTCATCCTCGGCAGCGCTTAGCGAGAAACGGTCAGCCGAGAGAAATCCAGGCCGTTTTGAGATCGGTGTATTTGTCCAGCGCATGCATCGACTTGTCGCGACCGAAGCCGGACTGCTTGACGCCGCCGAGCGGCACGGTGATGTCGGCGCCGCCATAGGTGTTGACGTGGACGACGCCGGCATTGATGTTGCGCACCATACGATGCGCCGTGGAGAGGTTGGCGGTCCACACCGCCGAGGCAAGGCCATAGACCGTCGAATTGGCAAGCCGCACCGCCTCTTCCTCGGTCTCGAAGCGCATCACGCCGAGCACCGGCCCAAACACCTCCTCGCGGGCGAGTTGCATCTCTTGCGTCACGTTCTCGAAGATCGTCGGCGCCATGTAGCTGCCGCCGGTTTCGGCCAGGATCCGTCCGCCGCCGGTGACCAGACGGGCGCCTTCAGCTGTCGCCCGTTCGACGAAGCCGAGATTCTTGTCCAGCTGCTCGGCGCTTGATACCGCACCGACGTCGCTCGTCAGATTGAGCGGATCGCCGACCTTCAGCCGCGTGGTCGCTGCGAGGAGCTCGTCCATGAAGCGGTCGTAGACCGACGCCTGGACGAGCAGGCGCGAGCCGGCAACGCAGACCTGGCCGGAATTGCGAAAAATGCCGTTGGCCGAGACGACTGCGGCCTGTTTCAGGTCCGGGGCGTCGGCAAAGACGATGTTGGGCGACTTGCCGCCGAGTTCGAGGAAGACGCGCTTCAGATTGGAACGCGCCGCATACTCAAGCAGATGCCGGCCGACCGGCCCCGAGCCGGTGAAGGCTATGGCGTCGACATCCATGTGCAGGCCGAGCGCCTCGCCGGCAACCGCGCCACGGCCGGTAACGACGTTAAACACACCGGCGGGAAGCCCGGCTTCGGCAGCGAGCTCAGCCAGCCGCAGAAGCGTCAGCGAAGCGACCTCGGGCGGCTTGACGACGATGGAATTGCCGGCAGCCAGCGCCGGCGCGATCTTCCAGGCGCCGATCATCAATGGGAAATTCCAGGGTACGATGACGCCGACAACGCCGAGCGGCTCCTTGTGGATCAGCCCGAGCACATTCTCGGCCGTCGGCGCGATCTCGCCATAGACCTTGTCGATAGCCTCCGCGTAGTAGCGGATGGTGCCCGCGGCCGATAACGGCTCGGCCTTGTAGGCCATGCCGATCTCGGTGCCGTTGTCGCGGACGCCAAGCACCGCCAGTTCATCGACATGCTTTTCGACCAGCTCGGCTAACTTCGTCAGAATCTTCTTGCGGAAGGCGGGGGCGGCGCGCGACCACGAGCCCTTCTCAAACGCCTTGCGCGCCGACGCCACGGCGCGATCGACATCGACGGCGTTGCCGTCGGCGATGCTGGCGAACGGGCGGCCATCGATCGGCGAGATCACGGGCAGCGTGGCGCCACTTGCACCTGCGGTCTGCGCACCATCGATGAAGAGGTTTCGCACGCCGACCTCGGCCTTGCGCAGCATATCGATGGTGTTCTGGTTGATCATTGGGTACCGGCTCCGAAGGCGACATGCAGGGTGGTTGGCGCGCGAAATTCCCAGCCCCGGAACACCGGTTCCTTGCCTGGCACCAGCCGCAGATCCGGAAACCGTTCCAGCAGAAGCCTTACCGCGAGGCACATCTGCTCGCGCGCAAAAAACCGACCCGAACAGAAGTGATGGCCAAAGCCGAAGGCAGCGTGGTTGCCTTCATCACGAAGGATGTCGAAACGGTCGGGATCGGAGAACCGGATTTCGTCGCGGCTGGCCGAGGAGACGAGCGCGGCGACTGGCGCGCCCGCCGGGATGGTCACGCCGCCGAGCTCGACCGCGCGCGTCGTCTGGCGCGTCTGCGTGCCGATCGGCGCGACCCATCGCAGACCCTCGTCGACCGCCTTCGGCACCAAGGTTTCCAGATCGTCCAGCACCTGCCGCATCTGCTCGGGATGCGAAAGCAGGCCGGCAAGTATGGAGCCGGCGCCATGGCCGGGCTCCTGCATGCCACCGAGCAGGATGACCTTGATGCTCGGCATCACGAAGTCGATGGCGCGGGTCGCACCCTGCGGCATGCCGTCATGCAGTATGTGCGACAGGGCGGAGTCGTCAGGCGCGTGGACAAGCCTCTCCAGCGTCGGCAGGATGGCGGCGCCAACCTCGGCGCTGATCGCATCGGCGATTTCCTGGCGCTTCGGATCGTTCTCGAAATTGATGGCGCCCTGGGCAAGGCCATAGAACCAGCGCCGCAAGGTCGGCATGTCGATGTCGGCCAGCCCGAGCGAGCGCGCCAGGCTGAGCGTCGACACCGGCTCGAAATACTCGGCCATCAGTTCCGCCGCACCCTGCTCGGCGATCCGGTCGAGATAGGGTCCGGCGATCGAGCGCACGAGATCCCCGGCATAGGAAGCGACGGTGCGCGGCCGGTATTTCGGGTCGACGCCCTGGCGCAGATCCTTGTGGACGTCTCCGTCGGTGGTCAGGATGGTCGGCTTGCCGAAGGAGCGTTCGACCGGGGATGTCCCGACAACCGCGGAGAAGATGTCGGGCGACTTCGCGACCGTTTCGACATCCTTCCAGCGGGTGACGAACCAGAGGTTGACCGCCGGCACGAAAGCGACCGGCGCGTTGCGCCTCAGTTCAGCATAGATCGGATACGGATCGGCTTCCAGCGCCTCAACGGTGATGCTCTCGGCAAAGCTCAACGCCGCTACTCCCCTAGGGTGAAGAAGGGGGCGGCGTCATGCGCCGCCCCTCTTGATCTCAGTCCTTCAAAGGCTGTCCAAGCTCGGCGAAGGCCACCGGATCCCGGCTCTTCAACGCGCTCGCCAGCACAAGGCCAACCACGGCCGCGATCAGCACCAGCGCCGGCAGGAACACGCCGAGGAACCCGCCAGCACCGGACAGGCCGCCGAAATTGATGACGATCAGGTAGATGATGATGACGAAGGCGATGAAGGTCAGCCCCGGCAGGATTGTGGTCTTCACCGCGTTCTCCTGACTGGACGGGTTGGCACGGAAGAACATCACGACGGCGAGCGAGGCCACCGCCATCATCACGATGACGCCGAGAGTGGCAACGTTGGTCAGCCACGAAAACAGCGCCAGCACCGGGTCAAGGCCAAGCACGGCGAAGAGCCCGACGACGACAGCGGCAAGCACGCTCTGGATGACCGAGGCGACATGCGGGCTCTGGTGCGTCGAATGGGTCACGCCGATGGTCCGCGGCAGGAGCTTCTCGCGGCCGGAAACATAGATGTAGCGGGCGACCGCATTGTGGAACGCCAGTACGCCGGCAAACAGGCTCGACACGAACAGGATGCTCATGGCGTGCGAGAGCATCGTTCCGGCGTAGCGGTCGGACAGGCCGAACAGGAACGTGGTCGGATCCTGAAGCCCCTGCAGCGCCGGCAGCAGCTTGTCAACGCCGGCACCGACCGCCATCAGCCATGCGGTGACCATGTAGAAGACGCCGATCAGGATGACGGAGAAATATGTCGCCCGCGGAATGGTGACCTTGGGGTCGCGCGCCTCCTCGGCATAGATCGTCGTTGCCTCGAAGCCGATGAACGCGGCAAAGCAGAACAGGATGGCGATCGCCGGCGCGCCGCTGGTGATCTGGCTCCAACTGAACGGCGCCGCTGACAGTCCACTATCGCCTCCGGTCTTGACGATCGCCATGTCGAGGATCAGCACCACGACGTATTCGGCAAGCACCAGAACGGTCAGGATCTTGGCCGACAGGTCGACCTGCCTGTAGCCGAGCACGGCGACGATGGCGATGGCGACGAAACTCCACGCCCACCAGGGCAAGTTGATGCCCCAGCCGGCGAACAGCCCGGCGGTCGCGGCACCGAGAAGGCCCATGACGCCGATCTGCATGGCATTGTAGGACAGGATTGCGATCAGCGCCGTGGCGCCGCCGGCGAGACCGCCGAGCCCGCGCGCCGCATACGCATAGAAGGCGCCTGCATTGCCGACATGGCGCGACATGGCGACATAGCCGACCGCGAACAACAGCAGCAGCAGCGTCACGATCAGATAGGTGCCGGCAAAGCCCGCGCCATTGCCCATCAGCATGCCGAGCGGCGTGCCGCCAGCCACAGCCGTCAGAGGCGCCGCTGCCGAGATCACCATGAAGGTGATGGCGCCAACGCCAAGGCTGTTCTTCCTCAGCCGGTTCGCTTCGCCGGCTTCAATTGTCGTCATCTTTCCCTCCAATTCCGCGCTGCGGAAGCCAAGTGTCCCTGAAATGTCGAGGCCCTGTTTCGGGCCGCCTTGTCGTTTCATTATTTGCAACGACATTTCGAATATAGACTTGCAAAGGAACCGGCTTCCTGTCAAGTTAATTCGCACGTTAAGTATCGGATGGAGGATCAGATACGCATGGGTACGGTGAGCAAGGCCATCACGCTGCTGGAAATGCTCGGTCGCGGCGAGCCCGAGACGGCGTTGGCTGACCTCGCCCGGCGCGCCGGCCATGACAAGGCAACAACGCGCCGGCTGCTGGTCTCCCTGATAGCGCATGGGCTGGTCGAGCAGGATGAAGCCACGCGTCTTTACCGGCTGGGCGCCGGTGTCGCGCGGCTGGCGCTGATGCGCGAAGCCCAGTTCCCCTTCCTGCGCATGGCGGTGCCGGTGGTCGAGGCGCTGGCGGCGGAAACCGATGAGACGGTGCACCTGTCGGAATATTCGAAGCGCGGCCTGATCACAGTCCATGTCGTCGAATCGACCAGGGCCAATCGCGTCAGCGTGCAACTCGGCGAGGTGCTGCCGATGCATGCGACGGCTTCTGGCATTGCGTTCCTGGCGTTCACGGAAGAGCGTATCCGAGACGCTGTTCTGGCCGGACCGCTGCCGGCCTTCACGCCCCACACAATAGGCGACGCGAAAACACTTGCCGAGCATGTCGCCGCCGCCCGCGCGCGCGGGCACTCGACCGGCTCGCAAGGCTTCGAGGAGGGCGTGCTCAGCGTCGCGGCGCCGATCCTCGGCGCCGACGGTTTTGCCATTGGCATCATCGCCGTCGCGGCGCCTAAGGTGCGGGTCCAGAAGGGCGAGATCGAGCGCTATGGCGCCAGTGTGGCGGCGGCTGCGCGCGTTATCAGCGAGCGGCTTTTCGGACGGCAGGGCCAGCCGGGCCTCAAGCGAGCATGACAACAAATACCCCTGCAAGGAGATTGACTGTGGAGGAGACACGCCGAATCCTGGTTATAGGCACCGGTGACACCAAGGCCGACGAATTGCTCTTCATGCGCGAGCGCATCGAGGCGGTCGGCGGTGTCGCCGTGATGATGGATGTGAGCGTGCTCGGCGATCCGCCCTACCAGCCGGCGCATGACAAGCATGCGGTGGCTCAAGCTGCCGACACGACCATCGAGGCGATCATCGCCAGCGGCGACGAGAATTCGGCGATGACGCTGATGGCGCTCGGCGCCTCGCGGCTTGCCCGCGCACTCTGCGACAAGGGCGAAATCCACGGTTTCATCGCGCTCGGTGGCTCGATGGGCACCGACCTTGCGCTTGACGTCGCGCTGGCGCTGCCGCTCGGCGTGCCGAAATTCGTCATCTCGACCATTGCCTATTCACATCTGCTGCCACCAGAACGGATCGCCACAGACCTGATGATGATCCTGTGGGCGGGCGGTCTCTATGGCCTCAACAGTGCCTGCAAGGCGGTGCTGTCGCAGGCCTGCGGAGCGGTGGTGGGTGCCGCGCGCGCCGTCGTTAAGCCGGACGCGACGCGGCCCAGGATAGGCATGAGTTCGCTGGGAAAAAGCTGCCTGCACTATATGGTGACGCTGAAGCCGGAGCTGGAGAAGCGCGGCTATGAAGTCATCGTCTTCCACACCACCGGCATGGGCGGCCGGGCGCTTGAGGCGATCGCCGCGCAACGCGGCTTCGTCGCGGTGATGGATTTCAGCCTTCAGGAACTCGCCAACCAGCTGACCGGCTCGGTGGTGAATTCGGGCTCCGACCGGCTGGAAAGTGCTGGTCGGCAAGGCATCCCTCAGATCGTGGCACCTGGCGCCGTCGACATGGTGGATTTTCCGACCTGGCAAGCAGTGCCTGCCCGTTTCTTCGAACGGCCGTACCATGCGCACAACCGCCTGCTCGCCTCGGTGACATCAGACGGCGAAACCCGCAAGGAGATCGCGCGCGCCATCGGCGAGAAGCTCGCCGCCGCAACCGGGCCGACCGCCTTCATCCTGCCGGCAGGCGGCATCCAGCAATGGGACCAGGAGGGCGAGCCGCTGCACGAACCGGAGGCGCTGTCGGCCTTTGTCGAGGAGATGCGCTCGAGCGTGCCCGGCAATGCCGAGTTGCACGAGATATCAGGGCACATCAACGACGCCGCCTTCAGCGCCAAGGCACTGGAGATCTTCGACCGCTGGGTCGCCGAAGGCATTGTGCCGCTGGGCGCGCCGGAAGGAACTCAAGCTGCATGAGCGGGCCATCGCCAAAGGCGCTGGTGCTTGATTTCGGCGGCGTCGTCACCCGCACGCTGTTCGAAACGCACGCGTTGACCGAACGCGCATTGGACTTGACGCCCGGCATGCTCGGCTGGCGCGGGCCGTTCGATCCGGCATCCGACCCGCTGTGGTGTTCCATGCAAGCCGACGAGATCAGCGAGCGCGACTACTGGAAGACGCGCACGCGTGAAGTCGGCCGTCTCGTCGGCGAGGACTGGGACGACATGTCGACTTTCGTGCAGCGGGCGCGCGGCGCCGACCCGCAAGCGGTGGTGCGGCCAGAGGCGGAACGAGCGATCCGTGCGGCGCATGAAGCTGGCATCCGGCTCGCCATCCTCTCCAACGAGCTCGACTTGTTCTACGGCAACAGCTTTCGCGAGCGCCTGCCGCTGCTGTCGCTGTTCGAGACCATCATCGACGCCACCTACACGCACATCCTGAAACCCGATCCGCGCGCTTATGCGATGGTGAGCGAAGCACTGCACTTGCCGCCCGCGGCTTGCGTCTTCGTCGACGACCAGAAGCGTAACGTCGACGGCGCGGTCGCCGCCGGCATGCTGGCCGTGCATTTCGACGTCGCCCAACCGGGGCAAGGCTATGCAGCGGCGCTCGGCCATTTCGGCGTTGCGGCCTAAGAATTCAAGAAACGGAGTTCCCACCGATGCGCGACATCAACTTCCTCACCGAGAACAACGCCAAGCCGATCTGGCATCCGATGGCGCATCCGGCCGAGATGCGCGCGACGCCGCCAAAGATCATCATGAAGGGCGAAGGCGTCTCGGTCACCGATGCCGAAGGCCGCACCGTCCTCGATGCAGTCGGGGGCCTGTGGAACGTCAACCTCGGCTACAGCTGCGATCCGATCAAGAAGGCGATCGCAGCACAACTCGACGCCCTGCCCTATTATTCCGGCTTTCGCGGCACCTCGACCGGACCGTCGATCGAGCTTGCCTATGAGCTGTGCGACTGGTTCGCTCCCGAGGGCATGGTACGGACCTTCTTCACCTCCGGCGGCTCGGACTCGGTCGAGACGGCACTGCGGCTGTCGCGGCAATACTGGAAGATCAGGGGCCAGGGCGACCGGACGAAGTTCCTGGCGCTGAAGAAGGGCTATCACGGAACGCATTTCGGCGGCGCCTCGGTCAACGGCAATGCCAATTTCCGGCGCAACTACGAGCCGCTTTTGCCCGGCGTCTTCCACACACCGGCGCCATGGACCTACCGCAATCCGTTCGACGAGACCGATCCGGCGAAGCTGGCGAAACTCTGCGCGCGGGCGATCGAAGACGAGATCGCCTTCCAGGGCGCCGACACCATCGCCGCCTTCATCATGGAGCCGGTGCTCGGCGCCGGCGGTGTGATCGTTCCGCATGAGAGCTTCATGCCGATGGTGCGGGCGATCTGCGACCGTCACGACATCCTGCTCGTCGCCGACGAGGTGGTGACCGGTTTCGGTCGCACCGGCGCCTGGTCGGGCTCGCGGCTCTCCGGAGTGAAGCCGGATTTCATGAGCATCGCCAAGGCGATCACCTCGGGCTACTTCCCGCTCGGCGCCACGCTGATCAGCGCCAAGGTTGCCGACGTCTTCGAGGCCGACAAGACCAGCTTCGGCTCGATCGGGCACGGCTACACCTATTCCGGCCATCCGGTCGGCTGCGCGGCGGGGCTGGCCACACTCGCCGAGACCAAGCGGCTTGCCGTCAACGAGAATGCGGCGGCGCGCGGTGTCGAGCTCGGCAAGGCGCTGGAGGCGCTGAGGGCGAAGCACGCTCTGGTCGGCGATGTGCGCTACCAAGGGCTGATGGCGGCGCTCGAACTGGTTTCCGACCGTGCCGCCAAGAAGCCGGCCGACAAGAAGACGATGAATGCCGCCGCAGAGGCCGCCTACAAGGCCGGCGTCATGCTGCGCGTCTCCGGCAACACCATCATCCTGTCGCCGCCGCTGGTGATCTCGTCCGCCGATGTGGCAAAGATCGCCGAGGCTCTCGACGCCGGACTGACGGCAGCCGCCTGAGCGACGGTGACGCTCAGTCCTGACCGAGCCGCAGGCGTCGCCACGCCGCCGGCGAGAGGCCGACGGCGGCGCGGAAGAAGCGCGAGAAATAAGCCGGGTCGTTGAACCCGGTCTCATAGGCGATGTCCTCGACCGGGCGCACGGTGAACAGCAGCAGGCGCTTGGCCTCGACCAGCCGCCGCTCACCAACCGCCTGGCGTACGCCCGCGCCGAGCACCTGCCGCGCTGCCTTGTCGAGCAGATGGCGCGTGGTGCCGAGCGCGGCGGCATAGCGCTCGACCGGCCAGTCGTCGCGAAAGTGTCGGTCGATCAGACGCCGCAGCCGGCCGCCCAGCGCCACCGTCGCCGGCACCGCGACAGCATGCGACTGCGCATCGAGGCGGGCGATGCCCGACAATGCCACGGCGATCAGCGGCGGCAGGATTTTCTCCATACCGGGCAACCTGTCGGCATATTCCGCCTGGATCATCGTAACCGTATCACCCAACCTTTCCCAGAGGGCCGTTTCACCGCGTCCGGTGACGAAGACCGGCTGGTCGAGCGGCAGCGCGGACTGCTCAGCGATCGCCGCAAGGGCAGCATCGGCGACCGAGACAACGATGGCGTCGGCGCCCGTCTCGATGCTGAATCCGTGGACCACGCCGCTCGGCATGAAGCTCACCGTCGGCGCCGAAAAACTCCAGGTCTCGTCTTCGATCCGATAAATGCCGCTGCCGCCGGTCCAGAAGGTGATCTGCGCCATTTGCGGGTGCTTGTGCGCGAGAACCTGGCCGCGATGCACGGAGGCACGCGCAAGAACAGTCTCGACATGCAGGAATCCGACGTCGAGCGCACGCGCCGGTTCGCCGTAGACGAAGAATTCGGGAATGGCAGTCTGGCTCATCACGGCGAAAAAATCCAAGTGGTTCTATACTTTCGTCCATAAACCTTTGTCACGACGATCGCTACAGTTGACGCGTTAAAGGAGGATCATGATGCGATCGGAAGATTTCCGGGCCGACACGAAACGGCCGTTTACCGGTGCCGAATATTTGCAGAGCCTGCGCGACGGGCGCGAGGTCTATATCAATGGCGAGCGGATTGCCGACGTCACCACCCATCCGGCGATGCGCAACTCGGCGCGCTCGCTGGCCCGCCTCTACGATGCCTTGCACGATCCGGCGCGGCAGGCGGTGCTGACCTCGCCGACCGACACCGGTTCTGGCGGCTACACGCACAAATATTTCCGCGTCGCCCATTCCGCCGCGGATCTCGCCGCACAGCAGACCGCCATCGCCGACTGGTCGCGCATGTCCTACGGCTGGATGGGGCGCACGCCCGATTACAAGGCAGCACTTATGAACACGCTCGGCGCCAATGCCGAGTGGTACGGCCCGTTCAGGGACAATGCACTCGCCTGGCACAAACGCGCCCAGGAAGCGGCCCTGTTCATGAACCATGCCATCGTCAACCCGCCGATCGACCGCCACAAGCCGGCCGAGCAGGTGAAGGACGTGTTCGTGCACATCACGAAGGAGAACGACGCCGGCATCTGGGTGTCCGGCGCCAAGGTGGTGGCGACGTCGTCAGCGCTCACCCATTACAATTTCCTGGCGCAGAGCTCGGCGACGGTCACCGAGGACCCGTCATTGTCGGTGATGTTCATCGTGCCTATGAACGCGCCGGGGATAAAGATGTTCTGCCGCGTCTCTTACGAGCAGACGGCCAACACGGTCGGCCATCCCTTCGACTATCCGCTGTCGTCTCGTTTCGACGAGAACGATGCGATCCTGGTGCTGGACAATGTCTTCATCCCCTGGGAGGACGTGCTGGTGCTGCGCGATGCGCAGAAGATCCTCTCCTTCCACCCGGCGTCGGGCTTCATGCACGGCTATTGTTTTCAGGGCTGCACGCGCTTCGCCGTCAAGCTCGACTTCCTCGCAGGCCTGCTGGCGAAGGCGCTGCGCGCGACGGGCGGGGATGCCTTCCGCGGCAACCAGGCGGCCCTCGGCGAAGTAATTGCGCTGCGCCACATGTTCTGGAGCTTTTCCAACGCCATGGCGCACAACCCGATCCCATGGGCGAACGGCGCCGTGCTGCCCAATCTCGAAGCGGCGCTCGCCTATCGCACTTTCATGTCGGAGGCCTATCCGCGCGTTATCGATACGGTGCGCCGAGTCATCGCTTCGGGGCTGATCTACCTGCCGTCCTCGGCAAAGGATTTCGACAATCCGGAGATCGACAAGTACCTTGCCCAGTACGTGCGCGGCTCCAATGACATGGGCCATGTCGAACGCATCAAGATCATGAAGCTGCTGTGGGATGCGACCGGCACCGAGTTCGGCGGCCGCCACGCGCTCTATGAGCTCAACTATGCCGGTGCGCCGGAAGAGGTGCGGCTGCAGGTGCTGAAGGGCGCTGAGCGCGGCGGGCGCCTGAGGGCGATGGAGGAACTGGTCGACACCTGCATGGCCGACTACGACGAAAAGGGCTGGACCGGCGACACCTGGCTGCCGCCGCTGCCGGCTGGCGCAAGCTGAGGTCCCGGCCATGGAGCCACAAGTTGCAAGGCTGGAGTTCCGTGAGGCGATGGCGCGGGTCTGTGCGCCGGTCAACATCGTCACGACTGATGGTCCGGCCGGCCGCGGCGGCTTCACTGCGACCGCCATGTGCAGCGTTTCCGACGATCCGCCGACGCTGCTTGTGTGCATGAACGAGCGCTCGGCGCAGACCGGCCTGTTCCTCGCCAACCAGCGTTTCTGCGTCAACGTGCTGACGCAGTTACACACCCATCTGGCGGCAAAGTTCGCCGGTACGATCCGCGACATGGGCGAGCGCTACAATGCGGCAAGATGGCAGACCATGCCGTCCGGCATGCCGGCGCTGCTCGACGCCATCGTCAGCTTCGATTGCGAGATCGGCGACGTGAACAAGGTTGGCACGCACAATGTGATGTTCGGCCGCGTCGTCGACATCCGCCACGGCAGCGACGAGGCGGCGCTGCTCTATGTCGGCCGCAACTACATGCAGCCGAGTGCACTCGGCAGTTTTGGCGGGTAGAGGCTGTCAAGTCTGGTTTTCGGATGATTCCGACTGGATCAGGTTTTCGAGCAGGTCGAGCAGGTGCTCATGCTGTTCGGCGCCGTAGCGCTGCTCGATCGCATCGTAGATGGCGATGCGCTCGGGCGACAAATCCTCGATCAGCGCCAGCCCGGCCGGGCTGATTGCGAGCAGCGCCCGGCGACCGTCATCCTTGACCTTGTTGCGGGTGATGAACTGCCGTTCCTCCATCGCCTTGATGATGCGGGTCAGGCTGGGCGGAAGGATCGAGGCGCGATGGGCAAGTTCGGTTGCCTCGAGCGGCCCGGCTTCGGCAAGCACACGCAGCACGCGCCACTGCTGCTCAGTGATGTCGTGGCGGGCAAGCATCGGCCGGAAATGCGCCATGATCACTTCGCGGGCGCGAAGCAGAGCCATGGGCAGGGAGCGGCGGGTGCTGGGCGGTAGCAACGTCAGGTCTCCAAAAAATTCCAATTCCGGTACGACTCGCACCACACAATGAGACTCGGATCGCAGCTATATCCGCGATTTCGCCGGGGGCGGCAATCCCACCATCGAGAGCTGTATCTGCATAGAGAACGACACTTGACATTCCGCCGTCAAGATGTAATTCACATGTTAATTACAAGGTGGAGGAAACCTTGCCACATATGGCGATCGAATATTCGGCGAATCTCGACGCCAAGGTCGACATCAGCGCGCTTTGCACGCTGGTCGCTCGCACCATCCTCGAAACCGGCCTGTTCGAACATGGCGCGGTGAGGGTACGCGCTTTTCGCGCCGAGGCATACGCGATCGCCGATCGCCTCCCGGAGAACGGGTTCATCGACATGAACTTCCGCATCGGCAAGGGCCGCAGCGCCGAGGAAAAGAAACGCACCGGCGAGGCGATCTTCACTACTGTTTCGGATCATCTCGCATCTCTGTTCACGACGCCGCATTTCGCGCTGTCGCTGGAGATCCGCGAGATCGATGCCGAACTAAGCTGGAAGAAGAATGCCATCCACCCGCGCCTGCGCGGCAAGTGACAGGAACCCATATCATGGCGGCATTGGACGACAATCTGAGAAAGGCCGAGGCCTATCTCGAGCGCTTCAGAAGCGCTGGCGTGCTCAACCAGATCGGCGGCGAAACCGTGCCGGCCGCCGACGGCTCGACATACGAGACGCTGTCGCCAATCGACCTGAAGCCGATCGCCAAGGTGGCACGCGGCAAGGCCGCCGACATCGACCGCGCCGCCAAGGCGGCGAAGGCTGCCTTCCGCGACTGGGCGGCGATATCAGGCGACGCCCGCAAGAAGCAGTTGCACAAAATAGCCGACGCCATCGTCGCGCGGGCCGAGGAAATCGCTTTCGTCGAATGCATGGACACCGGCCAGTCATTGAAGTTCATGGCCAAGGCAGCGCTGCGCGGCGCGGAGAACTTCCGCTTCTACGCCGACCGCGCGCCGGAGGCCCGCGACGGCCACACGATCCGCGCACCGAACCAGGTCAACATGACGACGCGCGTGCCGGTCGGCCCGGTCGGCGTGATCACGCCGTGGAACACACCTTTCATGCTGTCGACCTGGAAGATCGCGCCGGCGCTCGCCGCCGGCTGTACGATCGTCCACAAGCCAGCCGAGTTCTCGCCGCTGACCGCGCGGCTTTTGGTCGAGATCGCCGAGGAGGCCGGCCTGCCGAAGGGCGTGTGGAACCTCGTCAACGGCTTTGGCGAGGACGCCGGCAGAGCGCTGACCGAACACCCCGACATCAAGGCGATCGGCTTCGTCGGCGAAAGCCGCACCGGCTCGATGATCATGAAGCAGGGTGCCGACACGCTGAAGCGCGTGCATTTCGAACTCGGCGGCAAGAACCCGGTCATCGTCTTTGCCGATGCCGATCTGGAGCGGGCGGCCGACGCTGCCGTCTTCATGATCTATTCGCTGAACGGCGAGCGCTGCACCTCGTCCTCACGCCTGCTGGTCGAGGAAAGCATCTACGACAAGTTCACCGCGCTGGTGGCGGAGAAGGCCAAGCGCATCAGGATAGGCCATCCGCTCGACCCCGAAACCGTGGTTGGCCCACTGATCCATCCGGTGCATGAGGAAAAGGTGCTGTCCTATATCGAGATCGGCAAGTCGGAAGGCGCTGTCGTCGCCGCCGGCGGCGGCAAGTTCGCCGGTCCGGGCGGCGGCTGCTATGTCAGCCCGACGCTGTTCGTCGGCGCCACCAACAAGATGCGCATCGCCCAGGAAGAGATATTCGGACCCGTGCTGACCGCCATCTCGTTCAAGGACGAGGCCGAGGCGCTGGCGCTGGCCAACGACACGCAATACGGCCTGACCGGCTATCTCTGGACCTCGGACGTCACCCGCGCCTTCCGCTTCACCGACGCGCTCGACGCCGGCATGATCTGGGTCAATTCGGAGAATGTGCGCCACCTGCCGACGCCGTTCGGCGGCGCCAAGAACTCAGGCATCGGCCGCGACGGCGGCGACTGGTCGTTCGATTTCTACATGGAAACCAAGAACATCGCGTTCGCCACGGCGCCGCATTCCATCCAGAAGCTCGGCGGCTGACCGGAGACCCCAACGATGCCCTTGCCCACACCCAATCTCTACCCGGCATTCAACATCGTGCGGCTCAGCCACGTCGAGCTGGCTGTTACGGACCTCGGTAAGTCGCGCGCGTTCTATGTCGACACGCTCGGCCTGCAGGTGACCGACGAGACCAAGGACGCCATCTATCTGCGCGCCATGGAAGAGCGCGGCCACCATTGCATCGTGCTCAGGAAAGGTGCCGCGCCGGAAGCCCGCGACCTCGGCTTCAAGCTGTTTTCCGACGACGATCTCGACAAGGCCGAGCACTTCTTCAAAGCCAGGGGTCTGCCTGTGAAATGGGTCGAGCGGCCCTACCAGTCGCGTACCTTCCGCACCCGCGACCCGCACGGCATTCCGCTCGAATTCTATTCCAGAATGGAGCGGCTGCCGCCGATCCATCAGAAGTATGCGCTGTACAAAGGCGTCAAGCCGCTGCGCATCGACCACTTCAACTGCTTCTCGCCCAATGTCGATGAATCGGTGGCGTTCTACAACGAACTCGGCTTCCGCGTGACCGAGTACACGGAGGATGCCGCGACCGGAAGACTTTGGGCGGCATGGACGCACCGCAAGGGCGGCGTCCACGACATCGCCTTCACCAATGGCATCGGCCCACGTCTGCACCACGTCGCCTTCTGGGTGCCGACGCCGCTCAACATCATCGATCTGCTCGACCTGATGGCGACCACCGGCTGGCTGCCGAACATCGAGCGCGGTCCCGGCCGGCACGGCATTTCCAACGCCTTCTTCCTCTATATCCGTGATCCCGACAATCACCGCATCGAGATCTATTGTTCGGACTACCAGACGGTAGATCCCGACCTAGAGCCGATCAAATGGGACCTCAAGGACCCGCAGCGCCAGACGCTGTGGGGCGCACCGGCGCCGAAGAGCTGGTTCGAGGAAGGCAGCACCTTTGCCGGCGTCGAGCCGCGCAAGTCCGATCTGGCGGCCTCGCCGATCGTCGCGCCGTGACGTCGGCTAACTGCAGGGGAAACAAATGAGCGCGGCACGTCTCGCCACCTTCACCGTTGGCGGCAAAACGCGCTACGGCGCAATCACCGACAAGGGCGTCGTCGACCTGTCGGCGCGACACGCACAGTGGCCGAGTTTGCGCGAGGTGATAGAGGCCGGCGCACTGCGACGGCTGACGGAAGAGGCGGACGCTGTCGCCGCCGATTTCCCGCTCGACGCCATCGCCTACGAGATACCCGTCCCCTCGCCCGAAAAGATCATCTGCGTCGGCGTCAACTATCCGGACCGCAACGAGGAGTACAAGGACGGACAGGCCGCACCCTCGAACCCGTCGCTGTTCATCCGCTTCCCGCGCTCCTTCGTCGGCCATGGCACGCCCCTCGTGCGGCCGTCGGAATCGCCGCAGCTCGATTATGAGGGCGAGATCGTCATCGTCATCGGCAAGGGCGGCCGCAGGATCGCCGAGGCGGATGCGCTGGGCCATATCGCAGCACTTTCGCTCTGCAACGAAGGGACCATCCGCGACTGGGTGCGGCATGCCAAGTTCAACGTCACGCAGGGCAAGAACTTCGACCGGACCGGCTCTATCGGCCCCTGGCTTGTGCCGTTCACCGACGAGGCACAGATCGCTGACATCGCGCTGACCACGCGCGTCAATGGCGAGGTTCGCCAGCAGGACCGCACCGGCCGCATGATCTTTTCCTTCCGCAAGATCATCAACTACATCTCGACCTTCACCACGCTGGCGCCGGGCGACGTCATCGTCACCGGCACGCCGACCGGCGCTGGCGCCCGGTTCGACCCGCCAATCTGGCTGAAGCCGGGCGACGTGATCGAGGTCGAGGCCGACGGCATTGGCATGCTCAGCAACGGCGTCGTCGACGAAGGGACCGGCCGATGATGACGCCGGAACAGGTCGAAGACGCGGCCGCGAGGCTGTTCGAGGCCGAGCGCGACCGCCGCCAGATCAGGCTGCTCAGCCTTGATTTCCCCGGGGCGACGATGGATGACGCCTATCTCGTCCAGGCGGCGCTGGTGAAACGAAAAGTGGCCTCGGGCCTGACGATCAAAGGCTGGAAGATCGGCCTGACCTCCAAGGCGATGCAGTCGGCGCTCGCCATCGACATTCCGGATTCCGGTGTGCTGTTCGACGACATGTTCTTCGATGACGGCGGCACCGTTCCAGCCGGCCGCTTCATCCAGCCGCGCATCGAGGCCGAGATCGCCTTCGTAATGAAGGCGTCGCTGGCCGGTCCGGACGTGTCGATCGACGACGTGCTCGACGCCACCGACTACATCACGCCGGCGCTGGAGATCCTCGACACCCGTATCGAGCGCGTCAACAAGGAGAGCGGCAGGATACGGACCTTCTTCGACACCATCTCCGACAATGCCGCCAATGCCGGCGTCGTCGTCGGCGGCCGTCGTGCCGGACCGCGCGAGGCCGACCTGCGCTGGATCGGCGCCATCCTGTCGCGCAATGGCGAGGTCGAAGAGACCGGGCTCGGCGCCGGGGTGCTCGATCATCCGGCGAAGGGCATCGCCTGGCTGGCCAACCGGCTGCATCAGTACGGCATGCAGATATCCGCCGGACAGGCCGTGCTGTCGGGCTCGTTCATCCGGCCCGTGGAGTGTCGCCACAGTGACACTATCGCTGCCGATTTCGGACCCTATGGAGCGATCCGCATCACCTTTGCCCGCTAGCGGCAATTCCTCCATAGCCCGCTGACCCGACTTGCCGGCGGCGTGCTGAAACAGAACCCGGAAGAGCCCGAAAGGGTGTCGGCACTCCTTGCCAGCCTTCAAAGTATCGGCGCCGAAATCCGGGTGCCGCGCGAACAACCGTTCGATGCCATCGCTTTGCTGGACGATCAGGATTAACTCGACTTCCATCGCTGGCCGCGTTCCTGAAAGGCTTTATTACGCGATAGACCACGATCCGCTGACGCGCTTTTGCGCTCCTGTTTCAATCCGAGCCGCTGTCCCGAGCCGCTGTGCAGTTTTGGGCAACATGCGTTTGATCGACAAACCCGTGGCCAGAAGCCGTCGGGACGGCCGGCGCTATCGATTCGAGCGGCCGAGCGCTGTGGACGCAATCAGCAAAACGATCGAGGCGGCGATCAGCACTGTGGCAGCAGCCGCGATGGTCGGCGTCAGCGTGTCGCGCGCGATGGTGAACATCTCGCGCGGCAAGGTGCGTTGTCCGGGACCGGCGAGGAACATCGTCACCACGACTTCGTCGAGCGAGGTGGCGAAGGCAAACAGCGCGCCCGACGCGATGCCCGGCAGAATGACCGGAAGCGTGACTTTGCGGAAGGTGAGGAAGGATGGCGCCCCCATGCTGGCGGCCGCCCAGAGCAGCCGCCTGTCGAGACCGGTGAGAACGGCCGAGACGGTCACCACGACGAAGGGAACGGCGAGCGAGGTATGGCCGAGGATGAGGCCGGGAAGGGTCGCGGTCAGGCCGGCCATCGAGAAGACGAAATACATGCCGACGCCGACGATGACCACCGGCGCGATCATCGGCACCAGCAGCAAGGCGGAGATCGTGCGCCGACCTGGCAGATTAGGCGCCGCGAGGCCGAGCGCGGCCATGGTGCCTAGCGGCGTCGCCAGCACATTCGCGAAGGCGCTGTTCCTGGATTTCGGCAGCTATCTGTTTTGGCCGATCCTGAAGCACGAACACGATGAGATCGGCCCAACGACAAGAGCAAGCGAACTCAGCCATACCCACTCATAGCGTAGAGTGAGGTCGAAGAGATAGCCGACGCGCCCGCGGCGGCTCCAATCGAGTGGCCGGCCGAGATAAGGGCCCATTGCCAGCCCCATCACGCGCAAATCCGAGATGGCTGGCGACAAGACTGGCCGTGACGGGAATGGCCGCATGGCTTTGGTTCGAGGCAGGGCGTATCGCCCGGTTTTCTACAGCCTCAAGACAGATGCGTCACGCATCACTAATTGAATGCGCCGCATTTTAATATATGCTGCAAGACGTAGAGATAATATCTCAAAGCTGATCAAAAGGGGGACGCGACCGTGATAACTGCTCCACAGTTGCGTGCCGCGAGGGCGCTCCTTGGCATCGACCAGCGCAGGCTTGCCGAATTGTCCGGTCTTTCCGTGCCGACAATTCAACGCATGGAAGCCAGCGAGTCGATTATTCGGGGTAACGTCGATTCTCTCATGAAGCTGATCGGGGCACTTGACCTCGCCGGTGTGGAATTGATCGCTGAAGGCGCCTCCAGCCAAATCGGTGGGCGCGGCGTGCGACTGAAAGCGGATTTTGACCCCGCCAAAATCCTTGGCGGAGTCGATACGGATGCCAAACTCCCCGTGAGGAGCGTGGCGTGATTTCGGGGGCCGCGGTCCTCCTGTGGGGCGTCGCTGCGCTCCTGGGGACTGCGGTGCTTGCGATTGCGGAAAGCCGCAGATCCGACTCGGGAACACGCCTGATCTACGGCTTGACGCTAGGTATATCGGCGGCCGTGCTCATGGTTCTCGCGAGCCGCATCGCCTACAATCCCGTCACCCCGTCGACTGTGGTGTTGCCTCTTGGATTGCCATGGATTGGCGCTCATTTCCGTTTGGATGCGCTGTCGACTTTCTTCCTCATCGTCGTCAACTTCGGCGGCTCCATGGCCAGTCTTTATGGCCTCGGCTACGGCAGGCATGAGTCTGCGCCGCATCGGGTGCTGCCGTTCTTCCCGGCTTTCCTAGCCGGAATGAACCTTGTCGTGGTGGCCGACGACGCCTTCACTTTCCTGCTTTCCTGGGAATTCATGTCGCTCGCCTCCTGGGCGCTCGTCATGGCGCACCATCGCAAGCAGGACAATGCGCGGGCGGGCTACATCTATCTCGTGATGGCGAGCTTCGGCACACTCGCGCTGCTGCTTGCGTTCGGCCTGCTCGCCGGATCCGATGGAACCTACACATTCGACGCGATGCGAGCCGCCGATCCCACCCCGTTCGCCGCTGCTTTCGTCCTGGTTCTCATGCTGCTGGGCGCCGGCTCCAAGGCCGGACTCGTCCCGCTGCACGTCTGGCTGCCACTCGCCCATCCGGCCGCGCCAAGCCACGTCTCGGCTCTGATGAGCGGCGTGATGACCAAGGTCGCAGTCTATGGCTTCATACGCGTTATTTTCGATCTGCTCGGTGAGCCGGCATGGTGGTCGGGCGTTGCCGTGCTTTTCCTTGGCGGGCTGACGGCGGTTCTCGGCATCCTCTACGCGCTGATGGAAAAGGACCTGAAGCGACTGCTTGCCTATAGCACCATTGAAAACATCGGCGTCATCTTCGTAAGCCTTGGTCTCGCGCTCGCTTTCAAGGCGAACGCCATGCCATCGGCTGCAGCGCTGGCGCTCACCGCCGCGCTGTTCCACGTCCTCAACCATTCCTTTTTCAAGAGCCTGCTGTTTTTCGGCGCGGGCGCCGTGCTGACGGCAACCGGAGAGCGGGATATGGAGAAGCTGGGCGGTCTCATCCACCGCATGCCCTTTACAAGTTTTGCCTTTCTCGTCGGTTGCGTCGCGATCTCGGCACTTCCACCCTTCAACGGCTTCGTCTCCGAATGGCTGGCCTTTCAGGCCATATTGCAGAGCCCCGATCTGCCACAATGGGGACTGAAGGTCATGGTGCCCGCCGTTGGCGGTCTGCTGGCGCTGTCAGCGGCACTGGCCGCGGCCTGCTTTGTAAAGGCGTTCGGGATTGCATTCCTCGGCCGGCCACGCTCGGCCGCGGTGGAACTGGCGCATGAGGTCGACCGCTACTCGCTGGCGGCAATGTTCATTCTCGCTGCCCTTTGTCTCCTGGCCGGCATTCTGCCCGGTCTTGTGATAGACGGCCTCTCATCGGTGACACTGCCACTGATCGGCAGTCGGATGCCTGTGCAGGTGGCCCAGCCCTGGCTGTCTATCGTGCCGATTGCAGCGAGCCGCAGTTCCTACAACGGCCTGTTGGTGTTCCTGTTCATCGCCTTTTCCGCATCCGCTGCGGCATATGTGATCCATCGCTTTGCATCACATGCACTCCGTCGGGGTCCCGCCTGGGGTTGTGGCTTCCCGGATGTGGTCCCGAGCTCGCAGTACACGGCCGTCAGCTTCGCGCAGCCTATCCGCCGCGTCTTCGGCACGTTCGTATTCCGTGCAAGGGAAACCGTCGAAATGCCGGCACCTGGCGAGACCGGTCCGGCTCGTCTGAATGTCGAAATGCATGATGTGATCTGGGAGACGCTGTACCTGCCTATCGGCCGGGCCCTCGACTTTGCGACCGACCACCTCAACCATCTGCAGTTCCTGACGATCAGGCGCTACCTGACCCTCGTCTTTCTCTTTCTCATTGTCCTGCTCCTGGTGCTCGCACTATGGCCGTGATTCTCGAGTTGGCCGTTCAAGGCGCGCAGATGGCGCTGGTGCTTTTGCTGGCGCCGCTCCTGACCGGATTCGTGCGCAAGGTGAAGGCACGGCTCTTGCGCCGCCAGGGTCCTTCCCTGATCCAACCTTACCGCGATCTCTTGCGGCTGATGCGCAAGGAAGTCGTTCTGGCGGACAACGCATCCTGGCTGTTTCGCGTGACGCCCTATCTGATCTTTGCCACCACCTGGGTCGGCGCGGCGCTCATCCCGACATTCGCCGCCGGCCTCACATTCAGTTGGACCGCCGATCTCATAGCCATTGTCGCACTGCTGGGAAGCGCCCGGTTCTTCCTGGCGCTGGCAGGCATGGACGTCGGCACGAGCTTCGGCGGCATCGGCTCGAGCCGCGAGGTGATGATCGCTTCGCTGGCCGAACCCGCCATGCTGCTCATCGTGTTCAGCCTGGCGCTCGTCGCGGGTGCTACGCAACTCTCAACGGTCGCCGCCTTCATGGGGTCACCGGAGGTTGGCTTGCGGGTGTCGCTCGGGATGTCGCTCATCGCCCTCGTGATGGTGGCGATCGCCGAAAACGCCCGCATACCCGTGGACAACCCATCGACCCATCTGGAACTCACCATGGTTCATGAGGCGATGGTGCTGGAATATTCCGGTCGCCATCTGGCGATGATCGAGTTTGCCGCCTTCCTCAAGCTTCTGCTCTATGTGTCGCTGATTTCCTGCGTCTTCCTACCTTGGGGACTGGCGAGCGCCGGTGCAGGACTGGAATCCCTTGCTCCGGGTGTCGTCGCCTATGTCGGCAAGCTTGCCGTCTGTGGCGTTCTCCTCGCCGTGTTTGAGACTGCCATCGCCAAGATGCGCGTCTTCCGCGTCCCGGATTTCCTCGGGGCAGCGCTGATGCTGGCCCTGCTCGGCACGCTCCTGCTGTTCGTCTCGCGGAGCCTCTGATGAACGGCCTCACCTTCGACATCGCTCACCTGCTCGCCGGCGGCCTGGTGCTGGTCAGTTTCATGATGCTGTATCAGGATCGCCTCTTTGCTCTGATCAACGTTTTTGCGCTTCATGCAATCGTGCTGGCCCTGTCCGTAGCTTGGCAGGCATACATTCAGGACGCGCATCATCTCTACGTCACGGCGGCAATCGCCCTCGTCTTCAAGGCGATCGTCATTCCTGTCGGGCTTCATCGCATCATTCAGCGGCTCGGCATCCATCGTGACGTCGAGACCGCCGTCGGCATCGGTACGACGATGCTTGCGGGGATAGGCCTGGTGACCCTGTCCATGGTCCTGATGCTGCGCGTCACTCCCGAGGCTGATCCCCTCGCCCGCGAGGACCTGGCTTTCGCGCTGTCCATCATTTTGCTGGGGCTGCTGGTGATGGTCACCCGCCGCAACGCCGTCAGCCAAGTTGTCGGATTCATGTCGCTCGAGAACGGTCTGGTCCTCGCCGCCACGGGGGCCAAGGGCATGCCTCTGGTCGTCGAGATCAGTGTCGCCTTCTCGATCCTTATCGCCTTCATCGTCATCGGAGTCTTCCTGTTCCGCATCCGCGAGAGGTTCGACTCGGTGGATGTCGGCGCGCTCGACGACTACAGGGGAGAACACCGTTGACCGCGTTTTCCCTCGATGCGGTGGCCGCCATTTTGCTGATACCGGTCTTCGCGGCCGCACTTCTGGCGGCGCTGCCGAAATACCGGATATCGGCGGGCGTCAATGTCGCTGCGAGCTTGCTGACCTTGCTCGCCGCACTGTCGCTTCTTGTCACCGACCGCCCGCAGCCTGGGCAGTATCTGCTCGTCGACGATCTCAATATCGTCTTCATCGTGCTCAACACATTCGTCGGCTTCACCACCAGCGTCTTCAGCGCTTCCTACATTGCCCACGAACTGGAGACCGGGCGGCTGACAGTCCCGAACTTGCGGTTTTATCACGCAATGTACCAGGTCATGATGTTCGGCATGAACCTGGCGTTCGTGTCCAACAATATTGGCTTGATGTGGGTGGCGGTGGAGCTTGCCACGCTGACCACCGTGCTCATGGTCGGCATCTACCGCACGCACGAAGCGCTGGAGGCAGCCTGGAAATATTTCATTCTGGGCAGCGTCGGCATCGCGCTCGCACTGTTCGGCACCATCCTCGTCTACATGGCTGCACAGCCGGTTGTTGGCGAGGGGACGAATGCGATGGTCTGGACGGTGCTCATCGCTCACGCCGCGCGCTTCGATCCGGCTCTGCTCAATGTCGCCTTCATCTTTCTGCTGCTCGGCTACGGGACGAAGGTCGGCCTTGCGCCCTTACATGCCTGGCTGCCAGACGCGCATGCTGAGGGTCCAACGCCGATTTCCGCAGTGCTGTCGGGCTTGCTGTTAAACGTCGCACTCTATGCCGTGCTGCGCTTCAAGCTATTGCTCGCGGCAAGCCCGGAAGCGATCGCACCTGGGCCATTGATGATCACGATGGGACTGACGTCGCTTGTCTTCGCGGCCTTCATGCTCTACCGCCGCCGCGACATCAAACGCCTGTTCGCGTACTCCTCGATCGAGCACATGGGCATCATCGTGTTCGCCTTCGGCATAGGAGGCCCGCTCGCCAATTTTGCCGGGCTGCTGCACATGGTCATGCACAGCCTGACCAAGTCGGCGATCTTTTTCACGGTCGGCCACATTGCCCAGGTCAAGGGGACACAGAACATCGCCGAAATCCGGGGACTGACGGAAACACATCCTGCCCTTGGCTGGGCGCTCGTCATCGGCGTCGTTGCCATTGCCGGCCTCCCTCCGCTCGGTATCTTCATGAGCGAATTCCTGGTCGTAAGTTCGACATTTGCAAGACACCCTCTTTTGGCCATGCCCTTGGTTTTCGGGATTCTGCTGGCTTTCGGCGCCCTGCTGCTTCGACTGACCGGCGTCGCCTTCGGCGAACCGCGCGGCAGCACTGCACCCGCCGAGGCGTCCTACATTCCGATGTATTCCCACTTGGCGTTGGTGTTTGCCGCCGGCATCTATCTGCCGCCACCGCTGGTCACATGGTTCCAGCACGTCGCAAGTATCCTGGGGTGAGCAGGGGAGAGAAAGAGCATGCCCGCGCTGATCGACCTCATCCTTGCTGGCCAACGTGTCGAAAATCATTTCCCGTGGTCGCGCGCCGTGGTGACTCCGAAAAAATGGGGCTTTGCCGTCGAGCAATTGGCCGAGGGCCACTGGAGCTTGCTCGGCCTATGGGGTGAGCCAGGCGCCGTCCACATGGCACTTCTCGACGAAAGCGCCGGGGACATCGGCGTCGTCAGCCTGGAATGCCCCAGTGGCCGCTACCCATCGGTCGGCCGGCTGCATCCGCCCGCATTGCGGCTCGAACGTGCGGCTGCTGACCTGTTCGGGCTCCTGCCACAAGGCGCGCCTGATACGAGACGGTGGCTTGATCATGGCCACTGGGGTGTCAGCTATCCGTTGAGTACCCGCGTCCGGACGTCTGCTGCGACTGCCTTCCCGTACAGTTTCCTGCCTGCCGAGGGGGAGAGCCTGCATCAGATCCCGGTCGGGCCCGTGCATGCCGGCATCATCGAGCCGGGCCATTTCCGGTTCACGGCAAGCGGTGAAACGGTCGTCCGGCTGGAGCAGCGCCTCGGTTACGCGCACAAGGGTATAGAAGGCCTGATGGCGGGGTCCGATATCGACCGTGCAGCCAAATTGGCGGGCAGAACCTCTGGCGACAGTACCGTGGCATACTCCCTCGCTTTTGCCCGCGCGGTCGAGGCGGCGCTGGGTGTCCAGGTTCCCCCACGCGCGGTCTGGCTGCGAGCGCTCATGGCCGAGTTGGAGCGCCTGGCCAATCATCTGGGCGACATAGGCGCTATCTGCAATGATGCCGCCTTCGCGCTTATGCATGCCCACTGTGGGGTGCTGCGTGAGCGCGTATTGCGGGCAAGCGATGCGGCCTTCGGTCATCGTTTGATGCGCGACTGCATCGTGCCCGGAGGCGTGGCAAGCTTCCCGAGCGATGAGGGCATGACAGCACTCAGGTCCCTGATCAAAGAGATCAGGCAGCGGTTTCCCGCGCTGGTCGAGCTCTACGACAACACGGCGTCGCTGCAGGATCGGACTGTCGCGACTGGCCGGCTGAAGGTGGAACTCGCTCGTCAATATCGCGCCGGAGGCTACGTTGGCCGGGCCTCCGGTCGGGACTTCGATGCCCGACGCAATCTCGCTTATCCACCCTATGGGGAACTCGCCTTCGATGTACCTCTCCTCCAGGAAGGCGATGTGAACGCCCGTGTATGGATTCGTATCCACGAGGTCGAACAGAGCCTGTCCCTGATCGAACAAGTCCTGCGACAACTGCCAGACGGACCGATCCGCGTCGATTTCGCGCAGACAAACCGATCGCATGAAGGCATGGCGCTCGTCGAAGGTTTCCGCGGCGACATTCTGGCCTGGCTGCGCATTGGCAAGGGCGGCTTGGTCGAGCGCTGTCACCTCCGTGATGCGTCATGGTTTCAGTGGCCGCTCCTTGAAGCGGCGATCGAAGGAAACATCGTTGCCGACTTTCCGCTGTGCAACAAATCGTTCAACTGCTCTTATTCGGGCCATGATCTCTGAAGGCACGCTGTCATGCGCAAGCTTCTTTTTGAAAGCCTGATACGCCCCCCTCTCACCGAGCGTCCGCCGTTGGCAAGCAGCACGGCAGTCGACGAACTCGCACGCGCGCTCGATGGGGCTGCTCACAAACGATTGGGGCGAAGCCTGTCGATCCGGGCGGTCGATGCTGGTTCCTGCAACGGCTGCGAACTTGAGATGCACGCGCTGAACAACGCCTTCTATGACATCGAGCGTTTTGGGATCCGGTTCGTCGCATCACCGCGCCATGCCGATGTACTGCTCGTCACCGGGCCGGTCACAAAAAACATGCGCGAGGCATTGAAGCGGACCTACGACGCAACACCCAACCCAAAATGGGTGGTCGCACTGGGAGATTGCGCAGGCAATGGCGGCTGTTTCGCCGGCAGCTATGCGGTGGTGCGCGGAGTGTCCGAGGCCTTGCCTGTCGATCTGCACATTCCAGGTTGTCCGCCGCCGCCAATCGAAATTCTGAAAGGCCTGCTCGCCTTGCTTGAGGGCGTGAATTCCAAGACTGGTGCTGCCCGAAGGTGACTATGTAGAGGCTTTGCCACGGTTGGCCTTGTCGCTGCATAGATCTAACCAATGCGTAGCCGTGAGTTTAAGGGCATCAGCCAACCTCTGTCCCAAAATTGGAAGGCGCTCGGCGGCGAGAACGGCTAAAACGCCTGCTTTTTCGCCGGCAGCCCAGCGCTTTCGATCGAAGGGGAACCCGTTCCCTAGTCCGAAATGGTTACTTGCGCTGCAGCTAATGTAGTTACAATCTTGTGCAGTCGGAAGCTGCATGGGCCGGCCAGGCGCGAATACCGCCTTCGCCGGCGTCTCAAGGCAGTCGACCACATTTTTGCGGTGCTCTAAGGGGGAAACAATGAGATTGACGATTGTTTGCGCGGCAATTGTGATGGCCGTATCCACCGCCGCCATTGCGCACGAGAAAAAGAGAGTGGTCAGTACAGAAGTAACGTCGGCCGGCGCCGACCTGTCGGGCAGCACGATCAAGAAAAACAGGGAAACAAAATTGGATTGCAGGTCAACCGGAACTGTCTCCAGCGCGATTTCGAAAGACAAATCGGAGCCGCGCCTGGGCTATGAAACAGTTAATCCTGCAATCATATCGATCTATTAGCTGAGGAAATAGCAGGCAGGTCTATCGGCGCTCAGGCTTCGGGAGCAGGGCACGAACCGACTCGCGACCATTGCCTGCGGACCATGTTCAAGCATCGATCAAGTCGGACGCCGCCGCGAAATCAGCCGTTAATCGCTTGGTGGCGGCGCTCGGCCTCATTGCGCATGCCTGCGCTCAATGTTTGATGCGGTCACGCATTGCGTACCAAAGCATGCCGAGCACATAGAGCGGGCCGCGCAGCGCCGTGCCGCCGGGGAACGGCAGCGGGCTTAGGGTCGAAAACAGATCGAGCCGCGAAGCATCACCGGTGATCGCCTCAGCGAGCAGCTTGCCCGACAGCGTCGACAGGATCACCCCCTTGCCCGAATAGCCATGCGCAAAATAGACGTCGCCATAGCGACCGACATGCGGCAGGCGCGATGTCGTCACCGAGACCAGCCCGCCCCAGGCGTGATCGATGCGGCGGCCGCGCAATTGCGGAAAGGTGTTTTCCATGTGCGGCCGCACGAAGCCGGCAATGTCGGCGGGCGGCGACGGCGTATAGCGCTCGCCGCCGCCGAACAGCAGGCGTCCATCCGCCGACAGCCGGTAGTAATTGACGACGAAGCGCGTGTCGGAGACGGCCACATTGCTTGGGATGACGTTGCTCGTGTCGCCCAGCGGCTCGGTGGCGATGATGTAGTTGCCGACCGGCATGATGCGGCTGTTGACGCGCGGCTCAAGCCCGTGGAGCAGCGCATCGCCGGCCAGTACGACATGCCTGGCCCGGACCGAGCCTTTGGCCGTCGAAACCCGGGGGGAAGCTTCCCGCTCCAGCCGCAGCGCCACCGAATTCTCGTGGATGGTGACGCCCGCCGCAGCCGCGGCGCGAGCAAGACCGAGCGTGTAGTTCAGCGGATGCATATGGCCACCGAGCTTCTCGTACATCGCGCCGTGATAAGGTGTGTTCACCATTCCGCGCGCCTGCGCTGCCGACAGCATCTCGACATCATGAAAGTTCATCACCGTAGAAAGGCACTCGGCCTCTTCTTCGAGGTCGCGCAGGTCGGAACCGTTGACCGCACCAGCCAGATGGCCGGTGAGCCTGAGGTCGCAATCGATGGCATGGCGCTCGATCAGACCGAGCACGAGGGCCCGCGCCTCGAAGGCGAGATCGAACAGCGCCCTCCCCCGTTCCGGCCCATATAGCTTGACCAGCCCCTTGGCGCCCTTGCGCAGGCCGGGGATCATCTGGCCGCCATTGCGCCCCGACGCCCCCCAGCCGATCTTGCCGCCTTCGAGCAGCACCACCTTCAGGCCGCGTTCGGCTGCATGAAAGGCTGCGGAGAGGCCGGTACAACCGCCGCCGACCACCACCAGATCGGCGTCGACGTCGCCCTGCAGCGCCGGATGGTCCGGAGCCGGATTGGCCGTCGCGACATAGTAGGATTTGCCGATATCCAGGCCGGAGTTGAAGCCCCCAGAATTGAAGCCCATCATCACACCTTGAGCAGCAGATGGTCGCGTTCCCAAGAGGTGACGACGCTCTGGAACAGGTCGAGCTCAACGCTCTTGACGCGCAAATAGGTCTGGAAGAAATCCTCGCCGAGCACCGCCCGAACCGGATCGCACGCAGCGAAGCGGTCGAGCGCCTCTTCCATGGTTTTGGGCAGCGTGCTCCTGCTGCGATAGGCATTGCCCGACGCTTCCGTCGAACGAGCGATCTTCTCCTCGACGCCGAGATAACCGCAAAGCAGCGAGCCGGCTATCGCCAGATAGGGATTGGCATCGGCGCCGGGCAGCCGATTTTCCACGCGCCGCGCGGTGCGCCCGCCGGCCGGCACACGCAGGCCGCAGGAGCGGTTGTCGTGCGACCACTCGATGTTGGCGGGTGCACTGTGGTTCGGCCGGATGCGGCGGAACGAATTCACGTTCGGCGCAAACAGCGGCATCACCTCGGGAATGTATTTCTGCAGGCCGCCGATGAAATGCCGGAACATCTCGGTGTCGGCGCCGTCACGCCCGGCAAACAGCGTGTTGCCGGCCTCGTCGACGACAGACATGTGGAGATGCATTGAGCTGCCGGCTTGTGCAGCTATCGGTTTGGCCATGAAGGTCGCCTGCATGCCACATTCCTGCGCGGCCTGGCGCGTCATTCGCTTGAACAGCAACACCTTGTCTGCCAGCGGCAGCGCGTCGCCATGCAGGAAATTGATCTCCAGTTGGGCCGTGCCCGATTCATGGATGAGCGTGTCGAGCGGCAGTCCGGCTGCCGCAGCATAGTCATAGAGGCGCCGGATCACCGGCTCGAATTGCTCCAGTGCCGCCATGTCATAGGGATGCTGCACGCTTTCGGAGCGGCCATTGCGCCCGACCGGCGCCGTCACCGGCCTGTCGGGATCGGGATTGGGCGCGGTGAGATAAAATTCAAGCTCCGGCGCCACCACCGCCCGCCAGCCGCGCTGGCGATATAAATCGAGCACGGCCCGCAACACGTGCCGCGGCGAAGCCATCCACGGCCGGTCGTCCATGTGGAACGCATCGGCGAAGACATAGGCCTTGCCTGGCCCGCCACCGGGCGCCAGACAGAGTGTTGCGACATCCGGCACCATCCGCATGTCGGGGTCCTGGTAGGCGAACCCCTCGTCGACGGAACCGGAATAGCGGCCGTCGATGCTGACCAGGAACGCGCTGCTCGGCAGATAGAGTGCTCGGTCCTCGATCGCCTTGAGGAACTTGGCCGCTGGCAGGGCCTTGCCGCGCAGCACGCCGTTCATGTCGGGCACCAGGCACTCGACCTCGCTGACAGCGTGAGCGGCCAACCAGTCTTTCGGGTCGTTGGTGCCGTTCATGGTCGAGGCATCCGTTGTTGTGGTGTCAAGCATCAGGTCGGGTCCTTGCGAGAGCGAGAATGGCTTCGGCAGCCACGTCCGTTCCGGGTGTCAGCGCCATATGCACTGCATTCTCCCGGAGGCGTGCGCGCATTGCAGCATCGGCCATCAGGCCGAGAATGCTTCGCTCCAATTCGTCTTCCGTCCAGCCATCGCGGCTGATGTGGCGCCCGACGCCGGTTTCCTCGGCACGTTGCGCATTGTCATGCCCGTCCCAGCAATAGGGCATGACCAGCGACGGCACACCGAAACGCAGTGCTTCGCAAAAGCTGTTGTTGCCACCATGATGAATGAAGAGGTCGCATTTCGCCACGACCGAAGGCTGTGGAAACCAGGCATCGAGATAGACATTGTCCGGAACGGCGCGATAGCTGTCGCGCAGACCTCCGGCGTTGACAATGAAGCGGGCCGGCAGCCTGTCGAAAACGGCGAGCATCCGCTGGATCAGGCCGACATCCATGGCGCCAAGACTACCGAAACTGACATAAACCAGCGGTCCGCCATCGCGCGGAAAAACCGGCACGTCGAACGGCCCTTCCGAGCGAACGCAGCCTTCGAGATAGACGAAGCTGGCAGGGTCGAGCGGCTCGGCGCGCTGCCTTCGCACAATCGTTGGGGTCAGCAGCAGATTGAGGGCGGGCGAAGGTTCCAGAAAAAGACCCGTCGGCAAGGGCGCAAGACCGGCGTCGGTCCGAAGCCGATTGAAGCGGTCATGGGCTGGAGCGACCGCTGCCAGGTAGCGCGCCTCGAACGCCGCGCGGCTCGGGTCGTCGGCGGCGAGACCGGACAGATAGGGTGGCACATTGGCATCGGGAAGCTCAGTTTCGGCGCAGGAGACGACGCGCACCCACGGGCAGCCGGCGGTCGCCAATGCCGGGAACATGACGACGTTGTCGAGCACCACGGCGTCCGGCTTCAGCCGCGCCAGCAATTGGCGCAGTGGCGCCTCGGCGTTGACCGCAGTGTCTACAATTGCTTGCCAGGTCGGGGCAACGTAGGTTTCGAGCTGATCGATGGGGCTCAGCCTGAAATGCGGCAGATGACGGCGCACGAAGGCCTGCCAGTAGCTCTGGCGTTCGCTGTCGGTCAACGGGTCGTCAGTCGGCAACTGGTATTCCTGAAACCCATAGTCGGCGAACACGCCAGAAAAGCCGGCATGGCAGATGAACACCGGGCGGGCGCCACGAGCGCGCAGGGCCTGCGCTATGCCAACGCAATTCAGCGCAGCGCCGAAGCTCGCTTCCGGAAACAGTGCGATGGTCGGGCTGCCTTTGCGCATGATCCTCGTTATTCCGGCCGGCTGATCATGCCGAACAGCGCGGGCGCCCCGCGACTGGCCGCCTGCGGTCGCTGGCTGCGTGAAAGCCGCAGATGGACCCGAAGCAGATCGGCTGCAACCTCGTACTGCTGGCTCTCCAGATGGTCGAGTATGGTCAGATGCTCGCGCAATGATTGCTTCAGCCGGAAGACATTGACGCCGGCATACGTTCCCGGCAGCCGGCGCAGCCTGAGATGATCGGCCAACGCCTCGCCGACGAAGCGGTTGGCGGAGCCACCGGCAATCATCCCGTGAAAATCGATGTCCAGCCGTTGGAACTCTCTGGAATCGAATGCCGCGTCGGGCAGAGCCAGCAGCATTTCCATGCCCTGTCGCAAGGCTGCCGCGCGCGTCCCATCCAGCCGGAATCCAGGCGCCAGAAGGGCGGCGGGTTCCAGCAACAGCCGGAATTCATAGCTCTCCCCTTGTGCGCCAGGATCGTCCGGCACTCTCCTGAAAAGCCAGGACTGCCCCGGCGCGCGGTCCAGAAGATTTTCCTCGGCCAGTTTCTTCAGCGATTTTAGTACCGTCTTGCGCTCGGCATTATACCGTCGCATCAGCGCGCCGACGGTGACCGTCCGGTCCAGCCGGCGCGCCGAGCGGTCTCGCAGGATCACGTCGGCAAGTTCATCCTCCTCGGCGCTCGGCAGGTCGGCGGCGACGGTCGCCTGGCTTGTGAGGTCTACGGCCAAGCGATAGCCGGACTCAGCCTCCCATTGAACTACGCCTTTTTCAGTGAGCAGACGCAGCGCGGCCCGCACCGGAGTTCGGGATACATTGCAGAGCGAAGCGATCTGCTGCTCCGGGAGATGAGCGCCGGGTTCAAAGCCGCGTTTCCGGGCCACATCGAGAATGCGCTGTGCGAGGTCGAGATGGTTGGTGCGGGGACGTCGGGCTGCAACTTGCATGGCAATTCTCATGAAGGACGGGCGGCGGAGGTTTGGCCGATTGCCCTTGCGGATGCGATCGGCCGGGATTCACCGTAGTTTGACAAATTATGGATTGACGTACTTTTTTCTGCAATAGTACTGTGAGATCAATCGGCAATAAAAAGACCGGGGAACAGGATCAAAGCGGCTACGGCTGCAAGTGCCGGTCCGACGACTAAGTTCGATGATCAACCAGAATGGGAGTCTGTCATGACCACCACCACCCTGCGGCACCGTCCGTTAAGGAAATCCTTGATCGCACTTGGCCTTGGCCTGGCGCTGTCAGCGCCGGCGGCTGCCTCCGACCTCGTTATCTCCAACTGGGACGGCTACATGGCGCCGGATGCCATGAAAGCTTTCAAGGCGGCGACCGGTGTCTCCGGTGAAGTCGTGGTTCACGCCACTAACGAGGAGATCATGGGCAAGCTCGTCGCGTCCGGCGGCAAGGGCTATGACGTGGTCTTCGTCTCCTCGCCCTTCGCCGAAGTGCTGAACAAGCTCGGCCTGATCGAGGCGATCGACCATGCCAAGATCCCTAACCTCGCCAATCTCTATCCCGAGGCGGCGAAGCTGCCGCACGACGCCGGCAACAATTTTTCCGTGCCCTACACTTGGGGCACCACCGGCCTTTGCTACCGTTCGGATCTGGTGAAGGCGGAGCCGGTGAGCTGGAACGACCTTCTCGCCCCGTCCGATGCGCTCAAGGGCAAGACGACGATGCTGGCGACCGACCGCTGGCTGCTTGCCGCCGGCCAACTCGCCAAGGGCTATTCGGTGAACGAGACCGATCGGGCAAAGCTCGGCGAAGTCAAGGACCTGCTGATCTCGGCCAAGAAGACCTTGCTGGCCTATGACGACACGACCTTTTATTCAAAGCTGGTCTCGGGCGAGGCGCTGATGGTTCAGGCCTGGGATGGCTGGTGCAATTACGGGATCGCCGAGAATCCACAAATTAAATACACCATACCGAAAGAAGGCTCGGATCTCTGGGTCGATACGATGGTCGTGATGAAGGCATCGGCCAACAAGGACGCCGCCTTCCAGTTCATCAACTTCATGCTGGACGCCAAGAACCACGCCTGGGCGGCCCAGAACATCGACTACAAGGTACCGAACAAGCCGGCTATGGAAAGCCTGCCGGCGGATTTTCTCGCCAAATTTCCCAATATGAGCATGCCGGTGGCAGAGTTGGTCAAGTTCGAGCAGTTGCGCGATGTCGGCGATGTCCAACGCGATTACTCGAAGATCGTCAGCGAAATCAAGGCCGCGCAATAACCGACATCAAAATCAGAGATCCCGGTCGACGGCGGGGTTTTCGCCGCCGACCGTTGAATGCGGTACCGCAATCTTGTCCCAAACAAGACTTCGCTCATCCTTGCTGATGACGCCGGCGCTGGCCTGGCTCACCGCCTTGATGGTCGTGCCATGCGCGCTGGTGCTGGCGCTCGCCTTCTTCCGGCGCGGCATCTATGGCGGCATCGATTACACTTTCACCCTGGAGAATTTCGGACTGGTGTTCGACCCGCTCTATGCCGGCATCTTCCTCAATTCGGCGCGCATTGCCGGCACGGCAACCCTGGTCGCGGTGGTGATCGGTTATGCCGCCGCCTATGCGATCGCGGCAGCACCCCGGCAACTGCAGCCGATGTTTCTGTTCTTTGCCGTCTTGCCCTTCTGGTCCAACTACCTGATCCGTACCTATGCCTGGATCGTGCTGCTCAACCGCGAAGGGCTGATCACACAACTGCTGCGCTGGTTCGGCTACACCGGCGAGCCGCCGTCGATGCTTTATACCGAAGGCGCCGTCATCGCCGGTCTGGTCTACAACTATCTGCCCTTCGTCATCCTGGCCTGCTACGCGCCGCTGTCGCGGCTCAATCCGGAGCTCGCAGAGGCCTCGCGCGATCTCGGCGCGTCGGCCGTGACCACATTTCGCCGGGTCATCCTGCCACTGACCGTGCCGGGTATCGCCGCCGGTGCTGTTTTCGTCTTCGTGCTGTCGATCGGCAATTTCGTGACCCCTGCTCTGCTCGGCGGTGGGCGCTTCCAGATGATCGGCAATGTCGTCTACGAGCAGTTCCTGACCGCCAATGACTGGCCCTTCGGTGCGGCACTGGCAATGGTGCTGATCGCCATCATGCTGCTGGTGCTGACGGCGCAGGCCCTGGCTGCTGATCGCGCCTCGGGCCGTGCCGCCGAAGCGAGAGGAGGCGCCGATGGCTGAGCGCTCCCTCGCCACGAGGCGCGCGCTCTGGCTCGTGCTTTCACTGGTCCTGGCCTTCCTCTACATCCCGATCGCCGTGCTGGTGGCGCTGTCGTTCAACCAAGGCGGGCTGCCGACCGTCTGGTCGGGCTTTTCGCTGAAATGGTATGTCTCGCTAATCGGAAACGCCGCAATCCTTTCTGCCGCGCTCAACACACTGATCGTGGCGCTTGTCTCGACCGCCATCGCCACGCTGCTCGGCACGCTGCTGGCGATCGGCGTCGAAATACGCCGGCAATACGGCAAAGGTCTCGAGGCGCTGATCTTTGCGCCGATGATCATTCCCGACATCGTGCTGGCGATCGCGCTGCTCAGCTTCTTCTCGATGCTTGATCTCACCTTGGGCCTGCACACCATCATCCTCGCCCATGTCGTCTTCAATCTCGCCTTCGTCTGCTCCGTGGTGCGCGCGCGGCTGAAAAGCTTCGACTGGTCGATCGTCGAGGCCTCTGCCGATCTCGGTGCTTCCGCCCTCACGACATTTCGGCGGGTGACGTTGCCGGTGATCCTGCCTGCCGTTGTCGCCGGCGCGCTGCTCGCCTTCACCCTTTCGGTCGACGAATTCATCATCGCCTTCTTCACCGCCGGCGCCGGCCGCGCCTCGACCACGCTGCCGATGCAGATCTATTCGATGATTCGCTTCGGCATCACGCCGGAGATCAATGCCTTGGCGACTATCGTCATGGCGGTCTCAATCACCGCGCTGACCCTGTCGCAGCGGTTCAACCGTGGGGTGATCGGCCAATGAACGAGCCCCGCACGCTGCTGGCGATCGACAACGTGTCGAAGAAGTTCGGCCGGGTGACGGCGGTCGACGGCATTTCGCTGGATATCCGCGAGAACGAGTTCTTCGCCTTGCTTGGACCTTCGGGCTGCGGCAAGACAACGCTGCTGCGCATGTTGGCCGGCTTTGAGACGCCCAATGACGGGCGCATCCTGCTCGACGGCCGCGACATCGCCAGGACCCCGCCCAATAAGCGGCCGGTCAATCTGATGTTCCAGTCCTATGCGCTGTTTCCGCATATGAGCGTCAGGGCCAATGTTTCCTACGGCCTCGAAATGGAACGCTTGCCTGCAAAGGAAATCCGCTCCCGTGTCGACGCCATTTTGGCGACGACCGAACTCGTTGCCTTCGCCGACCGCAAGCCGGAGCAATTGTCCGGCGGCCAGAAACAGCGCGTCGCGCTTGCCCGAGCGCTGGTCAAGCGACCACGGCTGCTTCTGCTCGACGAACCGCTTGGCGCGCTCGACAAGAAATTGCGCGGGGCCATGCAACTGGAGCTGAAGCGGCTGCAGCACGAGGTCGGCATCACCTTCGTCATCGTCACCCATGATCAGGAGGAATCGCTCGTCATGGCCGACCGTATGGCAGTGCTCAGGGACGGCAAGCTGCTGCAATGCGATACACCCCATGCGGTCTACGAGCATCCGGGGGACCGTTTCGTCGCCGACTTCATCGGCGTCATGAATTTCGTGCCGGGCAAAGCCGCCGGCGACGGCGTGCTGGCAAGCAACGGCGTGCGGATCGCCGGCGATGTTCCCGCAACAATTTCGCCCGGCGCTGCGGCGGTAGCTTCAGTGCGGCCCGAACGCATCCGGCTGTTCCCGTCGGCAGAAACGGCCAACCGTATCTTCGGCGCGGTCGAGGCGCTGGCCTATCAGGGACTCGATCTGCAGCTGCACGTCCGCACCGCCCTGTCGCCAAAGCCGTTCCTGGTGCGCGTCACCGCCGACGCCGCCGACCGCCGCCCGGTCTCGTCGGGCGATACAGTCGAGCTCGGCTGGGATGCGGCTGACGTCAGAATTTTCGCAGATTGATCGAAGGAGAACCTCTCATGGCGCAGAAGACGATCGCGTTCTTTCCGGAGGCCGCCTATGGCCCCGCGCTCAATTCCGTCGGCATAGCCCAGGCGATCGAGGCGCGCGGCCACAGAGCGGTGTTCCTGTCGGACCCCGGTTTCGTCGACGTCTACAAGGGCTACGGCTTCGAGGCTCATCCGGTGAACCTGTCCGAGCCGATGCCGCCGGAACAGATGGCCAAGTTCTGGGAAGACTTCATCAACGGCCACATCCCGAACTTCCGCAAATCGCCCTACGACCAGGTCGACAATTACGTGAAGGATTGCTGGACGGCGATCGTCGACAGCGCCAAATGGGCTGAGAAGGATCTGCCTGGCGTGCTTGCGACGATCAAGCCTGATGTCATCTGCGTCGACAATGTCATCCTGTTCCCGGCAATCAAGCAGTATGGCAAGCCCTGGGTGCGCGTCATCTCCTGCTCGGAAAACGAGATCGAGGACGAGGACATCCCGCCACATCTGTCCGGCTGCGGCGAGAACGACCACGCCTGCCATCGGCGTTACCGCGACCATTTCAACGCCGTCATCAAGCCGATCCATGACGACTTCAATGCGTTTTTGAAAGCGAACAACGAAGCGCCGTATCCGATCGGCCAGTTCTTCGAGGCCTCGCCGTACCTCAATCTGCTGCTCTATCCCGAGGCGGCGAAGTTCAAGCGCCGCTATCCGCTCGACCCGGCAAAATTCCAATATCTGGAAGGCTGCGTGCGGCAGGAGAAGCCCTACACCGTGCCGGTTTTTGCGAAGAATAATGACGGGCCGCTGCTCTATGTTTCCTTCGGCAGCCTTGGCGCCGGCGATGTCGATCTGCTGAAGCGCATCGTCGCAACGTTGGGCAAGACGCGCTACCGGGCGCTGGTCAATGTCGGCGGCTACAAGGAGCAGTACGCGCAAGTGCCCGAAAACGTCATCGTCGAGAGCTGGTTCCCGCAGCCCTCGGTCATCCCGCAGGTCGATGCGGTGATCCATCATGGCGGCAACAACTCGTTCACCGAGTGCCTGTATTTCGGCAAGCCGGCGATCATCATGCCCTACGTCTGGGACGGCCACGACAATGCGACGCGGGTCGAGGAAACCGGCCACGGCTTCGGCATGCCGCGCTACGACTGGAGCGACGCCGAGCTCATCGCCAGGATCGAAACCTGCCTGACCGACCCGGCAATCAGGGCCAAGCTGGCCAAGACGTCGGCCCAGATGCAGTCGCAGAACGGCCCGGAGAAAGCGGCTGCTTTGCTGGAGAAATTGCTGTGATCTCTGCCCCACACCTCCACCAAGCCTCGACCCGCACCGACCTCGTCGACTGGGGCACCCAGCCCGACGCGCTGGAAGGCGCTTCGCACTCCACCGGCAGGCTGGTGCACAAAGGGCCGAACAACCAGCCGGAATCCGGCATCTGGGTCTGCACGCCCGGTCGCTGGCGGCTGGCGATTCCGCGCGACGAATTGTGCCATTTCGTTGCCGGCCGTGCGACCTACAGATCGGTCGACGGCGAGGTGATCGAGGTATCCGCCGCCACGGTTGTCATGTTCCCGGCCGGTTGGACCGGCGAATGCACCGTCCACGAGACCATCCGCAACGTTTACATGCTGGCCTAAAGCCGGCCACTGGAGCTCCCGACATGCCGACACCGATCATGAAATCGCCGCTCGCCCTCACCGACCTGGTCGACTGGGGCGTCATCCCCACCCTGATCGACGGCGAATCCCGCACTTCCGGCAAGCTGCTGCACAAGGGGCCGGAGGGCCGCTCCGAATGCGGACTGTGGGTCTGCACGCCGGGCAAATGGCACTGCCACGTCACCCGCGATGAGTTCTGCCATTTCCTCGAGGGACGCTGCACCTATGTCCACGAATCCGGCGAGGTGATCGAGATCGAACCGGACACCGCAGCGTTCTTTCCGCAGGACTGGAAAGGCGTCTGCACCGTCCACGAGACCATCAAGAAAGTCTACATGATCCGCTGAACCTTCTCGATAATTCTACCCTACCGGACACCTGACGCCGTTTTCTCCGCTTCCGATGCTCATGGACTTTAATCTCCGCTCCGCTTCGGTTCTCGAAAACCACGCCGCCTGTCTCGGCAGGGTGAATTCTCAAAAAGGTTCCGTGCACACGGGAGGACAGAATGGACTTTTCACCTGACCGGCCGACCTTCTTCGTCAATCCGGATTATCGGCCAATGACCGGTGCGGCAAAACCGGTGATCGATCCGGCGACGCTCGAAACCGTCGGCGCGATCACCGCAGCCAGCGACGGCGAGATCGACGCCGTGCTCACCGCAGCGACCAAGGCGCAAACGGCCTGGAAAAAGCTCGACGCCAAGAGCCGTGCCCGGCATCTGCACGCCGTCGCCAACGCCATCGAGGCGGCCGACTTCACGCACTGCGCCGAGCTGATGGTGCGCGAGATGGGCAAACCCTATCCGGAGGCGATCGGCGAGATCGCCAATTGCGCGCCGATCTTCCGCTATTACGCCGAAATGGCGCGTGACGACGCCGGCAAGATCGCCGGCACGACGCAGGCCGGTTCGTTCCAGTATGCCCGCTACGAGCCCTACGGCACGTCGGTGCACATCATGCCTTACAATTTTCCGATCTTGTTGATGTGCTGGACCGTCACCGCCTCGCTTGCCGCCGGCAATGCCTGCGTGATCAAGCCCGCCGAAGCGACAACATTGTCGACGCTGGATTACATGACCGTGTTCCGCTCCCTGCCGGAGGGCCTGGTTTCCTGCATGCCAGGCGGAGCAGCAACGGCGCAGGCGCTGATCGCCTCGGACCGCACGCATGCGGTTGCTTTCACCGGTTCGATCGCCGCCGGCAAGGCTGTCGCCGTCGCATGTGCAGAGCGCATGAAGCCTTGCGTTATCGAGGCCGGCGGCAGCGATCCCCTGATCATCAGCCAACACGCCCCACTGGACGTGGCGGCTGCCGGCAGCGTCACGGCTGCCTTCCATCTCACTGGCCAGGTCTGCACTTCGGCCGAACGGTTCTTCGTGGTTGATGCCGTTCACGACCGCTTCGTCGATCTGTTTGCCGAGAAAACGCGCGCGCTGCGTATCGGCAACGGCCTCGACAAAACCGAGATCGGACCGCTGGTCAGCGAGGCCGCGCGTGCGAAGGTCATCCGGCTGGTCGACGATGCGATCCGCAGCGGTGCCAAAGCGGTCACCGGCGGACGCATTCCGCCGGCACATAATGTAGGCTGGTTCTACGAGCCGACCATCCTGACCGGCATCACCGCCGATATGGCAATCGTGCGCGAAGAGTGTTTCGGGCCGGTCGCCGCAATCTGCCGGGTCAAGGATTTCAACCAGGCGATAGAGCTTGCCAACGACAGCCCCTTCGGTCTCGGCGCCTCGGTCTTCACCACCGATCTAGCCGAAGCGCATGAGGCCGCGGAGCGGCTCGAGGCCGGCATGGTCTGGGTCAACAATCCGCTGATAGACAATGACGCGTTGCCGTTCGGGGGCTGGAAGGCTTCGGGCCTCGGCCGCGAGCTCGGCCGCCAGGGTCTGGATGCATTCCGCCGCTCGAAGATGGTCATCATCGACCACAGACCGGAGATTCAGGGCTGGTGGTATCCCTATCCTGACAGCTGGTTCCGCGAGGCAGGCGGGCGCAAGCATGTTTGACACGACTATCTTCGGGCGTGCTGCTAGCTAAGTGTTTAGGATATCCGCCTCCGCCGAATGCAGCCATATCGGGCGTGGCGCTGTAGCCGAAGGCTGGTGAGATCGGAATCAGAAAGGCCACCTGCGCTCAACGGCCATTCGCCCGGCGGACCCGCCAGATGACATTACCGACGTCGTCGGCGACGAGCAGTGCGCCAGTCTGATCGATAGCGACGCCGACCGGCCTGCCCATCGCCTCGTCATTACGCCCGATGAAGCCAGTGAGCACATCTTCCGGAGGACCGCTCGGTTTGCCACCATGGAACGGCACGAAGATGACCTTGTAACCGCTGCGCACACTCCTGTTCCACGAGCCGTGCTGGCCGACGAAGGCGCCGTTGCCGTAGGCCGGACCGAGTTGCGCGCCTTTGGAGAAGGTCAGTCCGAGCGAGGCGGTATGAGAGCCCAGGGCGTAATCGGGCTTGATCGCTGCCGCCACGAGATCGGGGCGCTGCGGCTTGACGCGTTCGTCGACGTTCTGTCCGTAGTAGCTGTAGGGCCAACCGTAGAAAGCGCCGTCACGAACCGAGGTCATATAATCCGGCACAAGGTCGTCGCCGATCTCGTCACGCTCGTTCACAGCGACCCAAAGCTGGCCAGTCTCAGGATTCCAGGAGAGCCCGTTCGGGTTGCGCAGGCCCGAGGCGAAGACCCGAGTGCGGCGGGTAGACCGATCCACTTCAAGGACAGCGGCGCGGTTCTTCTCGGCGGCTATGCCGTTTTCTCCAACGTTGCTGTTGGACCCAACGGTGACATAGAGCTTGCGTCCATCCGGAGTTGCGATCACGTCCTTGGTCCAATGATGGTTGAGGTCCCCGGCCGGCAAGTCGATGATCTTTTCCGGCGACGTGCTGACTCGGGTCTGGCCATTGGAGTAGGGGAAAGCGACGAGCGCGTCGGTATTCGCGACAAAGAGTTTGCCTTTGGACAGCGTCATGCCGAAGGGCGAATTGAGGCCTTCCGCGAACGTCGTGCGCACATCCGCAATGCCGTCGCCATCGGTGTCGCGCAGGAGCGTGATGCGGTTGGCGCTTTTGGTCGCGGCGCCAGCCCGCTTCATAGCCAGGTCCATGAAGACCTTTCTAAGACTGAAGCCTTCATCATGCTTGGCAGGGGCATTGGTTTCAGCAACCAGCACGTCGCCGTTCGGAAGCACATGTAGCCAGCGCGGATGGTCGAGGCCGATGGCGAAGGCGTTCACCGTCAGCCCCTTCGCCGGGGTCGGCATACCTACTTTCTGCCAGCCTTTCGCCTCGGCGATGTTAACAGTCGGGATCAGCGTCGGTCTTGGTTTCGGTAAAGTGGGGTTGGGGCCATAGCCGGTTATTGCCCTGGTTTTTTGCGCCGGAATGCCAGCGCAGCTTGCCATGACGGTGCCCAACACCGCTACGAGTACGCTTCCTCGGAAGCCGGCATGCATCGGACGTCCTCCGCATGGATCTGTGTCGCGCTCTTTGTGTAAACGGAAGTCAGTGGCTTATTCTTCCAATTGCTTCGAAACAGCGGCGCTCGTGATCCTAGGAACCAGGAATTCGCGACAGATCTGCTCTCGGTAGAAATATGGCGCGAGAAGATTGTGGCAACCGCGCGAATATCTGTCGCGCGATATGAATCTCACATTCGTGTCGCGCGAAATCGATACGGCTTGCGCTGTTCGGTATCGAGTTGCTCATGGGCCAACATGCGTTCGAATGGAAGGAGACCGTGAACGGCGGGACCCACAATGACCCACCGATTGCGCCATCTGGTGAAACAGCTGTTGTTGCTGCTTAGCAAGACGCTGCCAATCTGCTAAAGTCTGCGGTGGGAGGAGACGGATATCCAATCGCTGCCGATAGCACATCCAAGTGTAGCGAAGGCGACACCCGGCGCATCACTTCCGCTCGCCTATTCCCTCGCGACGCTCTGCTGGCTCCTGTCGGCCGGCGTCTATATCGCCGCCAAGTGGGTTGCCCCCGAGATGCCGCCTTGGGCGCTCTGCTTCTGGCGGCTGACGCTCGCGTGCGCGATCCTGCTGCCTATCGTCCATCGTCATCACGGGGCGATGCTCGTGCTGATCCAATCCCGGGTGATCGAGGTGCTGGTCATCGGCACTATCGGGCTAACCTTGTGTCAGGGCATGATCTACACGGGCCTCAACTACACCAACGCGACGACCGCCGGCATCATCATGGCGCTGTCGCCGATCATGACCATGGTGCTTGCCCGCTTCGCGCTCGGCGAGCCCCTTGGTGTCTGGAAAGCGCTTGGAGCGCTGGTCGCTCTGGCTGGGATGGTGGTGATCGTGGCGCGCGGCGACCTTGCCGCGCTGATGCAGCTGCAGTTCAATCCCGGCGAGTTGTGGATCGTCGGCAGCGCGTTTTGTTGGGGCCTCTACACCGTGCTGCTGCGTCGCGCCAAATTCGCTATCGAGCTTCTGCCGATGGTGGTCCTGCTGCTGGGAGCCGGCGCGCTGGCCGCACTGCCCTTCTATCTCTGGGAACTGTTTTCCGGGGATCGTTCGGCGCTGCATGCGAACGGCCTTCTGGCTCTCGCCTATGTTGCCGGCCCCGGCGG
Organism: Mesorhizobium sp. M0207; assembly: GCF_040321995.1. Lineage (NCBI taxonomy): Bacteria > Pseudomonadati > Pseudomonadota > Alphaproteobacteria > Hyphomicrobiales > Phyllobacteriaceae > Mesorhizobium > Mesorhizobium sp. M0207. Next base: position 95,217 of record NZ_JAMYSQ010000002.1, read on the forward strand.
CGCTCTGATGTACTATCTCTACAACCGCAGCGTCGAGAGGCTTGGTGCGGGGCGCGCCAGCATGCTGCTCTATCTCCAGACCGCCTTCGTCGCCGTTCTCGCTAATCTGGTCCTTGGCGAAAGCTTGCACGACTACGATCTCGCCGGCGCCGCCTTCATCATCGCCGGCCTGCTGCTCGCCACCGCGATCAAGCCGAGGCAGCGCACGGTGCGTGTCGCGTAGGCAAACATCAGTTCCGCTGCTTCGGCGAGCAGCTCGCAAAATCAGAGCGCCACCCGAAGCAAGCCGGGTCACTGAAGTCGGCTGTTGTGACGCAGCACGAGGCCGACCGCGCCGAGCAATGCGTCGTTCTCCGTGTGCTTGCCAACGATTATCCGCGTGCGCAGCGCAGGCGCCACATCGCGGGACTTGATGAGCGTGTGGCGTTCATATGATGCGATCAGTGGCGCCAGGAGAGTGTCGCCCGCCAAGGCCATGCGGCCGCCGATGATGATGAGCGGCGGATTGAGAACCGAACCGATCAGGCCAAGGCCACGGCCGGCGAACTCGGCGGTGTCCTCGATCATCCGCAGCGCCCTCACGTCGCCCTGCTCGGCCATCATGATCACGTCGTCCATCGTGACCGGCCGCCGCACGATGCGCGAAATCTGCTCGAGCGGTCGGGCAAAGCTGGCATAGAGCTCCAGGCATCCTCGATTACCGCACCGGCAAAGGTCGCCGCCGGGATCGATGCTGATGTGCCCGAATTCGCCGGCGCCGCCGGCGATGCCGCTCACCAGCCGACCGTGCTGGACAATGGCCCCGCCGACGCCCAGATCGACCTTGAACAGCACGAAGTCGTCCTGGCCGACGGCCGCACCCCACATCAGCTCCGCAATGGCCGAGCAGTTGCTCTCATTGTCGGCGAAGATCGGCTGTTCGAGGACCGGCCCGAACACATCGCGGATGTTGACCCCGGCCCAGGTCGGAACGATACTCGCGCGCAGCACCACTCCTTCGCGGCTGACTGGGCCCGAGACGGAGACCCCAACCCCCAGGAGCCCCGCCATCGGCAGACCGTTCTCTTCATAGCATCGGGCAATTACTGACTTGGCGAGCTGGGCCGCTTGTTGCGGCTGGTAGTCCAGGCCCATGGGGATGGTTTGTTCGGCAACGAAAGAATGCGAGACGTCAGCGACGACACACCGCATCTCGTCGAGGCCCAGATGGATGCCGACGCAGGTGCCCGCAGCGGGATTGAGCGTCAATGTCGTGGCAGGCCTGCCAATACCCCTCGCCGCGTCATGATGGGCCGGGGATTCGATTACCATCCCCGACTTTCTCAAGCCATTGAGCGCGGTTGAAACCGTCGACCGCGCCAAACCGGTAATGCGGGTAATTTGCGACGCAGAAAGCACGCCGCGCTCGCGCAGGCATCGGACGATCAGGCTCTCCGGCGACGCGGACGGCCTGTCGATTAGCCAATTTCTAAGCGAAGGTTTGTTCATGATGGGCACAAAGCACGTTGACTGATAGCCCAGATATGTCATCTTGGAAAGAACGGAGATTACTGCATCTCGCCGGCCACGACCTCAAATCGCGGGCCACAAGCGGTCGATACGAACCGTGCATCATATATGGGAGTGAAACGATGAAATACCTGAGGACGGCCTTTGCGGCCGCTACCGCCTTCACCTTGATTACCGGAACAGCCCTCGCGGAGCCGAAGACCAACCTCTTGCATCAATGGGCCACCGGATCGGACGCCCAGGCTATCGCCAAGCTCGGCGAGATGTTTACCGCCAAGGGTGGCACCTGGCAGCAGACCTCCATCGCGGGCCATACGGCCAATACCCTGGCCAAACTGCGTGCCGATGTGATCGCCGGCAACGCCCCTCCCGCTGTGCAGCTAAAGGGCCCCGAGATCGCCGAATGGAACGAGACGGGCATGACAGCCAATCTCGACGACCTGGCGAAAGCGGAAAATTGGGAGAAGGTCGTCGCTCCCGAATTGCTGCCGGTGATGAAGCCGACCGGGAATTGGGTGGCCGCGCCGATGAACATCCACCGCATCAACTGGCTGTGGGCATCGCCGAAGGTCATGAAGGACGCGGGCGTCACCGAGATGCCGAAGACATGGGCGGAATTCAATGCCGCCTGCGACAAGATCGTGGCCAGCGGCAAGATCTGCATTTCGCACTCGACCGCCGACTGGACCGACTCGACCGTCTTCGAAGTGGTCGTGTACGGTCAGGACCTCGATCTCTACAAGAAAGCCTTCGTCGAGGGCGACGTCGACGCCATGCGCAGCGACGGCATGGTCAAGGCCTTCGAGCAGTTCCGCACCATGACCTCGAAGTACATGGACCCCGGCATGAACGGGCGTGACTGGGATACCATGTCGCATCTGGTCGGCCGCGGCGAGGCCGCCTTTCACATCATGGGCGACTGGACGATCGGCCTGCTGACGGCCGGCGGCTTCAAGGAGGGCACCGACTATGTCTGCGCCCAGGCGCCGACCGATTGGGGCAAGCCGGGCTTCATCCTGAATTCAGATTCGGTCGTGTTCTTCAAGCAGAAGGACCCGGACTATATCGAGGGACAGAAGCTGCTTGCCAGCATCATCCTGTCGCCCGAATTCCAGACCATTTTCAATCAGACCAAAGGGTCCATTCCGGCGCGCCTCGATGTCGATCTTTCGAACGGCTTCAACCCCTGCCAGCAACTCTCGCAAAAGGATTTGCAAGCCTCGATCGCCGCCGGCACGCTCGTGCGTTCGATGGCGCACAACATGACGGTTCCGCAAAAGGTCCGCGGCGCAATAATGGATAGCATCACGGAGTTTGTAGCAACGCCGGATATGAGTGCGCAGGACGCGGCCAATGCGATGGCGGATGCGGCCGAAGCGCAGAAGTGACGCTGCCGATGATGGCCGGGGGCGAAGCTCCCGGCCAGACCTCGCCGGAGCAGCCCGATGTCCACCCATGATCTGATTGTACCAGCCGCAGCTGCCGCGGCCCGTCCGTGGCGCGAGCGCCTAGGCACGATGGTGCCCATTCTGGTGCTGGCGCCGTCGATAGCGGCGAGTTTCATCTATGTTTTCGTCTTCACGCTCTGGACGCTCTACATCTCGCTGTCCAATTCGTCGCTGTTGCCGACCTATGGGTTCGTCGGCCTGGACAATTACGCTTCGCTTTGGGCAAACCGGCGCTGGAACATCGCCTATACCAATCTCTTCCTTTTCAGCGGCTTCTATATCGTTGGCTCGATGGCCGTTGGCCTGCTGCTCGCGATCGCGATCGACCAGCGCGTCCGCGGCGAGGCGGTTTGGCGCACCATCTTCCTCTACCCGTTGGCGGTGTCCTTCATCGTCACCGGTACGGTGTGGAGTTGGCTCTATAATCCTGTCGATGGTATCCAGGCCTTCGTTCGCGGACTTGGCTGGACCGACTTCAGCTTCGCCCTGACGGCCAACCGCAACACTGCGATCTATGCGGTGATCATAACCGGTATCTGGCAGTCGTCCGGCTTCGCAATGGCACTTTTCCTGGCCGGTCTGCGGTCGGTCGATCCGGATCTCGTCAAGGCCGCGCAAATCGACGGCGCGTCGGTTTTCCGGACCTATCGGAGGGTCATCCTGCCAACCATCGCCCCGATATTCCTGGCGGTGGCGGTCATTCAGATACAATTCGCCATCAAGACCTTCGACCTGGTGGCGGCGTTGACGCGAGGCGGCCCAGGTGTGTCCACCACCTTCCCCGCCATCTATGTCTACGACCTGATGTTCCAGCGCGGCCAAATCGGCGAAGGTGCCGCCGCGGCGATGATGATGCTCGCTGCGGTCGCGGTTGTGCTGGTGCCGTATTCCTTGTGGATCGTCTGGCGCCGGCGAGCGGAGGGCCGCAATGGCTGAAATTGCCCCTAATGCCCGTTTTGATCCGGAAGAAGCCGCTGCCACGCGCCGGCATTTCTGGAGCCGCTTCCTTGTCTATGCCGTGCTGACGCTTTTCGCGGTCGTCTATCTCGTGCCGCTGCTGGTGGTGATCTTCAACTCATTGCGCGAGCAGTCGGAGATTGCCCGCAACGGCCTCATCTCCGTACCGCGCAGCTTCCGGTTCGATGCGTGGGCGCAGGCCTGGGGATCCTACTGCGTCAGCGGTACCTGCGAGGGAATGAAGCGCAATTTCTTCAACTCCCTGGCGATGACGATCCCCGCCACCATCATCTCGACCATTCTCGGCGCCATGAACGGCTACATCCTCTCCAAATGGCGCTTCAGGGGCTCTGAACTGATTTTCAATCTGATGCTGCTCGGCGTATTCATGCCCGGCCAGATTTCGCTGATGCCGTGGGCGTTCCTGCTCGGCAAGCTCGGCCTGACCAATTCCACATATGGGCTGGTGCTGATCCACGTCGTCCAGGGCATCTCGTTCACCACCCTGTTCTGCCGCAATTTCTACGTCAGCATACCGGACGACCTGATCAAGGCGGCACGCATCGACGGCGCCGGGTTCTGGCGGATCTTCCGCAAGATCATCCTGCCCCTGTCGCCGCCCATCCTGATCGTCACCGTCATCTGGCAGTTCACCGGCATCTGGAACGAGTATCTGTTCGGCGTCGTCTTCACATCGGGCCAGCAGCAGCCGATCACAGCGGCACTGGTCGCGCTCACGGCCGGCGGCACGACCGCGCGTGCTTACGATGTGATGAGCGCAGCCGTGCTGATCGGAGCGTTGCCTCCGCTGCTCATCTATCTGTTCGGTGGAAAATACTTCGTGCGCGGCCTCACCCAGGGCGCCATCAAATGAGGCGTCGCCCATGTCCGCGTTGATGATCCGCAACCTTCACAAGAGCTACGGCTCGCTCGAGATTCTTGCCGGCATCGATCTCGAGGCTAAGACCGGAGAATTCGTCGCCCTTGTCGGCCCGTCGGGTTGCGGCAAGTCAACCTTGCTCGCCATGATCGCCGGACTGGAAACCGTCACGTCGGGCGAGATATGGATCGGCGACCGGCTGGTGAACTCGGTGCAACCCAAGGACCGCGATATTGCGATGGTGTTCCAGTCATACGCCCTCTATCCCACCATGACGGTGCGCCAGAACATCACCTTCGGCATGGAGAGCCGCGGCGTGCCAAAAGCAGCGCAGGCGGAAGCTGTCCAGCGGGTTACCGCACTCCTGCAGATCGAACAGCTGCTTAAACGCAAGCCCGGCCAGCTCTCGGGAGGCCAGCGGCAGCGCGTTGCGATGGGGCGTGCCCTCGTGCGCGACCCGAAGCTGTTTCTGTTCGACGAGCCCTTGTCCAACCTCGACGCCAAGCTGCGCGTCGACATGCGTACCGAAATCAAGAAGCTTCACCATCGCGTCGGCAAGACCACGGTGTATGTCACCCACGATCAGGTCGAGGCGATGACGCTTGCATCCCGCATTGCGGTGATGAACCAGGGCTCGGTACAGCAGTTCGACACGCCGAAACGGATCTACGACCGGCCGACCAACATGTTCGTTGCCGGTTTCATGGGATCGCCGGCGATGAATTTCATTCCCGCCCGGCTTACGGGCTCGACCAGCATCTCGGTACGCGCCGCTGACGGCAGCGACGCCAGCCTCGCCCTTGCCGCGCCGATGCCCGCCGGTGCGCCAAAGGACGTCGTGCTCGGTATCCGGCCGGAACACATCTACCGTTTCACGACCGATCTGAAGTCGCGCAAACCTGCTGTGGCGTCCATGCAGGCGCCGGTCGAATTGGTCGAGCCTACCGGGGCCGAGACGCTTGCCGTGCTCAGGCTGGGTGACCTGGAGATCACCGGCCGTTTCGAGCCGGATGACGCTCCCGTCATGGGCGAGACGATAACGCTCGGCATCGACATGTCGCGCGCCTGTCTGTTCGATCCAACAACCAAGGCGCTTCTGTAGTTTGATGTCCGTACAATTCGCGACTTATCCGAGCTTGACCGGTCGGGTCGTGCTGATCTCCGGCGGCGCCTCCGGCATTGGCGCCGATATGGTCCGCGCCTTCGTGGCGAACGGCGCCCGGATAGCCTTTCTCGATGTGCAGGACGAACCAGCGGAGGCGTTGGTGCGCGAGCTCGCTGGTGCCGCCGGGCAGGCTCCGTTATATCTCCATTGCGATGTGACCGACGTCGATGCGCTAAAGGCGTCGGTAGCAGGCGTGCGCGCGCGGCTTGGTCCGGTCGCCGTCCTGGTGAATAACGCAGCCAATGATCAGCGCCATCCCATCGACGCGGTAACGGCCGACTATTGGGACCGCAGCTTCGATGTCAATCTGAGGCATCACTTCTTCGCCGCGCAGGCAGTGCATCCGCATATGAAGGAACTCGGCTTCGGCTCGATCATAAACTTCTCCTCCATTGCCTGGCGGTTCGGAGCGGACCAGATGGTGGCCTATGCCACCGCCAAGGGGGCCGTGGTGGCGCTGACGCGTGCGTTGGCGCGGTCGTTCGGACCGGATAACATCCGCGTCAATGCGATCGAACCCGGCGCCGTCATGACCGAGCGGCAGCGCGAGCTGTGGTTCAAGACGCAGGAGGCAGTCGACCAGACGGTGCAGCGGCAATTGATCCGCCGCGTCCTGCTGGGCGAGGAGATTGCACGCACCGTGCTCTTCCTGGCGGCCGACGACAGCCGCATGATCACCAAACAGTCCATAACCGTCGATGCCGGTCTGCGCTAGTGACGCCTCTCCGCTCTCCATTGGAATCGCCAAGCTGATGCTTCGTCTCGGCCTCAACCCCTACGGACTGACCTACTATCTCGGCCTGCAGGGCCGCGGCACGCCGCGGCACAATCCGGACGGCGTGGGGCTGGAAGGCTTCATCACGCTGGCGCAGGAACTGGGCGCACGCACGCTCGAGATCTACGAACCCTGGTTGACCGACTTGACTGACGCCGAAATCGTCGCCCTGCGCAGGCGTCTTGCCGCGCTAGACATCGTCCCGGTGGTGAGCGGCGGACTGCTGGTGGCAGGTCCGCTGGACAACGCCTTCCGGGCTGCGCGCCTGCTCGAGGCGACGACGATCCGTATCGCACTGACGCCTGTCCTGTGCGGCGACCGCAATGCGTGGGGTCCGAAATGGAGCGAGTTCAACGCAACGATTCGCGCTGCCTTGACGGAATGGGGGCCGCGTGCGGCGGCCGAGGGACGCGTGCTCGGCATCGAGAACCATCAGGACTTCGGCAGCGACGAACTGGCTGCGTTCTGCGAACTTGGCGGGCCGGGTGTCGGCATCACCTACGACACCGGCAACACCTTTCCTGTCGGCGAGGCGCCGCTTGCCTTCACGCGCCGGATCGCGCCCCATGTCCGCCACGTTCACCTCAAGGACTATCGCGTCCAGTTCACGGATGAGGGCTATCGCCTGGTCCGCTGCGCGATCGGCGACGGCGCCGTGCCTTTCGCCGAACTGGCAGCCATCCTTGGCGGGCACCACGACACGCTGACGGCGGTGCTTGAGCCCGGCGCGCTGGAGGCTCGTCACGTTCGCTGTCTCACCGACGACTGGTGGAACGGATATGCGCCGAAGACCGCCCGCGAATTCGCGGCCTGCCTGAGTGCCGCGCGCCTGAACCGCCTTGCGGACGACGCCGACTACCGCACGCCATGGGAGCGCAATGATGACGGTGCGCTCGTTTCGTACGAGCTCGACATGATCCGGCGCAGCGCCGCCAACATGATGAAATTCGATTTCATTGCAATGGAGAAATCAGCATGACTGCCCGAGAACTCAGCGGCCTGACCGCCTTCGTCACCGGCTCGGGACGCGGCCTCGGCCGCGTGATGGCCGACCGCTTGGCCGAACTTGGCGCAAACGTCGCGGTCCACGACCTCGATTGGGCCCGGCCATCTCAATATGGCGAATTCGCGGACCTCGGCGACTCTGCCAGGGGCTTGGAGAAGCACGGGACGCGCATCACCGCGGTCACCGGCAACATCGGCGACAAGCAAGCTGTCGCGGAAATGAAGAGGAAGATCGAGGCGGAGCTCGGCGACGTGCACGTCTTGGTAAACTGCGCCGGCGGCGACATCGGCGCCAAGGGCGTAAAGCCCAATCCCAACAACGCACTGGACATCGACTACGAAGACATCAAGGTTCTAACCGAGAACAACCTCATCGGCACGATGCTGGTCTGCCAGGCGTTCGTTCCGCCGATGGTCAAGCGTGGCTCGGGCTCGGTGATCAACATCGCCTCGGCGGCAGCGCATATCGGCTGCTCGCCCGAGGTGGTCTACTCGACGCTCAAGGCGGCTGTCGTCCATTATACGCGCTGCCTCGCCAAGGAACTGATCGACGATGGCGTACGCGTCAATGCGGTGAGCCCCGGCGCCACCAAGACCGCACGGTTCCAGGCGAGCCGCGTGGTCGATCCACAGCGCATGGATTCGAGCAAGAAATCGCTGAACCGGTATGCGGAGCCTGAAGAGATCGCCGAAGCGGTTGCCTTCCTCGCCGGTCCGCGCGCGCGCTTCATCAACGGGCAGGTAATCCGCGTCGATGGCGGTTTCACGATCTTTCCAGGTTAGGCCGCGATCGTCCAGACCAGCAACTTCGGCATCGCGCGCTGTAGATAGCTCCGCCCGAGTTCGGCCAGAACTATGCACTGCATTACAGTCGGAGCTTGACAAAAACGGCGGTATAGCGGGTATATTAATCGAATAATATGTCGCCATCCATTGTGAGGAAGGCGGTGGCAAACCTGGAGGAGACCAAGATGCGCCGCTACAAGTCAGTCGGGTTCCTGCACGGTGTGGTTTTAGGCGTGGCCCTGACGACCGCGAGTGCAGCCCATGCCGAGACCCTGACGCTCTATTGGAACGCCGGCCACGCGTATCAAGCTTATGCCGACGCAATAGCAAAGTTCGAGGCCGATCATCCCGGATGGTCGGTGCAGTGGGAGAAATTCCAGTGGCCGGATATGCGCACCAAGCTGGTGGCGGATTTTGCTGCGAAGAGCCCGCCCGATCTCGTCGCCGAACCCGGCGGCTGGGTGCAGGAATTCGGCCAGCGGAATCTGCTGCGGCCGCTGAACGACTTCATCGAACAAGACGGCAAGGCGATCGGCTATCCCGACGACTGGCAAGCCTATTCCGTGGAGCGCAACAAACTCGGCGGCCAGTACTATGGCATCCAGATCCACCTCACCTGCGCCACCCTCGTCTACAACGTCGATATGCTGAAGCAGGCGGGCTTCGACGCGCCGCCTGCGACCTGGGAGGAGTTCCTGAAGGTTGCCAAGGCGACGACGACCGGCGCCCGCTTCGGCTTCGCTCCCAACCCGAGCATCGGATATTATTCGTCGTGGCTGCTGCAGAACGGCGTAAGCTATTACGATCCCAAGACAAACAAGGTCAATCTCGACAGTCCTGAGGCGATCGAAGCGATCCAGTTCCTCGCCGACCTGATCCACAAGGAAAAAGCAGCGACCAAGCCGGCGGCGGGTGCTGACTATGAGGGTCCGCAAAAGCTGTTCACGGCCAACCGGGTCGCAATGATCATAACCGGTCCGTGGGACGTGAAGCCGATCCGCTCGGGCAACCCGAAGCTCAACTGGGCGGTTGCGCCATCACTCAAGCACAAGGTGCAGGCGACGTTCGCGGGCGGCGTCAGCGTGATGATCCCTAAGGACGCCAAGCACCCGAAGGAGGCCTGGGAGTTGTTGAAGCGGCTCGTCGCGCTCGACACGGAACTAGCGGCTACCAAGGAAGCGGGCATGACGATGCCGCGCAAATCCTGGGCCGAAAACGCCGAGGTTCAGGCCGATCCGGTCATCGGCAGCTTCAGCAAATGCCTGCCTTACGCGCAAGACGTCACCGCCGAGCTGCGCCTCACCGGCAAGCACGCGCGAATCGAGAAGCTTCTGCAAAGTGCGCTCGAGGATATCATCTACAATCAGAAGCCAGCAGCCGAGATCATGCCGAAATTCGCGGCCGAGGCCAACGTCATCCTGGCCAACAACTAGGCCGATGTTTATCAGCGGCAGCACCGATACGGCCGATACGGACATTCGCGTCGGCGCGATGCCGACCCGGCGAGCTGCCCGCTTCAGCCGGCGCACCAGACAAACGCTTCTCGCTTACCTGCTGCTGTCGCCAGCAATCCTCTATTTCTCGGTCTATTTCTTCTATCCGATAGGACTGGAGTTTTGGGCGAGCCTGTACAGCGGCCAGCCGCTGATCGGCGAGAGCCGATTCGCCGGACTGGACAACTACGTTGCTGCGCTCGGCGACGCGCGCGTTCGGCAGTCGCTCTTCGTGACGCTGGCCTTCGCGATAGGCGTCACTGCGGCCAGCATCGCCATTGGCCTCGGACTGGCGGTCGTGCTCAACCGGCCGATCCCGGGGCGCACTCTGATCCGCGCAATCATCTTCTTTCCCTACATCACCTCCTTCGTGATCGTCGCGTTGATGTGGCAGGCAATTCTCGATCCCTACACTGGCATCTTGAACAGCTTCCTTGCCGAGCTTGGGCTGCCGACCCAGAATTGGCTCGGCGACACCTCGACCGCGTTGCCGACCCTCATCGCCATCACGGTCTGGAAGGATGTCGGCTATGCCATGCTGATCTACCTCTCCGCGTTGCAGTCGATCCCGTCCGACTTCTATGATGCCGCATCCATCGACGGCGCCACGCCGACGCAGCAATTCCGCTATCTGACCTGGCCGTTGTTGACGCCGACCACGCTGTTCATCGCGGTCGTCAGCACGATCAGCCAACTGCAGGAGCTGGCGCCGGCCTACCTGATAACCAAGGGCGGACCGGCCGACGCGACGCGGTTCTTCAGCCTGCACGTGTTCGAGGCAGCCTTCTTCGAGCTCAACATCGGCTACGCCTCGGCGCTGTCTTTCCTGATGTTCCTGCTGATCCTGGCCATCACCTTCGTTCAGTTCCGCCTGCTCAACCGCGAAACCACCTATTGAGGTTGGCATGACATTGGCAAAAACGCTCCCGTCCTACCTACTGCTGCTCTTCTGCGTGGCGCTGTCGATCTTTCCGTTCCTCTACATGCTTTCGCTGTCGCTGCAGAGCGATGCCGACGTCTTCAGCGGCATTCCGATTCTGATCCCCGAGACGTGGCAATTCACGAATTACATCGACATCTGGCAGAAGGCGCCGTTCGCGCGTTTCACGCTCAACAGCTTCATCATCGCCGGCGGGATTACCTTCCTCCATCTGATCTTCGATCCGTTGATCGGCTACGTCTTCGCGAAGATGGAATTCGCCGGTAAGCGCGTCATGTTTGTCGCGGTGCTGTCTACGCTGATGATCCCATTCTTCATCCGCATGATCCCGCTCTATGTGCTCACCGCGCGGATGGGATGGCTCAACACCTATCAGGGCCTTATCCTTCCATTCGCCATGAGCGCCTATGGAATCTTCCTGATGCGGCAGTTCATCCGTCCGATTCCCGACGAGTTGCTTGACGCTGCACGGATGGACGGCTGCTCGGAACTCGGCCTTTACTGGCGCATCGTGCTGCCGCAGGTCCGTCCGGCACTGGCGACGCTGGCCCTCCTCACCTTCGTGTTCCAGTGGAACGAATTCCTCTGGCCGCTAGTCGCCGTCAACACCACCGAAATGCGGCCGATCACGACGGGACTGACGCTTTTCAACCAGGAATTCTTCACCCAGTGGAACCTGACGGCGACGGGCGGGATCATTCTCTTCATCCCGAGCCTGCTGCTGTTCCTCTTCACGCAGCGCTACTTCGTCCGCAGCGTGATGCTGGCAGGCATGAAATGACCATTCGGAGCCATTGCACCCTATGACGTCCCGCCGACCGAACGTAATCGTCTTCTTCACCGACCAGCAGCGTTGGGACACCGTTGGCGTCCATGGCAATCCGCTCGAGCTTACGCCAAATTTCGACCGCCTCGCCGGGACCGGCACGTTCGTGGCGAATTCGTTTACCTGCCAGCCCGTTTGCGGACCCGCCCGCTCCGTATTCCAGACGGGGCGGTACCCGACCATCACCGGCTGCTACCGCAACGACCTCCCACTGCCGAAGAGCGAGCGCACGCTCGCGCATCATTTCACCGCGGCAGGTTATGACACCGCCTACATCGGCAAGTGGCACCTGGGGTCCGCCGAGCCGGTCACCCAGGAACAACGCGGCGGCTATCGCTACTGGCTGGCCTCCAACATCCTGGAGTTCACTTCCGGCCCCTTCGACACCGTCGTCCACGACAATGACGGCAAGGCGGTGAAGCTGCCGGGATACCGCGTCGATGCCCTAACCGACGCTGCAATCCGCTATGTCGCATCGAGGGAAGACGAGCCGTTCTTTCTATTCCTGTCCTTCCTCGAGCCGCATCACCAGAACCAGACGGACAACTACCCTGCCCCGCTCGGATACGAGGACAGGATCCGCAAGAAGCTCGCCATTCCCGGCGATCTCGCCGCACTTGGCGGCACGACAGCGGAACATTTCCCCGGCTATCTGGGCATGGTCGCACGCCTCGACGAGGCGTTTGGACGGCTGATCGAGGCGCTCTACAGCCTTGGCCGGCTTGACGACACGATCATCCTCTTCACCTCCGACCACGGATGTCACTTCAAGACCCGCAACAACGAATACAAGCGTTCCTGTCATGAGGCGTCGATCCGCGTGCCGACGCTATTCCACGGCCCCGGCTTCCAGCGCATCGGCACATATGAAGGCCTGGTCAGCCTCGTCGATCTCGCGCCGACCCTGCTCGCCGCGGCCGGCCTGAAAGTGCCCAGTTCGATGCAGGGCGTCTCGCTGCTCGACGCACTGCAGGGCGAACGGCCGCCGCGCGACGAGATATTCGTTCAAATCAGCGAGCACCATGTCGGCCGCGCCTTGCGCACCAGACGGTGGAAATATGAGGTCGAGGCACCGGGAAAAGACGGCTGGCGGGATTCCGGCAGCGATTTCTATGTCGAGGCGAGGCTCTACGACCTCGATGCCGATCCAAACGAACTAACCAATCTCATAGCTTCGCCCGATCACGCAGAGACGCGTGCATGGCTGCGAGGCCGCATCGTTGCCCTGATGGAGGAGGCCGGCGAGGCAAGGCCCGAGATCCTTGCCGCCGGGCATGGAAGCTGGAATGAAATCCGGCTGAGCGACAGCTGATCATGTCACGTCGCGCAGCGGATCCAACAATGCACGAGAGAAGTCCCGATCGCAGAAAGGCGCCGACCATGGCCGATGTCGCCCGGCGCGCCAATGTATCGACCGCTGCCGTGTCGTACCTGCTCAGCGGCGACAGCACGCGCCTGAAGTTCGTCGGCAAGGAGGCGCGGCAGCGCATCCTCGAGGCCGTCGCTGAGCTCAACTATGTGCAAAACCGCACCGCGCGGCAGCTGCGCCGCCAGCAGGCCGAGCGAATCTGCCTTGTACTGCCTCGTCTCGGCGTGCCGTTCAGCGACCGGATCGCGCAGGATATCCAATCTGGAGCGGCTCTGAGGGGATTTTCGACAATTATCACCGCGGGAGACACCTTCGAACGAACCGACCGGATCGTGAGGGAAATCGAGAGCGGGCTGGCAGACGGCATTATCGCCGACTGGCAGCATCTCTCCGAGCCCGAGGTGATGCTCTTGGCCGCGCGCCTGGCGGCCGCGGGCCGGCCAGCGGTGATCTTCCATCCGACCATCGAGCCGGCAGGCTTCTCGGTTGTGCGCCAGCATACCGGCAGGGCCGTCTTCGAGGCACTCGACTACCTCTACCGAGCCGGCCATCGCTGCATCGCCTATATGGTGCATGAGCAAGCGGTGGACGGGAGCCGTCTCGCCGCCTATCGCAGCTTCCTGCAAGCACGCGGCCTTCCGCTGCGAGACGACCTGGTGATCGGCGGTGCAGAGGCGCGCAAGGCTGCGTTTGCCAATGCTACGGCGCTGGCCGCCCGCAAGGATCGGCCGACCGCGCTTTTCGTCGAATCCGATCTTGCCGCCGTGACCGCCCTGCACGCATTCGAGGAGGCCGGCCTCTCCGTGCCCGGCGACATTGCAGTCATCGGCTGCGGCAATATCGACGAGGGCGAATTCAGTCATCCGGCATTGACGACAATCGGCCCCGAAACTGCCCACTACGACCATCTTGCCGATCATCTGATCTCATTGATCTCGGCAACACCGGGCGCAATACCTACGCTTTTCAGCGTTTCGTGGCAGTTGGTCCGTCGCGCGTCCGCATGAGCAGGATCGCCGCTATTTGACGCCCACGCTTTCAGGCCAGAGGACCTGGATTTCCTTTGGCAGCGCATCCCGCACCTTTGCCGACTGGCCAAGGTCTATATGCCGTGCAAGCACACGCAGCACTGAGCGTGCCGCATCCTCGGGATCGACAGGACGGGTCGATTTCAATTCATCGGCGATGTGTTGCAGGAACTTCTCGAGCGAGCGTGTCTTGTCGGGCATGTCGGCGGGCCGATAGCGATCATAGTAGGCGCCGCGCACGAGCAGCGGCAGTTCCGCTCCCAATTTGGCCGCCAGTCCGATCTGCAGCCTGTCGCGAAGGGTTCGCAGAACGGCGCCCAATGTATGCCAGGCCACGTGTCGATCCGGACCAAGATCCGCCATGATCTCGTCAAGCCAGATGTTTGTTATTTGCAGCGTTTTGTCAAAAACGTCCAAGCCGGTTGCGCTCATCGTCGCCTCCTCGAAAGGTTCTGCGGGCGAAACGGCGACCGGAGATTATTGTTTCGTGGTCCTGTGAAAATCGTCCTGGCAAAGCGGCGGAAACCGGTTCGGTCGGAGAGCCTGTCGGCGTCAGGTCTGCTCGACACTCTGCATCTGCTGGATTTCGGCGATCTGTCGGAAGCGGCCGTTTTCACCCCGTTGAGTGCAGTCACAGCGGCCAGATTGTCGCCCTTTTCATCCCACCGCACCGGCTCGCGATAGGCGATTCCCCTGAAACGGATATCGCGCACCGCCGCCAGAACGTCGCGCCGGCTCGGATATCCCTTGGATGCAGTGCTGGCGTCTTTGATCGCGGCAAGGAGAAGGCAGGTCGAATCGTAGGCATTCACGGCATAATTGCGCTTCGGCTTCGCCGTCCGACGATCTCGCCAGCTTCGGCGAGCGTCGCTTCTAAGCAATCCCTTCGCGCGTCAACGACGCCCGTTCAACCTTCCCACAGTTGTATTCGGCGCCCTGCGTTCCGATCATTAAAGTCGTCCTTGCTGATCCGAAAGGTGGTTGTCCTCCGTCTAACTGAGCTTGTGCTCATCGGTTCCGAACGTCGTCTCAGCAATGAGACCGGTCCTCACGTTGCCCGAGCCCGGGTATCTCTTGACTGACTGAGCGGCCCGCGCCGACAATGGCATTGGGAAGACGGCGGGATGGCGCCCACGGTGTTCGGCACCACTTGGCGATCAAGCTGCGAAAGGGCTGTCATGGATTGGAAGCTGGAACTGGTCCCGGTCCCCGTATCGGACATCGATAGAGCAATTGCCTTTTATGTTGGGAAGGTCGGCTTTCATCTCGATCACGACCACACCGTAAGCGACGAGATACGTTTCGTGCAATTGACGCCGCCCGGTTCGGCCTGTTCGATTGCCATGGGCAAGGGCCTCGTTGACAGCCCCCCGGGATCCATAAGGGGCCTGCAACTGGTCGTGCCCGATATCGATGAGGCTCACCGGTACCTGGCCGCTCAAGGCATCGAGGTCAGCGATATCAAGGATTTTCCCTGGGGCAGATTTGTCTTCTTTGAGGATCCCGACGGCAACACCTGGTCTGTCCAGCAACTTCCACCTCGCAGCTGAGGCGGCACGCTGCGGCAGGGTCGTGCCCCGACACAGATAGCGCGGGATGCACGGTTCAATTCGAACGCATCCCGGCCTAACGCCTCTTCTCGTCGAAGGCGGCATTCCAATTGTGATAAGGCGCGCGATAGGTGGGGATGCGGTCCTCGACATCGACAAGCGCTTCGAACGGTTTGTGCGGTTCGGCCTGATACCAGAAGGCGACCGACGAAATGTCGTCCGAGCGGCGATTGGCGTGACCGTGCTCGATGGTCACCCGGATGCGTTTGTGGAAGATAACCGGGTCCTCTATGTGCCAGCGATAGAGCGTAACCGGCTCGGTCCAGTTCGGCCCGCCGGCGGCGATGATGCCGTGATAGGGCGCGCTGTAGTCCTGTGTCGGGCACCATGCCGTATTGAAATAATCTTCCGTGCCGGTGCCGTGCAGCGTCGGCGGCCAGGCATCGTTGGCGCCGGGGCCGGTCTCGCCGCGATCGTCGATCAGTTCGGCCTTCGGTCCGATGCGCGGATCGGGCTTGCGCACGGTATCCGGCACGGAAATGCCCGGCTCGCCATCGACGAAGATCATGTCGTCGCCCTCGCCATACCAGTCCCATAGTGCGGAACGCCGCCGCGAATAGACGGAATAGAGCACGCCGACATAGTGGCCATGACCTTCCGCCTTCAGGATGGTGTAGTTGCCGTTCCCGTCGGTGTTTTCCCCGCCAAACAGGACCTGCTCGTTGGCCAGCCCCGTCTCGTCTATGCCATCAGGTCGCTGCTGCCTGTATTGGGCGTGGAAGCGGCCCAGGCCTTCCTCGAGTTCCTCATGCAGTTCGAGATCGACATAGTAATAGAAAAGCAGGTCGTCCTCAGCCTCATTGGTGACGGTGAAGCGCATGTGGCTGGCAAACGGCATCGGAAAATAGCAGTTGAAGGCCTTGCCGTCCTCGGGGCTTGCCTGGACCGGCAGGCTGGCAAAATTGCGGGTGCGGGCATGCCCCATGCCGAAGAAATCGCCGATCGGCGTTTCGATGCTCGGATGTTCCTCGCCATCCCAGTACGCGCGCAGCACGATCTTGCGCAGGAAGTCCTCGCTCTTGCAGGCGAGCGTCGCCCAGATATGCGTGACGATGCCGGCACCGTCATGTTCGGCAATCACCACCGTCTGGCCGGGTTCAATGTGCAGCCGGTCGTCATTGCCGCCGGTGCGGTCGTAGCTCGAGAACCGGCGGGTTTTGGCGTCGCGCAATTTGGCGAGCCCGCGAAGCGGCGACAAGCCGGCATTATCCATGTGTTTCTCCTCTTGCTTCAGCGGTTATTTCAGGCCGCTTGTCTTGATCGATTCCATGATCTGGCGTTGGAAGATCACGAAAAGAACCAGCATCGGCACGGCGACGATGGTCGAGGCGGCCATGACGTAGTTCCAGGCGGCGGCGTACTGGCTCTTGAAGTTCGCAATGGCTACCTGCACCACCCAGAGATCGAGGTCCGATGTGATCGTCAACGGCCACAGGAAAGCATTCCAGTTGGCGAGGAAGAACAGGATCGCCAGTGCCGACAGGATCGGCCGGCTGAGCGGCAGGATGATGCTCCAATAGATGCGCCAGTAGCCGGCACCATCCATGATCGCGGCTTCTTCCAGTTCCCTGGGCAGCGACAGGTAGTATTGCCTGAGCAGAAAGATGCCGAACGCGTTGAAGATCGCCGGAATGATCAGCCCGGCATAGCTGTCCAACATGTGCAGCGTCCGCGTCAAAATGAACAGCGGCACGATGATTACTGGCAGCGACACCAGGAAGGTCGAGAACATGGCGAGGAACAGAATGTCGCGGCCCGGAAAACGCAGCCGTGCGAGCGAATAGCCGGCCATCGAATGGAAGAACAGCGCAGCGACGGTTACTGTGGCCGACACAAAGAACGAATTGAAGAGATAGCGCAGGAACGGCACCTCGGTCAGCACATAGAGGAAATTGCCGAGCGTCGGCCGTTCCGGAATGAGGCTCGGCGTGAAGACGTCGCTCGCCGGCTTGAGCGAGATGACCAGCATCCAGACAAGCGGGAACACCGTCATCAGGCCAAGCGCTGCGGTCGCCAGCATCCAGGCAAGCCTCGCCGCTCGTATCTGCGAACGGCCGGAATGAGTTCGGCCGTCAGTCATGCTCGAAACGTCCGCCGCGCGTCAGCACGAAGAAGAAGACCGTGACCAGCATCAGCGCCAGCACCAGCAGCGATGCCATTGCCGATGCATAGCCGAAGGCGCCGAACTGGAACGCCTGCTTGTAGATGTAGATGATCAGCACCGAGGTCGAATTGACCGGCCCGCCTTTGGTCATCACATAGATCAGGTCGAAGACCTGGCCGCCGGCGACAGCCGCGACGAGCGAGACCAGGAGGACGAAGAAGCTGGTCGGCTTGAGCAAGGGCAAAGTAATGTACCAGAAGCTTGTCACCGGCCCGGCACCGTCGATCTTTGCGGCTTCGTAGTACTCTGCCGGGATGTCCTGGAGCCCGCCGAGGAAGATCAGCATGTAGAAACCCATCAGGAACCAGACGCTGACCAGCACCAGCGTGAACAGCGCCAGATTTGGATCGCCGAGCAGCGAAATTCCGCCGAGACCGACGAGCGGCGCCAGCCGGCTGACGATGCCGACCTTTTCGACCAGCATGAGCTGCCACACGAGCGCCACCACGACCAGGCTGACCATCTGCGGCGCAAAGAACATCGAGCGCATGACCGCGTTGAAGCGGTTGGTCTTCTGCACCAGAAGCGCCAGTCCCAGTCCGGCGACGTAGAGCGCCGGCACCAGCATGACGGCATAGGCTACCGTCACCTTCACGGACGACCAGAACAGCGGGTCGCCCCACATGCGCCTGTAATTGCCGAACCCGACGAACCTGTAGCCGCCGAAGCCGTTGACCTCGAAGAACCCGACGGCGAGCGACAGCAGCATCGGCACGCCGACGAACACCAGCAGGCCAACCGCATCGGGCAGGACGAACAGCCATGCGGCGCAGCGCTCCCTTTGCTTGGCGGTGAGGCCGCGGGCGGAATTCGCGCCCGCGGCTGGCGGTTTCAACTGATCCATGCTGGAAAGGGCCTAAAGGATCGGCGCGCCGGAATAGGAAGCGAGGAACGCATCGAGTTGCTGACTGGCCGTCGTCGCCGCCTGCTGGGCATCAACCCCGCCAAGCTGTGCCGACTGGATGGCGTCGGAGATGATCTTGTACGCCTCCGGCGGAACCCGCGGCTCGGCACGCGTTCCCGGGTGGATCTCCTTGGCGAAGGTGCCGAACTTGCCCGTGCTGAAGACATCGGCGCCGGCCTTCAGCGCGCTGTTGCGCGGCGGCATGTCGCTCTTGGCGACCGTGCACCAGTTGACGACACGGTCGATCGAGGCCTGGTCCATCGAGGCCAGCGCCCAGGCGCAGAACTGGGCGGAGGCATCTGGGTTCTTGCCCCCGGCATTGGCGACGAAGGCCCAGCCGCCGCCGACAGTGACGTATTTGCCATTGGCCGGCGTCGGCAATTTGAAGATGCCGTAGGGCACATCCTTGGCGTTGTTGTCCATCGCCGAAATGCCCCAGATGCCGCAGTTCTGCATGGCGCACAGCCCTGCCCCGAGATTGGCGACTATGTCGAAACCACCGCCGACCACTTGACGCGGCGCCACGCCGGTATTGATGGCATCCTGCCAGAGTTTCAGCGCCTGGACGGTGGCCGGCGAATCGAAGGCGCTCTTGCCGTCCTTGCCCTGGAATTCGCCGCCGCCCTGCCACAGGAACGGATACCAGGTGAAGTTCTGGTAATAGCCGGGAGTCGTTTCGAACAGCACGCCGTAGCGGCTGGGCGTCGTCAGCTTTTTGGCGACCGCCAACAGCTCGTCCCAGGTCTTCGGCACGTCGTTCTCGTTGAGCTTTGCATCCTCGAACGCTTTGACCGAATAGTAGAAGGCCATCGGCTCGACTTCCATCGGCACACCGTAGATCTTGCCGTCCACCATGCGGTTGGCGATGACGCTTTCCGGGAAATCGGCTTTGGCGCCATCCTCGATATGCGGCGTCAGGTCGGCAAGCACGCCGCCATTGTAATAACGCAGGAAATCGCCGGGGCTGATGAGGAAGATGTCAGGACCCTCGCCCGACGCGAAGGCCGTTGCCAGCTTGGAACCGGAGATGTATTCGCTGTTGACGACATATTCGAGCTCGACCTTCTGGTCGTGGCCGTCGTTCCAGTCGGCCACCAGCTTTTCGAACCACTGGACCTGCGGCTTCACGTCTCCGCCAGGCGCATAGAACTGCCAGAATTTCAGCGGCGCTTCCTGAGCGCGCACGGCCATCCTGTTGATGAACGGGAAGCCTGTGAGGCCGGCGGCAGCGAAAGTGGCGCCGCCCTGGATCAGCCGACGGCGATTCAGGCTGGCCAATGGCCGGTCGCGGGTCGTTTTGTCAGTCATCAATTCCTCCCTTGGATGTTGTTCGGTCGAACGTTGGCGAAGGGACCTCCGTTCCCTTTGCCGGCATCTGGCGTCACGCGCTGTCGAATGGGCTCAACGCGCATGGGATCACTTCGGTGCGCGGCGCGCCCTCGACTTTGCCACCCAGCCGTTCGAGCAGCATTTCCGTGGCGCGCTTGGCAAGCATTGTCGGACTGTTGCCGACACAGGTCAGCTTCGGCCTGACATATTCCAGTTGAGGCAGGTCATCGAAGACTGCGATGGCGATATCCTGAGGGATATTGATCCCATGGTCGTAGAATTCGGTCAGCGCACCGGAGGCCATCAGATAATTGGCGAAGAACATCGCCGACGGCAGGTGTCCGCCGTGCTTCTCCCTGAGCCAGGTGACCGCTTCCCGCCCTGACGGGGCAAGATAGCTTCCCTCAAACCGCAGATCGGCGGAGATTGGCACGCCATTGTCGGCGAGCCCTTTTTCGAAACCGGCGGCACGCGCCATCGCCTCCTTGAAAAAGGATGGCCCGGTGACATGGGCGATGCGGCGATGGCCCCTCTTCGCCAGATACTCGCCCATCAGATAGCCGCCGCCGAAATCGTCCAGCTGGACGCTGTCGACAGCATGGTTCGGCAGATGGCCGATGAAGACGGCGGGCAGATCGAGGCTGAGCAGTTCGCTGTGCATGCCGTGCAGCGCGAAGTCGGCAACGATGACGCCGTCGACCCGCTTGCGCCCGATCTGGCGCAAATACTCGCGGCCGTGATCCTGTGAATGTCCGCCCGGCACGTCGGTGTTGAAGATCAGCATGTCGAGGCCGACCACTTCGAGCGTCGACTGCGCCGTTTTCACCAGCTCCGGATAGAACGGGTTGCGGATGTCCGGGATCAGCATCGCGATAATGTTGGTACGGCCGGTGCGCAGGCTTTGCGCATGCGGGTTCGGGGTGTAGCCGAGTTCGTCGATCGCCGCTTGTACGCGCTCACGCAGCGATTTCGATACCCGGTCCGCATGGTTGATGACATGCGACACGGTCGTGCGCGACACGCCCGCTCGCGTGGCAACTTTGGAAATCGTACTCATGGTGACAGGTTATGGGCACTTGAATGCATTTGCAAATCGATTTTACCGATGTCTCGCAAATTAGGGCCATCAGGCGATTATACAAATGCCAAAAGAAAAGGCCGGGTTGTTAAGCCCGGCCAAGTGTGAAGGTCTATAACCTCCAGAGGGGAACGCGCCGGACGCAATGGGAGGAGACATCCGACGCAATTCGCATATGGGTCTGCATTGGTGGCGTTTCAACGATGCGGCAGTAGACCAACGGCGTTGCTGCCATAGAGCCAGAAACGCAAAGCATTCGAAGGGGCGGTGGATCGCAGCTGCCAGTTGGACACAAAGGTCGGCGAATGCAGGGCGGGCTCCTGGCATAGGGACTTCAGTCTGTAAGCCTATCGACCAAGGACCCGCACAGCCAAACTTTGGTCCGAGGCTGCTATCGCAAAAGCCCGAAATGCGAGAGTTTCAGGAACTGAGTTCCGAGGAGCCCCGTTGCGATGCCGACTGTTACAGGAGGCCGCCATGGACCCGAGCATTCACCAGGCACGTTGGCTGCTTTTTCCGTTATTTGGCCTGTGTTTCGGGGTCGCGGCCATTGGATTTATTGTTGGCTGACGGTGGAAGTCGGCGCTACCGCGGAGAGACGCAACCAAAGGAAGGCAAAAGACTTGCGCAGTAAATAGTCCCTTCCTGCGCTAGCGAGACCCACCAGTTACCATCGTGGGACTGGTGGGTCTTGACGTTCCGGACGCAAACCATTGTTTTAAGCATCACACGAATTTCGAACAGGAGGCAGTACGACAGAGCCGTATGATTAAGGGGAGTTCCGACATGCGACTGACAAGTTCATTGATGACGACCCGGAAACGAAGGACCGGATCTTCACGAGGACGTCGTGTCGGCATTTCTGTAGTCGTCTTGACCTTCATTCTCGTCGTAAGCCCCTATCGCGTCTTGTTCGATGGATCATCGCAGCCGCTCGGCCCGCAGGCTGTCTGGGCCAAAGATGGCGGGAACGGCAACGGCAATGGCGGGAACGGGAATGGGAACGGCAATTCGGGCAATTCGGGTGGAAACTCCGGCAATTCGAACTCGAATGCTGGTGCCGGCAAGGGCAAAGCAAAGTCGCAGGACGACAATCCCCCTGATCCCGCCCCTGCGGTAAACCCCGATAGCAAGCCAAAACTCTTTGTCAACGCATCCACAGGAGACCGGGTCGAGGTGAGCGGCCCGAGCATTGGCGTGGTGCATTCGAATGGACTCAGCGAACGCATCGACAGGGGCCAATACGAAATGCGGGACGCCAAGGGCCGCACCATCATTCGGCGCCTGGCGACGCGTTCCGATCGGGACAGGTTGCTTGAAATGATCGACTGAGGGCCAGTTCACATGGCCGCGCCGTGCGGCAATTTCGGCTCAAGCATGATCGCGAACAGGCGGATGCCGGTGCTCAGTCGCATCGCGCAAGGTCATGGCGGCTTCGGTCCTGTTGCTGACGTTGAGCTTGGCCAGGATTCGCGTCATGTGGTGCTTTATCGTCTTTTCATGCAGGTTCAGCCGAAGCCCGATCCGTTTGTTGCTCAGTCCCGCGGCAACCAGCGTCAGGATCTCCCTTTCACGGCTGGTGAGGTCGGCAAGTCCGTCAGCTTTCGCCGGCTCTTTTGATTGAGCTGACAGATCGGCCAACAGGCGCGCCGACAATTGTGGACAGACATATCGTTCGCCCGACGCTACCGTGCGCAGGATCGCAGCCAACGTCCTCGAGCCGACCCCCTTCAGAACATAGCCCCTGGCCCCGCTCTGCAACGCGGTCATCACGTGCTGGTTTTCTTCCGAAACGGTCAGCATCACAATTTTCAGTGCCGGATGCCGCTCAAGGGCCGGTCCGATCACGCCAAGGCCACCTCCAGGAACCGAGATGTCCATCAGCAGAATGTCGGGCCGCTGGTCTTCGATTATCCGCAGGGCATCGTCTCTGCTGCTTCCTTCACCGACGATCTCGAACCCGCCGATCTGATCGAGCGTGCGCACAACGCCTTCCCTGAACAGCGGGTGGTCGTCGACGATGGCGAGCTTGATGGCTACTGTCATGTCTGCCCCATTTCAACGATGTTGAGGGCCATTCTTACGACTGTGCCACTCTGTGAGGAAGTCACGGTAAACTGGCCCCCGAGGCTTTCCACACGCTCGCGCAGCCCTACGAGTCCCAGCCTCTCGGGACGCGCGATTTGCGGGTCAAAGCCGGCGCCGGCGTCGGCCACTTCGATACAAACGCGCTCGCCGTCGAAATGTTTCTCGACCGACTGACCTTCACCTCCGGCATGACGGAATCCATTGTTCAGCGCCTCCTGGACGAAGCGGAAGATGCAGATCTTGGCCGCCGGCGACAATGGCGCATGGCCGCCGGTCATCGATAGCATCACTTTGACGCCGGTTCGTTCTTCGTGCGCCCGTACGGCAAGCTGGAGAATTTCACCCAGTTCGGCATGCTCGATATGCGGCAGGACAAGGCCCTTGCTGATGCTCCTGATCTCGCGCATGGCATCGTCCAGATGTGCTTTGATGGCCAGCAATTCCTGTGCACGCTTCGATTGCGGCGTAGCGGGATCGGCAATGACGGGGCTGTCGATCCCCAGCGCCGCGAGAGCAACCAATTGCGCCGGGCCATCGTGCAAGTCCGCACCGATGCGCCTGAGATAGCGTTCGTTAAGTGCGGTGGCACGCTGCGAGGCACGCTGCACCCGCAGCCTCAACAGTCTGTTTTGCGCAAGCAGATCGGAAAGCTCGGCAATGCGCTGCTTCAACGAGCGGCTCTGCGAACTGATCATGCGGCTGCCACGGAACACGATTGCCGACAGCCCGAGAAAGAAGGCCGCTGTGACGGCGGCAACGTCCAGCCAGGTTCGAATGAGTGCCTGATGCAGGTTTCTTTCAAAATCAGTGGCGACCTCGTAGAATTCTGAAACGGCCACCACTTCCCCCGACCATGGCTGCAGCACCGGATTGTAGATCTCGAGAAGATGCAAGCCGCTGGCCCTTTCGGCCTCGCTGTCCGGATCGTCGAGCTTGTCGAACTCCGAGACCATTTGGCCTGCGAATGCCGCCCGGAGATTGTCGCTGGGTTCAAAGCGCTTGCCGATCAATGTCTTGTCGGTCGAATACAGGATGGTTCCGTCGCGACGCCAGAGCTTGAAGGATTCGAGCCTTGTGCCGAGTGCCCCTTGTCCCAGCGTTTCATCGAGCGCATGGGCGACGCTCTCGTCGAGCACTTCGCTCTTGCGCATATCCGGAAGCAGCGGCGCGATAACGCTGTCCACGTAAAGAGCCGTCGCGGAAGCCGAATTCTGCGTGACCACGGTTTCTATATGGTTCGTGACGGAAATCCCGACCACCACCATGGCTGACAGGGAAAATAGACCGCCCGCGAGCAGGAACTGTGTTGCCAGCGACAGCGCATTCCAACGGTCAACAAGGCTTGTCAGCCTGTGTGGCTTGGTGTTCCGAATGGCGCGCTCGGCAGCACGCCGCACCAGTGGCGCGATTCTGGAGAGCCGGCTAATCCGTTGTCGAACGTCGCTGAAAGACGCCATCCTAGGTGTGTAACCGATCAATCGCGATGGAACTAGGGCCTGATGAGAGGGCGAACAGCGTATCCGGCGCTTTTTTGGGCAAACCGTCTCATTGCGTCGTTCGGTAAAGCTCGGACGCGGCCTGCTTCAGTGCCGCCCGTCCATCCGGCCTCAGATACATCATGTGCCCGCCCTCCAGCACCTCGGTGCGAATGGGCTTTGCGCCGGCAAGCGAAGGAATTTGACCAAGCAGGTAGCGCGAGCCCATGTACGGCGTCACCAGGTCGCTGTAGCCGTTGACGATCAGCACGCCGAGGCTGGGGTTTAGCACGCGCGCCTGTTGAAGGTCGTCCATGACACCCGCATAGCCCTGACGCGTCGCGCTCGTCCCATAGTCCCAATTGCCGCTGACTTCACGGTTGAGAAGCCGATAGCTGATATCCGTGCGGAAGTTCAATTCATCACGCACATAGCCGACGAAAGCGGAGGTGAGCGCCGGCACGCTTCGGTCGAGCACCGGATCGGGACCCTCGACTCCCAGGCTCTCTGGCGCCACGTCCGCTGTCGCGATGTTGCCGTCATAGGCGCTGAGAACATTGCCCTTTGCCCGTGCAAACTCCTTGGCGAACAGCCCTATGGGAATGCGTGCAAAGTGCCGCTGGACGAGATCGAGCGGCAGACCGGTGATTGCGGCGACACGCTGGCTCGCCAGGCGTCCACCCTGCTCCAGCCCACCGGCCAGCGCGGCCAGATAATCGCCGAGCGCATAGCGTTCGACTTCCGCCAGCCGCTCCTGCAGGGCCGGGCCGGAAACGCCTTCGCTGTGTAGGCGCACTGCCGCCAGCGACGGCAGTTCCAGCGCCCAGTGGAGCGGCTGGAACTCGTCCGGGCGCACCAGCGTGAATTCGAGCGCCGGCGAAATCAGCACGACACCACTCGGGCTGATGCCGATGTCTTCCTGAAGCTTCCTGGCGAGCAATGCTGCTCGAAAGCCGCCATAGCTTTCGCCAGCCAGGAAGACAGGCGATGCCGTACGGTTCGTCTGCGCCAGATAGAGTCGGATAAACGCGCCTATCGACGCGGCGTCCTGGCTGACGCCCCAGAAGCTGTGTGCTTCCGTGCCGGGCGCTTCACGGCTGTAACCGGTTCCGACAGGGTCCACAAAGACCAGGTCGGTCATGTCGAGCCAGGTGTCGGGGTTATCGAACAGCCTCTGCGGCGACGGCAGGAAACTTCCATCGGCCGCTGTCGCCAGAACCCGCGGACCGAGCGCGCCGAGATGGAGATAGGCGGAAGCTGCTCCCGGACCGCCATTGAACACGAAGGTGATCGGGCGACGCGGATCCGGTCCCGTTTCTTTCCCTGCGTGCAGAGCATAGGCGACATAGAAAATCTCGGCGGTGATATCGCCTTTGCCGGACGGCAATGACAGCGTACCGGCCTTGGCCTCGTAATCGAGCGTGCGTCCGGCAATGACGATCGAATGATCGGAAGTCTGCGGCGGTGGCAGGAGCGAGAGAACCCCGCCTGTGGGCGGCGGCCGCTGGGCCGTCTCCGCATGACCGAACCCAGTTCCGGCAACCAACAGCAGAAGAGCGAGGGCGATTTCTTGCAGCTTGATAGGCATGACGTCTCCGGAGCAATTGGCTGGAAACTAGCACACCGTCGGCCGAACCAAAGTCACAGCACCGTGCGCCAGTACATCTGACAAGAAGGGGTCGAATTTGGAAATCCAATGCCCAGGCGGAAGATAGGGCGCGAGGGTCACGGCGGCAGCCTAACCTCTTCCAGCAGATGCGTGCGGCGGAATGGCGGACCAACGACTTCGTGAATTTTCTGCCGGTTGACTCGATTGGCCCACTTCCTAGGTTGGCATTCGGGGCTCCCGTGCAATCCGAAGTTGGTATGACATCTTTCCACACCCGAAAGCTTGCCCTTCTCCTTCTATCGGCAAGCGCCACCATCCTGTCTTCCTGCGTCATGCCCGACGACACGTCGAGCACTGCGAAGGAAGACGCCACGGCGGCGGCAGCCCGCAGGGAGATGGTCGGCCTTAGCGAGGCGGACGTTCGAATGTGCGCCGGCTTTCCTACCGCCACTGCCGATGTCGGCAAATCCGGCCAGATCTGGACCTATCAGCGCGTCGTTCAACGCGGCAATCTCAACATTGTCGTTCCGACCGTGGCCATTGGCCCCGTCCCGGCGCTGGGGGGTTCCGTCAACGTCGCCCCCGGCGGCTATTGCAACACGCAAATTCGAATGGTTGACGGTCATGTTGCCGAGGTTGCCTACGCCGGCGACAACAACCTGCCGAACAACCGCGATGCGCTCTGTGTCAGCACGGTAGACGCCTGTGTCGCCTACGCCCGTCAGTATCATCCAGGCAGGACAATGGGCAGATAGCGGGATGAGTGGCATTGCCGCTGATCTGAACGCCTGAGATTTCTGGTTTGCCGGCTAGTATCCTCGATCCCGATCGAGCATCACCGATTTGACCTGACTTTCCCCGCTATCAACCGCCGACCCCATCGCGAATAGTGGAGAAATAGCGGTCGGTTCCGACCTGCCCGCCCTTGAGGGCAATTTCCAGCCCATCGATCGCCTTAATGCTTGAATGCGCCACACAAAGTGGCGAGCCCGGCGATGCCGGCAGCGGCATTCGCACAGTCAGCGCGTCGACGCCCATCTGGGCAAGTGCATGGCTCGACGTGTCGCCGCCGGCGATGACCACGCGCAGTAGCTTCTCTTGAAGCGTCAGTTCGCGGAGAACCTCGCCAAGGCCGTGGCCGAGCTTATGGCGGGCGCCTTCCCGGAGATCGATTTCTGCACCGCGGTCGGCCGCAGGCCCCAGCGCGGTGTAGAGGATGACGCTGCGCCCGGCCCGTAGGCTGGAGCGGCCGGTTGCCACCGCGCGCGCAATCGCGTCGTTCGAAGCCTCAGAAACCAGTTCGACTGGGTCGAGCTCGATCCCGTCGAAGCCGTCGGCCAGAGCATAACGGATCTGTCGTTCCGTCGTCGGCGAGCAGCTCCCCGAGACCACGGCGATCCTGTCGGCAGCGCCCGGCGGCGAAAAGGCGGATTTGGTATCCACGATCCGGTTCGCTGCCCATTCGACCAGCAAGGCATATTCGATGCCTGAAGAGCCGACGACGAAATAACCGCCCGGCTTGCGAGCGCGCCAAATCTCCTTGCCGGCAAGTGCCTGGGTTTCCAGGCTATCGACGTCGACAAGCACAATACCTGAGCCATTCTCCACAAGCCGGTCGAATGCTTTCGACCGCGACGCGGACTGCAGCGTCGCCAGGTCGACCAGGCCCGAGGCGAGGCTGGTCTGGCGCGACAGATGGATCAGCAGGTCGGATTCGTCCATCGGCGTGGTCGGATGGCGGCTCATCACGGGATGGCGGTCGATGCGGAAATATTTTTCGCGATAGGCCGCGAACAGATGACCGAAGGCGGTGTAGCGCTTCAGCTGCGGCGCGCCGACGACCAGCGGCACGCCGTCTTGCCGGAAAACCGAGCGGCCGATTTCGATCGCCCGGCCGATGCTGCCGATTGCCGGGCTGGAATCGAAGGTCGAGCAGACCTTGTAGTGGCAGATCTCGGCGTTGACGGTCTTCAGCCAGGCGAAGGCATCTCGCAGATGCGTGTCCATCCACTGCGGCGTCTCGCTGCGGCTGGTGCCGGCCAGCCCAAGGGCGCGGCAATGCGCAAATTGCGAAAGCAGCGCCTCGTCCGGCTGGCGCATGAACAGGACGGTCGGCACGCCGCCGAGCTCGAGCGCCTCCATAACGTCGGTCGAGCCGGTCAGGTCATCGCCATAGTAACTCAGAAGCAGGTTTTGCATGGCGTCAGGCCGCCTCGCCGCCGCCGAACTTCTCGATCGACCGCGCCAGCTCGACATGGCTCAAGGCATAATCCGCCAACGGCATGTCCTGGACCGCCGCCTGCCAGGCCTGCTGCACGGCGCGCACCCCGGCGCCCGGCCCGTCTGGGTGGCTGACGATGCCACCGCCGCAGAGATAGAGAAGATCGACCGTCCGGCCGGTTCGCTGGAAGGTTTCAGGCGCCTGCCCGCCCCACTGGCCGGAGCCGGCGACCGGCAATGCGCAATCGGCCGGCGAAAAGATCGGCGTGGTCACCGCCTTGAAGGATTCGACGAAGGACCAGTCGGGTTCCCAGTATTTTGAGGCGATGCCGTTGATCTGGAACTGGTCGACGCCGAGCAGGCGCCAGAACTGCTGCCAGACCTTGAAATCCATGCCAAGGCCGGGATGACGGGTGAGAATGTCCCAGCCATTGCGGTGGGCATGGAGCACAAGACTGGAGCGTTTTCGAAGGTAAGCCATGCCGCCGAAACCGATCGAATTGATATTGACCACCGCGCAATTGCCGCCGGCCTTTGCCACCAGATCGTGGTTTCGCATCATCTCGTCGGGATCGGCATGTGAAATGCCGAAGGCATACATGACCTTCTTACCGGTCTTCTGCTCGTGGTCGAGGATCAGCGGCATGATTGCCCTCACCCGCTCCGACAGCGGCGAATAGGCCGGGCTCATCAGCTTCTCGTCGTCCTTGATGAAGTCGACGCCGGCCGCAATCAGCTCTTGCACCATTGCGGCCGTCTCGGGCGGGCGGAGCCCCAGCGCCGGCTTGACGATGGTCCCGATGATCGGACGATCCGCGACACCGGTCAGCCTGCGGCTGCCCGTGACGCCGAATTGCGGGCCCGGATGCGCGCCCCGGTACTCCTCCGGTAGCCTCATGTCGACGACCCGGATACCGGACAGGCCCTTGATCGAAAAGGTGCCGCCGATGGTGATGGTCATCAACGCCGACAAGTCGGTACCGATGGCGTCCAGCGGAAACGCGATGTCGACGTCGGCGCGCTTGACCGGGCCGTTGCGCGCTTCGGGACCGGTTTCGGGAAGAGACGGCCGATCCGCATCCGGCAGATTCCGTATCGCCAGGACTCGCGCTGCGACCCTGGCCTTGAGCTCTTCGGTCTCGCCGGCCAGCGCGACGAAGGTTCCGGTCGACTGGTCGCTTGCGATCTTGGCCGCAAGCGCCTCGATATTGCCCGGCGTTTCGATGCGATAGGTGAGAACAATCATATTCGCGCGGCCTGCCGGGTGGTTCGAAAAAGGTTCCTTGGCCCTTGAAATCTGGTATAATGAGTACATAAGCTTTGCAAGCCCTATCCGGCTTGGCGGTAAGGGCGAGCCGGCAGCAGGCGTTCCGGAATTCACGGCGGAAATGCTAGATAGGGGCCGGTCAAAGGAGTGATTCGCGACGATGAACCGTTCGGAGCCGATCGTCCGGCGCAAGCTTTCCGACGAAGTATTCTTGAGACTGAAGCGCCTGATCACCAGCGGCGAATTGCTGCCGGGTGACGACATGCCGTCGGAGCGCGAATTGATGGAGCGCTTCGAGGTCGGCAGGCCGGCGATCCGCGAGGCAATGCAGGCGTTGAGCAATATGGGCCTCGTCGCGATCTCGCATGGCGAGCGGGCGAAAGTGCTGCAGCTGACCGCCAAGTCGATCATCAAACAGGTCGACGGCGCCGCCAAGATCATCCTGTCGTCGTCGAAGGACACGCTGGAGCACCTCAAGAACGCGCGTATCTTCTTCGAGCGCGGCATGGTCAGGGAAGCCGCAGAGAAGGCAACCGCCGAGGACGTGCAGCGGTTGCGGGCAACGGTTGCCGAGCAGCGCAGCCATCGTGGCGACTCGGAAGCCTTTATATCCGCCGACATGAAATTCCACACCCAGATCGCGGCAATATCCGGCAACCCGATCTATGTCGCCGTCAGCGAGGCAATGCTTGGCTGGCTAAAGGAATACCACACCGAAATGCTGATCTGGACCGGCAAGGAAAAGTTCACGCTGACCGAGCACGAAGAGATCATCGGACGCATCGAGGCCAAGGATGCGGATGGCGCCGAGAAGGCGATGATCAAGCACCTCGAACGCTCGCGTGCGCTTTACGTGATGAACTCCGGCAGCTGAAAATCAAGAGCAAGGTCCCGACCGCAGCGGCCGGCACCTTGCTCTCGGCCTACTGACTGACCACCGATCAGCCTGAGCCCGGACCGACGCAGTTTTCTGTTGCGTCTGAATCCGATGTATGTGCCGCGTGTTTTCATTCAACGATTTCAGCATTTGCATCTTCCCAGCCATGGATTTCCGCGGCCCGCTTTCGTCAGCAAGCCCGCATAGGCCCTCCTGGAGGCGCCGCGCTTGTTCTGGGATTGGCAATTCTTGCAAAGACTATGCTAGGCTTGCCATCCGAGAACGATACTGGAGTACCGCAATGGCTGACAGGGGCCTCCACGTTGTGATCTGGCTGCCCTCGAATTTCTATTCGGCCGTCGTCTCGACGCTCGTGGAAATGTTTCAGCTTGTGAATGACGTCTGCCGTTCGCAGGTTCTCTCCTGTGAGTTCGTTTCAAGGAGCGCGCCGTCGGCATCGAGCACCGGAATTTCCTTCCCGACAAAGGCTCAACCATCCCGGAAAATGGATGTCCTGATTCTCATTGCCATGCCGGGTGTCGAGATTCCGGAGCTTCTGCGCTCGCTCGACGAGGAGAGTGAGCATTCAAAACCGCTGATCGCGCTCGCGCAGCAGCAGGACGCAATCATCGCAGCACATTGCGGCGCGTGTTATCTGCTCGCCACTTCGGGATTGTTGGACGGCAAGCGCGCAACGATATCCTGGTGGCTGAAGAACGAGGCAAGCCGCCGGTTTCCGCAAGTGCGATGGGACGCTTCCCGCCTGCTCATTCGCCAGGACCGCCTTTACACATGTGGAGGCGGGTTTTCCGGACTCGAACTCGCCAGGGCTTTGCTGATCGATCTGGGCTTCGAGAAGGAAGAGCGGATCATTCGAAAACTTCTGGTTCTTCCTCCGCCGCGCAAATTCCAGAGTCCCTACGAATTTCCTCTCGACAAAATTTCGAACGACGCCAGCCCATTCGAGAACAAGCTGCGCGAGCTCTCGAACGACAAGATGTCAGAAATCGATTTGAAATTTCTTGCAACCGAATTGGCGATGTCTTCGCGAACCCTGTCTCGCAGGTTTTTCGACGAACTCCAGACAACGCCGGGAAAATGGATCCAGGAAAGGCGGCTGGAGTTGGCAAGGTCCATGCTTGAGGAAACGAAACTGAGCGTCTCAGAAATCTGCTATCGGGTGGGATATCAGGACGTCGCTTCGTTCAGCCGTCTTTTTTCCAAGACAACTGGAATGGCACCAGGCGAGTTTCGAAAGCAAGTCCGGTGACAAGTCGGCAGCGGAAGTGCTGCGGCTACGGGCAACCGCTGCGGAACTGCGGCGATTCATGAACCCCGACGTGACTTCAGCCAATCCGGACCGTTGCGTAGGGCGTCATGACAAGACGGTCTCGGCCCGACGCGTCGCGCTGAATCTGGCGTGACGTTCGTCCATCCCAGATATTCAGAAAACCCTGATCGGAACCGAGCCCGGAAACATCGACTGGAAGGTCGTCCGGAGTAAGGTTCGCCAGCCAGACGATGATCTTGCCTGTCTGGGAGTGGCCGGCCAGTGCCAGCACCCGCGTCTCATCGGTCGTTGTCGCCGCCACATGCGCATGGCCGGCCAGATCGCAAAGTCCTTTCACCGCGTGGAAAATCGGCCGGGGTGTACCTTCTTTGACAGGTTCGCCCGACGAGGCCAGCACGCCGAATGGTCCGGTGAAGCTGCAGAGCGTCAGCATTTCGAGCCCGGCCGGCGCAACGCGCGCGGCATAGCCGATCGTCCATGCGGCCCCGAACAGCCCGGCATGGCGAGGGTCGCGGTTGGCCATGGCAATGCGCTGACTGTCGGGATTAGCCTTGGTCGCGCCGCCATAAGGGTTCTGGCGCATGGCAATGGTCGACGGCCCGATCCGATAAGGTATTGTTCCGAAGATCGTTCGTACTGACGCCGTGATGAAAGGCAACGCCTCCAGCGATTGCATGACGCTGAGATCGTCGGAGGCGTGCACGATCGGGCAGGTGCAATGCGTGACGAAATCGAGCGGGTCGGCCGGCACACGCTTGCGATTGAGTTCGGTGAAATAGCTGAACATGCCGCCGCCGAGGCGGCTGTCGGGAAAGGAGCGCCGCGCCGCGGCGTAGACGTCTTCGAGCGACGGGCATTGCGGCCATGCGCTGCCCGGCGGCGTCGACTGCCGGTCGACCGAGGGCGAGACGGCAATGGCCGAAAGCTTGAGCCCGGCCTGGCGCACCCTGTCGGCGACGCCTGAAAGCTCGGCGTCGAGATCGCCGTCGCCGGCAATGACACATTCGAGCGTTGTCCGGACCGGATAGGCGGCGGCGAGCCGGGCGTAGGATCGCAAGGCGTCGAGCCCATGGCCACGCGTCGGGTCGTAGTGGAACATCAATTGCTGCGGACCAAGCTCGCACAGCACCGACAACTTGCCCAGCGCCGCCTCGACCTCATCCGGGTAGATGATCACGCCAACATCCGGCAGCGCCGGTCCGGCTTGGCCGAGCGTGACGCGAATTGGTTCCGCGATTGCCGCAGCAGTTGGCACTTTCCCGCGACCCTCTATCCGCAAACTAGTGGTCTGGCGGAAGGTCTTGCCGGCAGGCAGCACATAGGGCCATGGCAGCGCGAGCGGCCGGACATAGGTCTTGTAGGAGGCATCCGACCAGTTGCGCTGGTCCTCCATCTCGAACGTGTCGCCTTGCATCCGGCATTCGGCGGTGACGCCCGGCCGGATCTCATGGGTGATCGCCCGCAGATCCTTGAAAGGCTGCCAGGCATCGATCAGCTCTGGAAGCCGCGTCGCGACCACGCTGCCATCGGTATGCTCGACCGTGACCGGGCTGCCGGCCAGCCCGGCAATTGGATGCAGGATGCAGAAGCCGCAGCGATTGGTCTCGAAATCGCTGTCGGGAAGAGCGCTCACGTCGAAGATCAGCTGGCCATCGGCCGAGCCCTTGATGGTCGCACGGAAGTCGAGCCGGCTTCCCTCTGGTCCGAAACAACCTGCCGAATAGCTGACGAAGAAAGCGTCGTCGCCCTGGTCGATGATTAAATCGGTGAGCGCCGGCTCGTAGGTGCCCCAGTCGCGATCCCTGACGATGAAGGCGACGGCGCGCAGAACCTCGGTGCCGCCATGCCGGATGGTGCGCAGATTGCCGTTGACGAAGTCCGCCGTCAGCGCGCCGGCGCGCAGCCTGACCGGTTCGGCTTCAACGGCACGTGTGCCGTAGAGGAGGAAGGCGTCGGCTGTCATTTCAGCAAGGCGTCGAGTTGCACCGGCTCCCGGCTTGCGGCGCCCGCGTACGCAGCCTCGACCAGCGCTAATGTCTTGAGGTTGTCCGCGCCCGAGGTCGCGGGCTCGGTTCCCTTGGTCAGGCAGTCGACCCAATGCTTTTGAATGGCGACGACGCTTTCCTGGATGTTGTGCCACGGCCGTGATGCCCAGGCCAGCAGCGGCGGCGAGACGTCGCTCACAGCTGTCCCGCTCCTGCCGGTGACGGTGAGGCGGTAGCCCTGCGCCAGCCGGATCGTGCCGTCGCTGCCGTCGATCTCGATCAGCGTCTCGGGGAACGGCTCTGTCGCGAGTCTGCTGGCGTAGCTGCAGTCGACCACGGAAGTGGCTCCGCCCGTGTGGTCCATCAGCATCGTCGCAACGTCCTCCCCGGCAATGCCGGGATTGATGCGCGCCGTTCGCGCAGTGACGGTCGAGACGTCGCCCAGCAGGAAGCGGGCTATGTCGAGGATGTGGATACCCAGATCCTCGATGATGAAGCGCTTTCCCGTCGCCAGATAAGGCTGGCCGGAAAACACGTCATAGGCAGAGCGGAACGAGATCCGTCCGAAAAAGGGGGGGCCGATTTCGCCGCTGTCGAGCACGGTACGCACCGCCTGGATCGGCGACTGCCAGCGAAAATTCTCATGCACCATCAGCGGCACGCCGGCGTCAGCACAGGCCTTTACCATCGCCTTGGCGTCGGCAAGCGTCGGCGCAAACGGTTTTTGGCAGATTGCCGGAACGCCGTGCTGCGCCGCCATCTCCACGAGCATTCTGTGGCTTGGTGCCGTGGTGGCGATGTCGACGAAATCCAGCCTTTCGCCGGCAAACAGCGCTGCCGCGTCGGTATAGCGCCGTGCGACCCCGAACTGGTCGCCAATGATCCGTAGCCGGTCCGGATCGCGGTCGCAGATGGCGGTGATCGAGGCGCCCTCTATATCGCGCCAGGCATGCATCTGGTTGATGGCAAAGAAGCCGCAGCCGATCAGCGCTCCACGCAGTTCCGCCATGTCAGCCGGCCTTTGCCATCTGCATCAGCGTGACACGGCTCTGCAGCCGGCGCTGTGCCTGGTCGACGACGACGGCGACGATGATGACCAGGCCCTTGATCACCATCTGCCAGAACGAACTCACTCCCATCATCACCAGCCCGTCCGAAAGGATGCCGATTACGAAGGCGCCGACAATGGTGCCGCCGATCGTGCCGCGACCGCCCGACATCGAGGTGCCGCCGAGCACCGCCGCGGCAATGGCATTGAGCTCGAAGCTCTCTCCGGTCGCCGGATGCGAGGCCATTAGTTCGGACGAGATGATCAGCCCGACGATCGCCGCGCAGAAGCCGGAGAACATGTAGACGAACATCTTCACCATATTGACGCGGACGCCCGAAATCCGCGCCGCCCGCTCATTGCCGCCGACCGCGAAGATGTGGCGGCCGAGCGGGGTGTATTTGGCGAGATAGGCCGCCCCTAGCGCAACGACGAGCAAAATCCAGAGCGCGACCGGCAGGCCGAGCAACCGGCCGGCGCCGAGAAAGCCGAATCCGGTGGTGCCGAGCTCCGGCTTGCCGACGAGATTGGGGAAAGTACGGCCGTCGGACGACAGCAGCGCCAGGCCGCGCGCGACATAGAGCACGCCGAGCGTGGCGATGAACGGCGCAACGTTGAGCCTGGTGATCAGCAAGCCGTTGACGGCGCCGATCAATATGCCGACGGCAAGCGTGATCAGCGCGATCTCGAAGACGTTGAAATAGATGGTATAGCCGACCTGCAGGTCGATGCCGTTGAGCACGAGATAGCCGGCCACCATGCCGCACAGGCCGACGATCGAGCCGACCGACAGGTCGATGCCGCCGGTGATGATGACGAAGGTCATGCCCATTGCGAGGAATGCGTTCAGCGCCACATGCTTCGACATCAGGATAAGATTGGCGGCCGATAGGAAATTGGGGGCGGCTATCGAGAAGAATAACAGCACGGCGATCAGCGCGATGAACGTCCTCGCCTTCATCAGCGTCAGCAGGACCGAGCCGCCCGACATGGAGTTGACCGCCGCCTTGGCTGGGATGTCAGTCATGCGTCTTGCTCTCCGTGCGGGACCGGTCCGTGGCCGAAGGCGGAGGCAGCGACGAGTGCGGCCTCCGTCGCCTCGGCGCGGTCGAACATGCCGGTCAGTTTTCCATTGCTCATCACCGCGATGCGGTCGGACAACGCCATCACTTCGTCGAGATCGGAGGTGGCAAACAGAATCCCCAGGCCGTCGCGCGACAGCTTGCGCATGGTGCGGAACACGTCGGCCTTGGCGCCGACGTCGATGCCGCGGCTGGGCTCGTCCATCAACAGCACCTTCGGCCCGGTGAGCAGCGCCTTGCCGATCACCACCTTCTGCTGGTTGCCGCCTGACAGCGACGAGACTTCCTGCGCCGGATCGGCGACCTTGATCGCCAGTTCGCGCACCGTCCGGGCCACCGCCTGTCGTTCGGCGGCACCACGAATGTGGAACAGGCGCACGAACCGCGACAGGCTGGCCAGCGTCAGATTGCTGGCGACGGAGAGGATCGACACCAGCCCTTCGCGCTGGCGGTCTTCGGGGATCAGCGCCAGGCCGCGCCGGATGCGCCGCGTCGTGTCGCGCTCGTGCACTTTTTTGCCGGCAATGAATATCGTGCCCGTCGAATGGCCGTGGCGGCCCATGATGCAGTCGAACAGCTCGCTGCGTCCGGCGCCCATCAGGCCATAGATGCCGAGAATTTCGCCGGCGCGCAGCGACAGCGAGACGTGATCGACCGCAAGCCCGCCGGTGACGCGCGGCAGGCAGATGTCCTCGGCGCGGAATATTTCCTCGCCCGGCACATGGCCGTCGGCCTTGGCGAAGTCCTTGGCATCCGAGCCGATCATCTGCCGCACGATCCACTGGGTGTCGACGTCTTTCATCTCCGCCTGGCCGGTGATGCGGCCGTCGCGCAGCACCGTGATGGTGTCGCCGATGCGGATCAGTTCCTCGAGCCGGTGCGAGATGTAGACGATTGCCACGCCGCGTGCCTTGAGGTCGGCAATCACCTTGAACAGTATCTCGACTTCCGCCGCGCTGAGCGCCGAGGTCGGTTCATCCATGATCAGGATGCGCGCATCGAGCGAAACCGCCTTGGCGATCTCGACCAACTGCTGCTGGCCGATGCGCAGATCCTCGACCAGCATGTCGGGCCGGATGCCGGCTTCCAGGCGTTCAAGGAACTCCGCCGCACGGCGCTCCTGCTCCTTGCGGTCGATCTTGCGGAAGCGGTTGGTGATCTCGCGGGTGGCGAAAATATTTTCGGCGACAGTCAGATTGCCGAACAGATTCAGCTCCTGGAAAACCATGCCGATGCCGCGGCTCACGGCATCACCGGAAGACGAGAATGAAACCTCCTCGCCGTCCAGCAGGATGCGCCCGAGCGTCGGTTGCTCGACGCCGGCGATGATCTTCATCAGCGTCGATTTGCCGGCTCCGTTTTCGCCGACCAGCACGTTGACCGCGCCTTTGCGCACCTCGAAATTCGCCCGCTTGACCGCGACGGTGCCGGAATAGACTTTCGAGACGTCCTCCAGCTTCAGGATGACATCTTGATCGCCGCTCATGACTTCGGCCCGATCTTTGCCTCCGCCGGCGTCACCAGCGGCAGGTCCTGGCCACTGCCCGGCGTATAGGCGCCAAGTACCTCGACGCTGCGGCCCTCGAGTGCCTCGCGCGGCAGCTTGGAAAGCACGGTCTTGTCGGCATAGGCGTTGAAAGCCTTGCCGAACTGGGCGAAGTCGATCTGGTTGGTGAAATCGTTGAACTGGATGAAGTCGAGGCTGTCGCGCAGCGCGGTTCCGCGCATTGCGGGTCCGATCTGCACCCGCGCGTCCGCCTTGCCGTCGCCGTCGGCATCGACGTCCATCGTCGCCGCGCGTGACTGTGTGTTGGCTGCCACGACCTTGCCCTCGATCCGAACGGCGAAGGTCCATGGCGAATTCGCCTGCTTCTTCGGGTTGCCGTATTTGGCGCCGGCAGCGGCGGGATCGGTCTTGGCCAAGGTGTGAACCTCGGCAAACGGCCCGGCCTTCTGCTGCAGATAGGGTATGACTTTCGCCGCCCAGATGTCCTCGACCATCTTGTCGGGATCGAATGCGGAGCCAGTGCCGCCGTTTTCCGCCGACGGCGTCGGCAGGATCTTGCAGGCGGTCAGGCTGCCTATTGCTGCGAGGAACAACGCGACAAGGATCGGCCGGGTCAGCGTGTTGAACATGTCGGCTCGTTCGGCATGGCGGTCAGGAGCACCCAGAGAAATGGAGGCAAGGGCGAAATGGAAGCAAGGGACGAACCGGAGGCTCGTCCCTTGCTGCTTGATGTTACGCCGGCTCAGTTGGTGAGCGCGAACGTCTCCAGCTTGGCGGCATTGTCGCCATTGACCAGGACGCAATCCATCAATTGCTTTTCCTCGGCCGGGGACTTCTTGTTCTTGATGAAGTCGTTGGCCTGCTCGACCGCCATCTGCGCCTGCGCGAAGGCCGGCTGCAGGACTGTCGCCTTGATGCCGCCGGAGGTGATCGAGTCGCGCACGTCGTTCGACCCGTCGAAGCCGACGACGATGACGTCCTTGCGGCCGGCAGCGGCAAGTGCCGCATGAGCGCCCATCGCCATCGTGTCGTTGCCGGAGATCACGCCCTTGATATCGGGATTGGCCTGGAGGATCGATTCCATCTTTGAATAGGCCTCGGTCTGGCTCCAATTGGCCGACTGCTGCGCCACCATCTTCAGGTCCGGATAGTCGTCGATGACGTCGTGGTAACCCTTGGAGCGGATGCCGGCATTGGTGTCGGATTCCTTGCCGACGAGCTCGACGAAATTACCCTTCTCGCCCATCAGCTTGACGAATTCCTGCGCGCCGAGCTGGGCGCCCTGATAATTGTTGGAGACGATCTGCGCGACGGCAACGCCGGTGGCATTGATCTCGCGATCGATCAGGAAGGAAGGAACGCCTGCGTCCTTGGCCTTCTGCACCGCGGCGACGGTGGCGTCGGCGCCGGCATTGTCGAGGATGATCGCCTTGGCGCCGCGGCCAATCGCCGTGTCGATCAATTCGGACTGCTTGTTGGCGTCGTCGTCATGGACGAGCACCAACGCCTCGTAGCCGAGTTCCTTGGCCTTCGCCTCCGCGCCGACAGCTTCCGCCTTGAAGAACGGATTGTCATGCGAGGGCGTGATGATGGCGATCAAATCCGCCGCATAGGCGGGTGCGGCGGTGCCAAGCGCCAGCATGCCGGCAAAAGCCGCAAGCGTCATTCTGCGTGTCAGTTTCATGTATTCCTCCCGTTGAAAATCTGTGCCTTGTCCCCAAGGCTATATGCATTCGATTTGGTTAGTCGTAGGCGGCGGGTCGCGTCATATTCACAAGCCCTTGGCCGGCTTCACTTCGACGGATCGCTCCCCCTATCCTCCACTCATCCAGCGCCTGACTCCTGCTGCGAAGCTTGACGGTCCGATCCATCGAACAGCTAAGCCAACTGGTATAATGAGTCAATGACAATTTCAGGTGACATGTTCCGGAGAACGCGTCGCTGCCCTCAAGTGATGCGCTGAATGCTCGCGGCAATCTCCTCCGGCTCGAACACCCGCTTCCAGTCGTCGCGCATCAGCACCGGCTTGCCGAACTCTATCGCCTTGTTGCAGGCGTCGGAGAACACGCCTTTGGTCTCGCCGAAGATGACGGCGCCAAGCACGTTCATATGACCAAGCAGGAAGTCGAGCGCCGCCTGCTTGTCGACCCCGCGCGCCACCACCTCGTCAACGGCCTCCTTCATGACGACGAGCAGCGAAGCGCATACCGTTTCCGAAAGGCCGGGCTCGAGCAGCGCCATCTGATCGACGGTGACGCGATGCGAGCGCATGACCGGGGCCCAGATGATCTTGGCGATCGCCTCACCCTTGGCGAAATCCTCCTCGGGTCCCTGCATCAAGGCGCTGACCATGTGTTGCTTGGCCTTGACGCCGCCGAAATAGTCCTTCTTCGCCGCCATGTCGGTCTCGTCGTTGAAGATCGGCGGATGGCACGGGTGGGTGACGAAATACGTCAGGTCCGGCCGCTTCGGCAAATGCCCGGCGAAAGGTGCCGCGGCGTCGAGCACGACGACCATCGTGCCTGATGCAAGCTTGCTCTCGATGTTCGCCGCGACCTTGCCGATATGCGTGTCCGGCACCGCCAGGATCACCACATCGGCGCCATCAAGCGCCTCATCGGCGCTGACGGCATCGATGCCGAGGCCCGACTTAAGCCGCTCGCGGCCGGCGTCGCTGACCTCGACATGGCGTATCGTATAGGGAGATCCGCGAAAATTGGTCGACAGACGGTAACCCATTTTGCCGCCCGCACCAAACAGCGCAATCGTTGTCATGTGTCCGTTACTCCTGAATTCCAACGATGGCCCTGCCGATCGTCATCCCATTGACTTGTATGCACATTGCCGCCGGTTGGCGGATTAGAGAACGCAGGGGAGCCGCCGCTCAAATGACGATGCCATGGACGATGTCTCGGGCGCCCGGATGTCCAGCACAGCGCAGCTACGCGGAGCATGCTACCTTAGGTACACATTATACCAGCATACCAAATTGGCAAGCGGCCATGGCACGGCTCTGACCACTTGCTCGACCGTCGTTTACCTCCTGTTCAACGGCAAGGAGCGATCATCGCGCTGAACCGCCGATCGGCGGGATGATTCGCAGCCGACAAAGGCCCATGCTCGAAACTTCACTCTACAGCCCGGTCAAGACCTTCCTGGAAGGCCTGGGATTTATGGTCAAGGGCGAGATCGGCGGCTGCGATCTGCTGGCGCTGAGTGCCGACTCTCCGCCGATCGTCGTCATCTGCGAGCTGAAGCTGAAGTTCAACCTCGAACTGGTGCTCCAGGGCGTCGACCGTATGGCGGCGAGCGACGAGGTCTGGCTAGCGGCATGCATGTCGGCCCGTGGCAAGGGCCGTGAGAGCGATGTGAGATACCGCAATCTCTGCCGTCGGCTCGGCTTTGGCCTGCTTGGCGTGCGACCGAACGGCGAGGTTCAGGTGCTGCTCAGCCCGACGGCATTGGCTCCGCGTCGGGACCCCCGGCGCCGCTCGAAGCTGATCGACGAACATCGGCGTCGGCAGGGAGATCCTGTCGCCGGCGGCGGCTCGCGTGCGCCGATCATGACCGCCTATCGCCAGCAGGCACTGGCATGCGCCGCAGCACTCGCCGACGGCCCAAAGCGGCCGCGTGACTTGAAGCCCAAGCTGCCGAACGCGCCCAAGATTCTGCTGCACAATGTGTATCGCTGGTTCGCGCGCACCGATCGCGGGATCTACGAACTGACCGCTCAGGGCCGTGAGGCGTTGCAGCGCTGGCCGCAGCCCGATCGCAGCCACACCGCTGCCTGAGACAGGCAACGCCGGATTTCGCGCCCTGCTTTCCGCGACAATCACGGCTTTCGGCAAGACATCACCTCGTCACGGAACCATATTTCGACACGATGGTTTTGTCGTCACCGAATTGATCGTCCGCTGAGCAAACGGAAGGAACGGCCATGCGCCTATCGACGACAATTGCCACACTTTCGGCGCTGGCCCTTGCCTCGCCGGTCTATGCGCAATCCGTGGCACCAGAGCTTGCCCCTGTCCCGCCGACGGCCCCGCAAACCCTGCCAGAGCAAGCCACGCCCGAAGGGACCACTCCCGACCAGGCTACACCTGACCAAGCCTTCTCCGCCCAGAATTTCACCGCTGTGACAATCGTGGCGATGGAGGATCTGCCTCCTGAAATCAAGGCACAGGCGGAGGCCGTCGTCACCCAGACCAGCGCCGAGGATTTGCGCATCCTGCAAAGTTCGATCGACGCATCGCCGCAGGCGGCATCGGCGTTGGCGGCGAACGGGCTTAATTCCACGCAGGTCGTCGCAGCTAATATCGACGGCGACGGCACCCTGACGCTGATCATCCAGACGACGACGTGAGCGGCTGAAAGCGGACAAGCCGGCTCCGGCACGGAACCAAAGCCCGCTTGATCGCGGAGGACTGTCATGGCCGAGGCTGCAGTTCGCAACTTCACCATCAATTTCGGGCCACAACATCCCTCCGCTCACGGCGTCCTGCGGCTGGTGCTCGAACTCGACGGCGAGATCGTGGAACGCGCCGATCCCCATATCGGCCTGCTGCATCGCGGCACCGAAAAGCTCATCGAGTACAAGAACTACCTGCAGGCCTTGCCCTATTTCGACCGGCTCGACTACGTCGCGCCGATGAACCAGGAGCATGCATTCTGTCTCGCCGCCGAGAAGCTCCTCGAAATATCGGTTCCGAAACGCGGACAGCTCATCCGCGTGCTTTTCTGCGAAATAGGCCGGCTGTTATCGCACCTCCTCAACGTCACCACGCAAGCCATGGACATCGGCGCGCTGACGCCGCCGCTCTGGGGTTTCGCCGAGCGCGAGAAGCTGATGGTCTTTTATGAGCGCGCGTCCGGCGCCCGCATGCACGCGAATTATTTCAGGGTCGGCGGCGTGCATCAGGATCTGCCGCCGGAACTCCTAGACGACATCTGGAAGTTCTGTGATCCGTTCCTCAAGGTCTGCGACAATCTCGAAGAGCTGTTGACCGAGAACCGCATCTTCAAGCAGCGCAATGTCGATGTCGGGGTGATCGGCCTCGATGATGCCTGGGCCTGGGGCTTTTCCGGCGTGATGGTGCGCGGATCGGGCGCGTCTTGGGACCTGCGCAAGGCGCAGCCATACGAATGCTATTCGGAGATGGATTTCGATATCCCAGTCGGCAAGCATGGCGACTGCTACGACCGCTATCTCGTCCGCATGGAGGAAATGCGCCAGTCGGTCCGGATCATGCGGCAATGTCTGGAAAAGTTGCGCTCACCAGAAGGCCAGGGACCGGTCGCGATTCCGAGCCACAAGATCACGCCGCCGCCGCGTGCCACGATGAAGCGCTCGATGGAAGCGACGATCCACCACTTCAAACTTTATACCGAAGGCATTCGCGTGCCGAGCGGTGAAGTCTATGCCGCCGTCGAGGCGCCGAAGGGTGAATTCGGCGTCTACCTCGTGTCGGACGGGGGCAACGTTCCCTACCGATGCAAGATCCGCGCACCTTCCTTCGCCCACCTGCAAGCGATGGATTTCCTGTCCCGAGGCCATATGATCGCCGATGTTGCCGCGATCATCGGCTCGCTCGACATCGTGTTCGGAGAAATCGATCGCTAGTTTAGCCAGGTCGCAGGATCTTCCC
Organism: Mesorhizobium sp. M0207; assembly: GCF_040321995.1. Lineage (NCBI taxonomy): Bacteria > Pseudomonadati > Pseudomonadota > Alphaproteobacteria > Hyphomicrobiales > Phyllobacteriaceae > Mesorhizobium > Mesorhizobium sp. M0207. The sequence continues at coordinate 138,577 of NZ_JAMYSQ010000002.1, forward strand.
CGATCGCAGGATCATTCGTCGTTAGTAGCCGCGCAGGCAGGCCTGGACGGCGCTCGACCACCGGTCAGACGAAGGCTCTCACCTGTGGCGGGCCAGCTCAAATTCTCACATCAAAGACGGACGCATGGCCGCGACAAGGCGCAGCCAAGCGTCAAGGAGTTTCACAATCTGCGCGGCCCGACGGCGCACGAGCCCTTCCAAGTTCGGAAGCGCTCTCCACGGCGCGGAAAGAACGCGTGTTCCGCCGTTCCTCGTACCGCCTCAATGCACGATCAAGCCCTTCATCCAGGCAACAAATCTGTTGCCGCGAACTATCCCGCGCACCCTGGCAGCGGCCCATCTCGCTTGCATCGTAGCGCCGACATGGCAATGGCAGACGATTTGGTGCAACTGCCGGTCGCTCAGTTCGAAGAAGCGCTTTGCCTCACCATAGGTATCATCGCTGAGGCCCATGGCACGCAGAACCGGATCCTCGAAGGCGACAGTGAGCGGCGTCCCAGCGCCACGCGATCTGTCGCGCGCTTCCCTGTTCATATATTCGGTGCCTGGAAGCGCCCCAAGGCATCGCGTCGGGTTTTGTTCGAGAAGTTCCGCCCAACGTTCAATCCGCTGGGTTCGAGTCATCGCCGGATACGCCGCGAAGGACTCAACTTCCGCGACGGCCTGCAGTTGGTCGAGTGTTTGATGTTTCATGGTCGGCTCCTGTCGACAGGTGAATTCGCCCACGCCTACATGAGCAATTATCGCGCCATGGAGCGCTGACAAGGCCGGACCGCCGCAACATGAGGCGTACGGATCACCTGCCCGGTGAAGCGGCGCTCGAATTCCGACGCGCCCCCCGCCTGTGTTCGATGTCACCCGTTAACCGAACCCGTTTCCGGACAGGAACTTTTGCGGAAGCTTGCCGTTTGGCTTTGCGTCCGCTTCGGCGGCTGCAATATCAATCTTGAAAGCAATTCCGTTGGACACGAAGCCTCAACGCGTCGAGCAAGACGTCGAGCCTGTAAATGAAACCCGGGAGCAACCGGCCCCGGTTCGAGAATTTCGTGAGCGATCGGCAGAGCCCCGGCAGGAAAAACCCGACGGGAATGCCTCGCAACGAAAGGCCGGTCTGCTCGGCTTTCCCAGGCGCCATCCCTATGCGGCCGCAGCTATCGCGCTTGCGCTGTTGCTCGTCGCGGCAGGCATCGCGATCTGGTGGCTGAACGCTCGCCAGTACGAATCGACCGACGACGCCTTCATAGATGCGCGCATAGTGACGATCGGTGCGCAAATAGCCGGCCGCATTACCGAGCTGGCGGTTACCGACAATCAGCACGTACAGGCGGGCGATGTCCTCCTGCGTATCGACGACAGCGACTATCAGGCAAACCTGAAGCAGGCCGACGCCGGCGTCGCCGCGGCCGAGGCCGAAATCGTCAATGTCGCCGCGCAGATCGAGGCTCAAAAAGCAAAGGTAAACGCTGCCCAGAGGCAGGTTGCACAGGCCAAGGCAGCGCTGGATTTCGCCAAGGCCGAGGATCAACGCAATCGCGAACTCCTGGCCAGGGGCACGGCAACGCAGCAGCAGGCGCAGCAGGCGGCATCGACGTTGCGTCAGGATCAGGCCGCGCTGGACAGCGCCGAGGCCAATGTCGCCTCGGCAAAAAGCCAGGTTTCGGTCTTGCAGGCACAGGCCAGGAGCGCCGAGGCGCAGCTCGAGCAGGCCAAGGCCAGCCAGGAGCAAGCCCGCACGACGCTGTCGCGCACGACTATCACAGCACCCGCCGCCGGGCGGGCAACGAGCATTTCTGCGGCTAACGGCACCTACGCCCAACCCGGCCAGGTATTGATGATGTTCGTTCCCGACGAGGTCTGGGTGAAGGCCAATTTCAAGGAGACGCAGCTCGATCTGATGCGGCAGGGACAGCCGGTCGACATCGACATCGACGCCTACCCGGACAAGTCCTTCCATGGCCGCGTCGACAGTATCCAGGCCGGCAGCGGCACCGCCTTCAGCCTCCTGCCGGCCGAAAATGCCACCGGCAATTTCGTCAAGGTGGTGCAGCGCGTGCCGGTCAAGATCGTCTTCGACAAGCCGCCGGATGTGCTTCTCGGGCCGGGCCTGTCGGTGGTGCCGACGGTCAAGGTGCGATGAGCGGCGAAACCGCCAGAAATCAGGGTGAAAGCCGATCCGCCGCCGGGACGCACAATCCCTGGCTTATCGCCGTCGTCGTCTCCATCGCCACTTTCATGCTGGTGCTCGACACCTCGATCGCCAATGTCGCCCTGCGCAACATCGCCGGCAGCCTGGCGGCCGGAATGGACGAAAGCACCTGGGTGATTACCACCTATCTCGTTGCCAACTCGGTGATCATCCCGGTCAGCGGCTGGCTGGCAAGCGTCATCGGCCGCAAGCGCTACTACATGCTCTGCGTTGCGACCTTTACCGTCGCGTCGCTGCTGTGCGGACTGGCGCCCAACCTGGAACTGCTCATCCTGTTCAGGGTCCTTCAGGGCCTCGGCGGCGGCGGCATGGCGCCAAGCGAGCAATCGATCCTTGCCGATACCTTTCCGCCAGAAAAGCGCTCGCAGGCCTTCGCGCTTTACGGCATTGCCGTCATCGTCGCACCGACGGTCGGGCCGACGATCGGCGGCTGGCTGACCGACCATTTCTCCTGGCACTGGATCTTCTTCATCAACGTGCCGTTCGGCATCCTGTCGCTGGCCCTGGTGCAATGGCTGTTGGTCGAACCGGACGTACTCGAACGCGAACGCAAGGAACGGCTGAAAGGCGGCCTGAAGATCGACGGGATCGGGTTCGTCCTGGTAGCGACGGCATTGGGGTGCCTGGAGATTTTTCTCGACCGGGGCCAGCGCTACGATTGGTTCGCCTCGGATTTCATCACCACTTTCGCAGTGATTTCCGCGATCGCGTTCCTGCTGCTTATCCCATGGGAACTCAGTCGCGGCGATCCGGTCGTCGACATGCGTCTGTTGTTCACGCGCCAGTTCGGCACGGCGTTCCTGGTCATGATGGCGGTCGGTGCTATCCTGTTCAGCACCACCCAGATCGTGCCTCAGCTGCAGCAGACGACATTTGCCTACACCGCGACGCTCTCGGGCCTTTCGATGATGCCGGGCGGCATCGCCATGTTGATCTTGATGCCGGTGTCCGGATTTGTAGGCAGCATCGTGCAGCCCAAATATCTGATCATGATGGGCATGTCGGTGGTCGCAGTGGCCCTTTGGCATATGACCTCGCTAACTCCGGACGCCAGCTTCCGCTTCTTTGCCTTTGCCCGTGTTTTCCTGATGGTCGGGCTGCCGTTCCTGTTCATTCCCATCTCGACCGCGGCCTATGTCGGCCTGCCCCCGCAGAAGACCAACCAGGCATCTGCGCTGATCAACGTTGCACGCAATATCGGCGGCAGCATCGGCGTCTCGCTGTCCAACACCGTCATTGCGCAAAGCTCCCAGATCCATCAATCGAATCTGGTCGGCCACACCGTGCAGTCGTCGCCCGCCTATCAGCAGGCGCTTCGGCAGGCGACCGAGCATTTCGTCGCCCAGGGTTCGCCGATGGTCGAGGCGAAGCAGCAGGCGATCGGCTGGCTTGGCCAGTTGATCGCCCGCCAGGCCACGCTGCTCGCCTATGTCGATGTCTTCCGCTACTGCGCGGTGGCAACCGCCCTGCTCGTTCCGCTTGCTCTGCTGCTGCGATCAAGCAAGTCGGGCAGCAGACAGGCGAATCCGGAGATGGGCTGACCAGAAGGCGGGAACCAGCTGACCCATTGCGTTGTTCTGCGCCAAGAGGAGATGATCACGATGGCCACTATTCCCACACCCGAGCCAATGCCGACCCCGGTGCCGCCGCCTCCCATCCCCGATCCCAAGCCCGTGCGTGAGCCGGACCCCGACAGGCTCCCCGACGAGGACCCCATTCCCAATCCGGATGAAAACGATATTCCGCCGAAGCGGGCGTTCAACATCTAGCCTATTAGATTTCGAGCACAGCGTAGGGGCGGCCGGTCGGCTTGGCGACATGCATGGCAACGTTATAGACCGTCGCCCCGCCCGGTGTGCGGCCCTCGTAGGCGCCGCGATGCGCATGGCCATGCACCACCGCGCTGACCTGGAACCGGTCTATTGTCTCGGCCAGGCGTGACGAACCGAGAAACGGGAAGATCTCCAGCGGCTCGCCTTCGACCGTCTCGACGACAGGCGCGTAGTGCAGAACGACAAGCGTGCGTTTGGCGCGGACCTGCCGCATTGCGTTTTCAAGCCGCATCGCTTCGTTCACGCTTTCCGCCACCATTGACTTGATCGCCGGTTCGCCGAAGGAGCCGAGCATGCGCGATCCAAAACCGCCAACGAAACCCTTGACCCCAACGAACCCGACCTCGTGAATCTCCGTCGCCTCGCCGTCGAGCAGGTGAACGCCCGCCTGGCGCAGAATGTCGGTGACCTGCTCGACGGCGCCTGACTCATAGTCGTGATTGCCAAGTACGGCGACGACCGGGATCGTGCAGGCACGCAGTTCCTCGGCAAGGATTTCGGCCTCCCGAGGCTTGCCGAGATTGGTAAGGTCGCCGGTCAGCACGAGAACCTGGGCTTCGCGCGACATCTCGCCGAAAAGATCGCGGTACGACGCCTGGTCCTCCTTGCCGACATGCAGATCGCCGATGGCGGCGATCTTGAGTGTGCCGCCGTTTTCCGCCTTTGCCGAAGCAGGTTTGAGTTCGTCAGCCATCGCTATATTCTCCTTCACCGCCGACGTCGGCAAAGCCCCATTCCTTGACGTCGATCTCATAGTCGGTTCGTGAAAGCATGCGCCCGCGGCAGATCCGCATCCGGGAAGGCGGCAGTTCGCGCTGTTTGGCCAGCCGGTCGAGCAATTCGTCGAGCAGCCACGCCGGCACACGGTCTCGCTCCGTCGGATAGATCCATCGGAAGTTCAAGAGATGCATCAGCAAGACTTCCCAATGGACTTCCATGTAGGAAAGCAGCCTTTGCCAATCGATCTGGTCGTGCGCCTTGAGGATGGTGTGCGCGACGTCGGCGCCATCGTGGCGGCGGCGGTCTTGGATGAAACTTTTGGACCAGATAAGCTCGGTTGGGCCGATGATCCGCACCTGGCTGCCCAGCAATTCGCCCTGACGGGCGTGCTCCAGCCACAGGTCGTCGACGGGCATTGTGCCGTTCATCGAGGCGAAAATGACGTCGAAAAAATGCGTGCCCTTGAACACTTTGCCGAGCCACCGGTCGTCCTCGACCACGACGGCGTAACCGATCCGCTTGAAATGGGCGAGGATGCGCGGGCAGTCGCCGGCCTTGCAGAAAATATCGAGATCCTTGGTCAGGCGGGTGATCCCGGTATAGGCGCTTACGGCATAGGTGCCGGCGACGAGAAAGGGGATGCCGGTCGTGACAAGCTCGCGGATCGCCTCGATATAAAAGACCTCCGCTTCGGCATTGCGAGGCGTCGGGGCGGCTTTTGGATCGACCGACGGAACGGATGCCGGGATGGCGCTTTCCGGTGGGGGATTAATGATCATAGCAATGGCTCCTGGCTCGGCAGACCAGCAGCCGCCTGTATCTAATAGCCAAGCACGCCCGATGGTTCCCGCCGTTACGCGGTACTGCCGCTCCCGCCGCTGCATCAGGCGAACACATCGCCGTCGCAGGCCTTCGAAGCGGTCATGGCTGTCGCCGTCGCGGCAGTGATGAAAAGACATGCACCGGTTATGTTGGCGTCAGGATCGCAGTGCAATCAGCCTCAGGCGCGTCGAGGCGGAGTAGGCCCGCTATCATCCTCAGGTCCGGAAAGGATTGGCTTCAACATGGTTCCGGAGCTGTCGGAGGCGCTGCGCACCCGGCGCAACAGCCCTTTCAGCGCCCGTAGCCAAACCGACTCTGTTTTCCGGAACGCTGCAGGCGGCGTGGCGAAAAGGCCATTCTCCATTTTGTAGTTCCTCACAGTCTCAGTCCAAATCAGCGTTCTTCAACGAGCAAAGCTTGTGTTGGTTCCGCGTCGCCATCGGCGGGAGCACGGGCTGGACGGGGCGAGGCCATCATTGGCAGGTTCGAGCAGGCTAGCCTTCTGCAGCGAGATCAGCGCCTCGCGAGATCAGCTTCGGCGATCAAGTGGCGGAATTCAGCTACCAGCCGGCGGGATTCGGCTCGTATCCTGATGCGCCGGCTCTGGACACGACCCGCGAAGGCTGAAATTGTGATCGCATTTCCAGTTGCAAATTTGGTTGGGCTCGGCGGGGATGGCGCTGGTTTCTGAAGACATTGCCCGCCATCCGGCGCTGCGTCGCCATGTCCAGGCTCAGTCGCGGACGCTTCTCCAGACCTATGAAGCGAACCCGCGGCTGGCCTCCGTATTCGCCACCCAACAACGTTGGCTGATGGCCCATATCGGCCTTGCCTTGTATTTCAATCGAGAGCCGGACGATCATCGCAAGGGACTTACGTCCGCACGGTTCATGGACGACATCTGCCGGCATTCGGTGGCCAGCCGCAACACCGCCGACGCCTTCCTGAGGGAGATGCTGCATTACGGCTTCATCCGGCATCTGCCGATCAAATATGGGCGCATCCGCCCCTTTGAGCCGACCGCGGGCACTCTGGAGACGGTTGCCGGCTGGGTCATGGCTCATCTCAGAACGCTGGACAGCCTGGACAGCGGATTTCGACTGGCTGCATTCGTCGCACAACCGGACATGCTCGCCAAACTGCAGCCGCTGGTGGCCGACGGCCTGCTTTCGTCGCATGCCGTGCGGGAGCCGAGACAGACCTTTTCCTTATTCACCTGGCTCGACAATGGCGGCATCGTCATGGATTGGCTGATGTCCGGCGTCGACCCCGATCATGCCGACCTGGGCCGAATCCCGACCGGTGTCGTCTCAATCGGAGATTTCGCGAACTGGCTCAAGCTTTCCCGGACCCACCTGTCACGCAAATTGGGCGATGCCGAAGAACTCGGCAGCGTCGGCTGGTTGGGCCAGCGCGGTCACTCGGTCATGTGGGTGTCGAGCGAGTTCTATCAGGAATACATGACCGCCCAGGCGGTCAAGCTCGCCATCATCGATGCAGCCTTCGATAACTGTGTTGTAACTTCGCAAGCCAGCTGAACCGCGAGCCGACCGCCGTCGTGGCAGCCTTGGCGCCGCCGCGACGGAGGTCCGGCATTTCAATCGATGTCGAACGACACGCCCTGCGCAAGCGGCAGCGCCTTGGAATAATTCACCGTATTGGTGGCGCGCCGCATATAGGCCTTCCAGGCATCGGAGCCGCTCTCGCGGCCGCCGCCGGTTTCCTTCTCGCCACCGAAGGCACCGCCGATCTCGGCCCCTGACGTGCCTATATTGACGTTGGCGATACCGCAGTCCGATCCGTCGACGCTAAGAAAGCGCTCGGATTCCTGCAGGTCGCGGGTAAAGATCGAGGATGACAGCCCCGCTCCCACCGCATTGTGTTCTTCTAGCGCGGTGTCGAAGTCCGAATATTTCATCACATAGAGGATGGGCGCGAAGGTTTCCTCTGTCACGGGCGAAACCTGCCGCGGCATTTCGACCAGCGCCGGACGCACATAGTAGGCGTCGGGGTGACCGTTCTCGACCCGCATTCCGCCGGTTATCTTACCGCCATGCGAAGCCGCCTCCTCCAGCGCCTTCTGCATATTCTCGTAGGCAGCCTTGTCGATCAGCGGGCCAACCAGAGCGCTTGTCTCCAGCGGATTGCCGACCGAGACGCTCTCATAAGCCTTCTTCAGGCGCGGAACGAGCTGGTCATAGACGCTCTCATGCACGAACAGGCGCCTGAGCGTCGTGCAGCGCTGGCCGGCCGTGCCCATGGCGCCGAAGGCGATAGCGCGGAGCGCCATGTCCAGATCGGCCGTCGGGCAGACGATCCCGGCATTGTTGCCGCCGAGCTCCAGCACGGCACGGGCAAAGCGCTTCGCCAGCCGTGGGCCGACATCCCTGCCCATGCGCGTCGAGCCGGTGGCCGAGACCAGCGGCACCCTGGGATGATCGACCAGGATCTCGCCGACGGCGCGATCGCCGATCAGCACGGGCGCCAGTCCCTGCGGCGCGTCAGCACCGAAACGCTTTACCGCGCGTGCAAAAATCGCCTCACAGGCGAGCGCCGTCAGCGGTGTCTTCTCCGACGGCTTCCACACCACCGCGTCGCCGCAGACCAGCGCAAGTGCTGCGTTCCACGACCACACCGCGACCGGAAAGTTGAAGGCCGAGATGACGCCTACGACGCCGAGCGGATGCCAGGTCTCCATCATGCGATGGCCGGGACGCTCGGTGGCGATGGTCAGGCCGTACAATTGCCGGGAAAGACCGACGGCGAAATCGCAGATGTCGATCATCTCCTGCACTTCGCCAAGACCTTCGGATGGGATCTTGCCGACTTCGATCGATACCAACCGGCCAAGCTCGGCCTTGTGTGTGCGCAATTCCTCGCCGAGCAGCCGCACCAGTTCGCCACGCTTGGGAGCTGGCACCTGCCGCCACGCCAGGAAAGCTCTGTGGGCATTGTCGATGGTCGTTGCCGCATCGGCCGGCGAGATGGTCTTCAGCGCGGCGATCTGCTCGCCGGTCACCGGGCTGCGCACGATAAGATCGCCGCCCGTAAGCGCGCGCTCGGCAACGCCGAGTTTCGCCAGAAGCCCGGCCGTTTCCTTCGCAATCGTCATTTTCATCCCTTTCAGATTCCGTCGCTCATATGGCGTCGGTCCAAGCCTTGCGCCATACCCACTCCCTGCCGGTCGGCACACCAGGCGCTGTCATGGCGTGGCATTACGCGTTTCAGGGAGAAATCGCCACCCCGGCATGGTCCAAGCCGGCGTCCGACTGTTGAACCAGCCAGATAGAGCGAATCAGTGTGCCGTCTTGGCGGTTTCCCGCACGGCGCTTTCTTTCATCAGCCGGTCGATATGCATGCGGATATGCGCTGCCTCGGCGGCCGTATTGGCAAGCGCGATGGCGCGGTCGAAAGCGACGCGCGCCTCCTCGCCGCGGCCAAGCTGCATCAGCAGTCCGCCCTTGAGGCCGAAGAAATGGAAATAGCCGGAAAGCCTTCCCTCCAGCGGCTCGATCATGGCGAGTGCGGCTTCCGGTCCACGCACCTTGGAGACCGCGACGGCGCGGTTGAGCGTCACCACCGGCGACGGCTGCATCTGCTCGAGCAGGCCGTAGAGCAGGTCGATCTCGTTCCAGTCCGTGTCCTCGGGCTTTTCCGCCCGCGCATGCAGTGCGGCGATCGCCGCTTGCACCTGGTAGGGACCGGGCTTGCGATGGCGCAACGCCTTATCGATCAGCGCCAGGCCTTCATCGATCATCTTGCGGCTCCACAGGCTGCGGTCCTGGTCTTCGAGCAGCACGATCTCGCCGTTCTCGTCGAAGCGAGCCGGCGAGCGTGCATGCTGCAGCAGCAACAGCGCCGTCAGCCCCATGATCTCCGGCTCGGTCTGGAACAGCCTGAGCAGCAGCCGGGCCAGCCGGATCGCCTCTTCGCAAAGCGGCGCACGCGCCGAAGCCTCGCCGCTGTTGCTGGAATAGCCTTCGTTGAAGATCAGGTAGACCATGGCGGCGACGGCGGCGAGCCGTTCGGAGCGCTCGACCGCTCCCGGCGTTTCGAACGGCACCCCGGCGTCGGCGATACGCGCCTTGGCGCGCGTGATACGCTGCTCCATGGCGCTTTCACCGACCAGGAAGGCGCGGGCGATCTGCTTGACCGTCAGGCCGGAGACGATGCGCAACGCCACCGCGATCTGCTGTGTGGCCGGCAGGTCGGGATGGCAGCAGATAAACAGCAGCCGCAAAATATCGTCGCGGTAATGCGCCCCGTCCAGCCGCTCGGCGACGTCGCTCTCGGCATCCTCCAGATCGGAGATCTGGTCCTCCTCCGGCAGCGGCGCCTGCTTGGCGCGCTTGCGCACCGCATCGATGCCGCTGTTGCGGCCGACGAAGATCAGCCAGGCTGCCGGATCGCGCGGCGGACCGTTTTTCGGCCAGTTGTTCAGTGCCCTCAGGCAGGCGTCCTGGAATGCTTCCTCCGCCGCGTCGAGGTCGCGGAAGTAGCGCAGCAATGCCCCCATCGCCTGCGGGCGAGCGGTGCTGATTGCCGTGCTGATCCAGGCGAGTTCGGTCATGCGGAAACCTTGGCGGGATTGAAGAGCGAGACCGGCCGGATTTCGTAGGAGCCGCCGCTCGGGTTGACCTCGGAAAGCTCGCGCGCGAAGTCGACGGCCTCATCGAGGTCGGCGCATTCGAGCGTGTAAAAGCCGAGGAACTGTTCCTTGGTTTCGGCAAACGGGCCGTCGATGACGATCGATTCGCCCTTGACCTTCCTCAGCGTCGTCGCCGCGGTCGTCGGCAAGAGCCGCGCCACCGGGCCAAGCCGGCCCGCCTGGGCATATTTTTCCTGCACACCGATAAGCTTTTCCATGACGGCGTCGTCCTGCTCCTTGCTCCAGGAGCAGACGACGTCTTCGGAAGCATAGCAGAGGATCGCGTAGAGCATGGGTCGTCCTTTTCTCTGTCAAAGGACGAAACACTAGGACCGATGCCGACATGGCGTCGACAAAAAAATACGCTCCGTCCGGCGTCCCAGCCCCTAACTGAAATGTGGAATGCTTTCTGCTGCAAAAGTCGGTCGCATAACTTCGAATTTTTGGGACTGACTTTGCGGCAGGAACTTCCCTGAAAATTCAACGCGATCGATTTTGTCGCAAAACTTAGGAGTTTCGCGACACCGGAATCGATGCAGTCGAGAAGTTGATGAACGTCGGATTCTCTCCAAAGAGCGGACGGTTCTCGCGTCGTCATCCCAGGCTGCCTATGATGCGGCATGGAAGCAAAAGTGTTCATTCGTGACGATGGCGAAACAGACGCAACGGGCGTTACGGATTCGATTCCATGGTGGAGCTTTACGAAGACGGCGCTCTCCGTTGCTCTGTTGCGCCTGTCGGAACGCGGCAAGATCAACCTCGACGAAGCTGTCGAGGGGAAATCTTTCACACCTGCCCAACTCCTACAGCACGAGGCGGGGTTACCAGACTACGGTTCCCTTCCGGCCTACCACGCCGATGTTGAAGCGGGTCGTCCGCCGTGGTCTGTTGATGACCTGTTGAATGCGGTCGAAGCGGATCGGCTGCGATACGAACCCGGTCAAGGGTGGGCTTATTCGAACATCGGCTACCAGGAGGTCGCCCGATTGATCGAGGAGGCAACGAATGTCCCTCTTTCCGAGGCTCTTTCCAACCTCGTATTCATCCCTGCCGAACTCGCCACGGCCCGGCTCGCCCTCACTCCGGCTGATTTAGCAGACGTGCAGATGGGCGATGCGATCGGCTATCATCCGGCCTGGGTCTATCACGGATTGGTTGTCGGCACGGCGATGGATGCGGCCCGACTTCTTCGCCATCTACTCGCCGACAATTTGGTCGACGGGAACGCGCTGTCCAGAATGCTCGAACACAGGCCGCTCCCGCAATTCCGCTCTGAACTCCATCCCGATCCAGCATACGGATTGGGGCTGATGCTGCGGGCAACGAACTCGCTCGCCCATCCCATCGGTCACCGCGGAAGCGGTCCCGGAAGTCGAATTGCCGTCTATGGGCAGCAGGGGAGAACATGCGTCGTTTGGGCAACCGCCGCTTCAAGCACCATTCCCGAGGCGGAAGTTTTCCGTGCCTTGGAAAACGGGGGCTTTTGACACCCCCACCCGAAGCCGATCGGCCGTTTTCCAACCTTCCGCGATCTTGCCGTATCGCGAAATTCCCGATTGAAGCGACAAAATAACCGGCAAATGCCGATTAGGCATATTCCAGAACGCGCATTTCAACATGCAGTCCGGCCGCGACCACCATGTTGACGAGGGTGTCGAGGGCGAACAGGTTGATCTTACCGCGCAGGAGATCGGACACGCGGGGCTGCGTCACGCCGAGACGGCGCGCGGCTTCGACCTGCGTCCAGCCCTTTGCCCGGATATGCTGTTCCAGCGCCATCATCAGTGTGGAGCGGAGCTTCATGTTCTCTGCTTCGGCGGGGGTGTCTTCGATGGCGTCCCACACGCTTGCAAAAGTCTCGTTGCTCATTGGCCTAACTCCTTCATCAGATCGCCGTAGCGTTTCGCAGCCAGGTCCAGATCCATTTTGCTGGTCTTCTGCGTTTTCTTCTGAAAGCAATGCAGCACGTAGACCGCATCGGCGACTTTGGCGACGTAGATCAGCCGGAAGGCGCCGGCTTCGTCCCGAATCCTGATCTCCTGCACACCCTTCCCGATTGTCGCCATTGGCTTCCAGTCGGTTGGAGGTTGCTCATTCTGTACCTTGTCGAGCTGGTAGCCCGCTTCGCGCCGTGCCGAGTTCGGGAAAGCGCGCAGATCATTGAGGGCGCTGCCCCGGAACTTGAGCATTTTCATGCGGCGACTATACAAAAATTTGTATAGTCGCCGCAAGCCTCTTTTCTTCGGGCTGCATCAAGGACTACTTGTCACCTTGCCGCACCCAGATCTGGATGCAAATAGTGCAAAAGTCAGGATTTTCGCGACACGAAGGCAGCGATTTTCGACCTCGAAGCGGCCATGACGGTCGGCGCAATCCGTGGTCAGGCAGGAACGTAAGTCAACCTGATGACCTCCCCGCCGATCCGATCGCTGGCCACAAGGCGGAGCGGCGGCCGACGACCGGTGAAGAAGGGCTTGCCGTGACCAAGCACCACAGGGTGAAAGTAGAGACGGTATTCGTCGATCAGACCGAGGTCAGTCAGGCTTTGCGCCAACTCCGGTCCGGAGGCGGAGATCTCTCCTGGAAGCCGGGTCTTCAGCCCGCGTATCACCACCTCGACGTCATCCATGACAAGCGTTGCGTTAGGGCCGACCGACTTCAACGAGCGGGACACGACCCATTTCGGCAGGCTTCGCCACGCCATCGCGAAGTCGCGTTGCTCCGGGGTCCACTCAGGATGGTTGTTGTCCCAATAGCGCATGACTTCATACATGCGTCGACCGTAAATGCTGCCTGTCAGGTCGCGGACGTGGTCGATCCAATGACGAAAGAGAGCAGGATCAGGTCCAAATTCCTGATGGTCGACATAACCGTCGAGGGAGAGATTCATTCCAAAAACGAGCTTCGCCATGCCGTAAGTTTCCGTGCCGGTCAGGGTATGATGGCCACCCTGCTGCGTCATTCCTTTGTCGCGAAAATCCCATTAAAGCGACAGTTTTGCGATTGAATTTTGCGACGCCGCAAAATGGGACATTTTGCTACAATCGGGTGCGCAGAATGCCGCACGAGGATATTTTCGGCAAGAAGATCGCCCAGCACACCAATGCTGCAAACGGATTCGGCACCCCTATCTGCTTGGTTTTCACATTTCGGTTAAGAGCTGGGTCCCGGCGTCATTCCCTCGCCTTCAGCCATCTCAAGACCAAGGCCTCCTCGTCGTCGAGCCCGGCGATCGAGCGCTTGCCTTGGTTGGCATCCGCCATTTCGTCCAGCAGCCGTCCTTCGGGCCAGGCGCGGAACACTTCCGGATGGATGTAGCATTGGCGACAAACCGCGCGCGTATTGCCGAGCCGCTCGGCAACCTTGTCGATGATATTGTTCATCACCCGCTTTTGCTGCGCCTGGCTTTCCGGACGTTCGGTTTGCGCAAACAGCGACGCCGCATGGATGGTACCACCCCAGGTTCTGAAGTGCTTGGAGCTGAACTCCGCTCCGGCGTTTTCCCTGATATAGCGGTTGACGTCGTCTGAGCGCACCGGACGCCTGTTTCCGTCCTCGTCGAGATACTGGAACAACTTCTGCCCCGGCAGGTCCTGCGCTCCACGCACGACCTTGGCAATCCGGCGATCGACAAGCTTCAATCTCCATTCCTTGCCGGATTTACCGATGAAGGCAAAACGCAGGCTCGAGCCCTTGATGTCGACATGGCGGTCACGCAGCGTGGTCAGCCCAAAACTCTTGTTGTCGCGGGCATAGGCGGCATTGCCGACACGGATCATCGTGTTGTCGAGCAGCCAGACGATAGCCGCAACGACGCGTTCCAGCGGCAGGCCGTGACGGCGCAAATCGACGTCGATCTGCCGCCGCAGTTCGGGCAGGCTTTCGGCGAAGGCGATCAGGCTCGAATATTTGACGCCGTCACGCTCCTCCGCCCAGTGCGGGTGATAGCGGTATTGTTTGCGGCCGCGCTGGTCCCGACCGGTCGCCTGGATGTGACCGTCGGCATCCGGCGAGATCCACACATCGGTCCAGGCCGGTGGAATGGCGAGCGCCTTGATGCGTGCCAGCGCCTCCCCGTCGACAGTCCGCCCGTCGGGTCCTTTGTACGAGAACCCCTTGCCCGAACGCAGCCGGCGAATACCGGGTTCAGTGTCGGTCACATAGTTGAGCGAGGCCCGAACGGCCGAGGCTTGCGCGCCGTTCTCCAGCGCTCCGTTGTGCGGCACCGCGTTTTTTGGTGCAGCTTTCCTCACAGCCGATTGGCCAGACGACGACCCGGATTTGTCCAGCATGTCCTCTCCACGGAATTTCCGTAGATAAGCCGCTTGCCGGCTGCGGGTTCCAACGCCTCTTGATCTCTTGGTCCCGGAACAGCCTATCGACGTCGCCGTGCGTCGAAGACGTGCGTCGTCACGCCTTCTCGAGCACGACCGGAATGACGTCGACCGCCTGCTCGCCGACCTGTCCACCAGTGGTTTTCAGGACGCCGACGATCGGCGCCACATCGGAGTAATCGCGGCCATAGCCGACCGTGATATGGTCGTTGCTAGCCCGCATGCCATTGGTCGGATCGAATTCCTGCCAGCCGGCATCGCGCCCGCACCACACCTTGACCCAGGCGTGCATGGCGTCGGCACCTTCGAGCCGCGGCTTCCCGCGCGGCGGGATGGTGCGCAGGAACCCGCTGACATAGCCCGCGGGAATACCGAGGCCGCGCAGGCCGGCGATCATGATGTGGGAAAAATCCTGGCAGACGCCGCGCTTCAGGCCAAAGGCGTCGCTGGCCCGCGTCTGCACGGTGGTCGCCTCGCCGTCATAGGTGAAATCGCGGTGAATGCGGTTGCACAGAGCCATGGCCGTGCCGACTGTCGAACTGCCGGCACTGCCTTTCGCATAGGCAGTGATTGCCGCGTCGATGCCGGCATGATCGCTGGCGGCCAGAAAGTGATGCGGCGAAGCCGGCGCCAGCGAGTGCACTGCGCCGAGTTCTTCCCTCAGCCGGCGTATGTCCGGCGATACGTCGAGCCCGGGTTCGGGCCGCGACACTGAAACACGCGCGCTCATCCTGATGTCGAGCGCATCATGCGCGTCACGAAAGGCGATCGAGGTGACACTGTTGCCGAAAAAGTCGGAAAAGTCGGAACGTTCGCTGGGCGCCGGCACAAAAGACAGTGAAGCGGCGATGACGCGCTGCACGCCAGGGATGGTCGGCGGCAGCACGCGCACCTGATGGCGGCCACCGCCGGCCGCCGCATCATAGTCGTAACGCAGGTGAAGCCTGATGTCGTAGAGCATGCTGTCTCTACCCGAAATAGGCTTTGGCGAGGCTGTTGTAGAGCCCGCCGATTTCATTGGCGAGATCGCCGAGGGCCTTGGCCGTCATGTCCGAGGGCTCCTTGATGGCGATCGACGTGTTGAGCTGCAGGATTTCCTTGGCCGCCGGCGACATATGGCCTTCAGCGCCGACAGCGGGCAGCAGCGCGATTTCGGCTTTCAGTCGTTCGAGCTGGAAAAGGATTGAGCGCGGGTTGAGCGGATCGAGCGCCAGAAGGTCGACCACGGTGCGCCGCCCCGCCTGCACCGGATATTGCCGACGGTGGGTCATGACGCTGTCGCCGATCTCCAGCATCATGTCGAGCGCACCTTCCGGCGCCTGGGCTCCGGTCAGCCGGGCGAGCGTGCGGGCGATCTGGATGCCGCGTTCGAGCCTGCGGCCGATTTCCAGGAAACGCCAGCCGGCAAAGCGGTACATGTTCTCGTGCAGCAGGCCGGAAAACCCGGCCAGCTTGCGCAGGATGACCGTCATTGCCCTTGTCGCGTCGTCACCCGGCGCCACTGTCGCGGCAAATTGATGGATGGTCTTCGACAGATCCTTCAATGCCAGCCAGCCATCGGGCGAGAAGCGGTCGCGGATCTGCCCGGCGCTGTAAACGGCGCTGTCCAGCGTGCCGATGAGCCCCAATGGGATTGCCGTCTCGACGTCGATGCCGAACGGCGCGAGATAGTCGCTGATATCGGCGAGCAGCGGCATCTCGGGATCGGATGTCTCGGCCAGCCGCACATGGTAGGCGCGCAGGATGCGCACCGTGTCTTCCGATCGCTCGATATAGCGGCCGAGCCATGTCAGGTTCTCAGCCGCGCGGCTGGGCAGGCTGCCCGGCAGGGTTCGGGTGAAGCTGTCGTGCTCCTGCGGCAGCAGTGTCTCGCGCTCGACCGGCCTGTCGCTGACCACCCAGACATCCGCCGCCTGGCCGCCGCGCTGCATGGCGATGGCCGTCGGGTCGAGCGAAAAGCCGACACGGGCAAAACCGCCCGGCATCACCGTCCAGCCTTCCGGCGTCCGCGCCAGATAGACGCGCAGGCTTGCCGGCCGCGGCTCCAGCCAGCCGCCGACATAGACAGGCGTGGTCGACAGCGTCACCGCTTCCTGGCCGACGAAGTCGCCGCCGTCCCGTTCGATCCTGGCGACGAGCTCGGCCCGTTCCTCGACCGACAGCGCTGACCCGAGCTTGGTCGAGCCGTCGTCTTCGAAGGCAAGCCGCGCCGACAGCGCCGGGCCGATCACCATGCTATCGATGTTGGCGAGCACATGTTCACGCTCCGTCTCCTGCCCGCACCACCATGTCGCGACCGTCGGCAGCAGCAGTTCCTCGTTGCGCAGGGCGCGCGAAATCTTGGGCAGGAAGGCGAGCAGCGCGCGCGTCTCCATCAGGCCGGAGCCCAGTGCATTGACGGCCGAAACCGCCCCTTGCCGAACCGCCTCGACCAGCCCCGGCGTGCCGATCTGCGAGTCCGGCCGCAATTCAAGCGGATCGGCGAAGGCGGCGTCGAGCCGCCGCCACAAGACGCTCACCGGCATCAGCCCCGAAACCGTGCGCACCATCAGCCTGCCGCCGGAGACGGTCAGGTCCTCGCCCTCGAGCAGCATGATGCCGAGATAGCGGGCGATATAGGCATGTTCGTAATAGGTTTCGTTTAGCGGTCCCGGCGTCAGGATGGCGACACGGCCGCCGGCTTGCCTGGCCATGCCGATCAGCGCGTCGCGGAAGCGACGGAAGAAGCCGGCCAGGCGGTGCACATGCATTTCGCCGTAGATGTCGGACAGCGCCCTTGTGGTGGCGACGCGGTTTTCCAGCGCAAAGCCGGCGCCCGACGGCGCCTGTGTGCGGTCGCCAAGCACCCACCAGCGGCCGTCCGGGCCACGACCGAGCTCGAAGGCGCAGAAATGCAGGAAATGGCCGCTGGCCGGCCTGGTGCCGACGACCGGCCGCAAATATTCGGGGCTGGCCGCGATCAATCCGGCCGGCAGAATGCCTATCTCGACCAGCCGGTTCGGACCGTAAATGTCGGCGATGGTCTCCTCGAACAGATCGGCGCGCTGGACCAGGCCGGCGCTGATACCAGCCCATTCCTGCTCCTCGATCAGCAGCGGCACATGCGCCAGCGGCCATTCGCGCTCGTTGGCGCCGGCCTTGTCATAGACGCGGTAGTAGACGCCGGCGTCGCGCAGGTACTGGTCGGCGCGGGCGAAGCGCTGGGCAAGCTTTTCCGGCCCCAGGTCCTCCAGCGCCTCGATGAAGTGCCGCCAGGCCGGCCGCGGATTGCCCGACGCATCGACCATCTCGTCGACGACGCCGTCGATCGGCTGATAGTGCTCCAGCAGACTGTGGGTCTGCGGCTTGCTGCGCAGCCTTTTGTGATTCCCCTTCGCCATGGCTGATCAGAGTCTTTGCGGCCGCCGAAGGTCAAGGGTCATCGGGAAATCTTCAGAGGCTTCTTCGTTGCGCAGCACATAGCTGGACGGCGTATGGCCACGCGGCTCGAAGCGAGCGAGCCGCCGCGCCTCCGCTTCGTTGCCATTGACCGGGAAGGTGTCATAGCTGCGCCCGCCGGGATGTGCGACATGGTAGACGCAGCCGCCGACTGCGCGGCCCGACCAGCGGTCATAGATGTCGAAGACCAGCGGGGTGTTGACCGGCAGCGCCGGATGCAGGCCGGACGCCGGCTGCCAGGCCTTGAAGCGCACGCCGGCCACCGCGATCTCGCGGTTGTCAGTCACCTTCATCGGCACGACGCGGCCGTTGCAGACGACGGCGTGACGCTCCGGGTTGAGCCCCTCGGTCTTCACCTGCAGCCTTTCGACGGAGGAATCGACAAAGCGCACGGTGCCGCCGATCGCGCCTTGCTCGCCCATCACGTGCCACGGCTCGAGCGCCTGCCTGAGCTCCAGCTTGACGCCGGCATGCTGGACCTCGCCGCAGAACGGGAAGCGGAATTCGAGCTGGGCATCGAACCATTCCGGACGGAATGCAAAGCCGTTCAGCTTGAGGTCGTCCAGCACATCGAGAAAGTCAGCCCAGACATAATGCGGCAGCATGAAACGGTCGTGCAGCGAAGTGCCCCAGCGCACGAAGCGGCCGTCGAGCGGGTTCTTCCAGGCCCGGGCGATGATGGCGCGCACCAGCAATTGCTGCGCCAGGCTCATGCGCGCGTTGGGCGGCATCTCGAAGCCGCGGAATTCGACCAGCCCGAGCCGGCCGGTCGGCCCGTCCGGCGAAAACAGCTTGTCGATGCAGATTTCCGATCTATGCGTATTGCCGGTCACGTCGGTCAGAAGGTTGCGGAACAGCCGGTCGACCAGCCACGGCAGGGGTGCCGCGCCCTTGTCCGGATGCGGCACCTGCGCCATCGCGATTTCGAGTTCGTAGAGCGTATCGTGGCGCGCCTCATCGAAGCGCGGCGCCTGGCTGGTGGGGCCGATGAACAGGCCGGAGAAAAGGTAGGACAGCGACGGATGCCGCTGCCATTGCAGCACCAGGCTCTTCAACAGGTCGGGGCGGCGCAGGAACGGACTGTCATTGGGCGTGGCGCCGCCGACGACGACATGGTTGCCGCCGCCGGTGCCGGTGTGGCGGCCGTCGATCATGAACTTGTCGGCGCCAAGCCGCGTCTGCCGCGCCTCTTCGTAGATCGCCGTGGTCGTCACCACGCAATCCTGCCAATTCGCGGCGGGGTGGATATTGACCTCGATGACGCCGGGATCGGGTGCGACACGGATGACGTTGAGGCGCGGATCGTGCGGCGGGCCGTAGCCCTCGATATGCACAGGCAGTCCGATCGCCCTGGCAGCGTTCTCCGCCGCCGCCACCAGTTCAAGATAGTCCTCCAGCGCTTCAACCGGCGGCATGAAAACGCAAAGCCGTCCGTCGCGCGGCTCGACCGAAAGCGCCGTGCGCACGGCGCCGCCGATCTCGGTGATCTCCTGTTCGACACGGTCCTGCTGGCCGGTGGCGGCCGTGAAGGAAACGGCCTGCTGGCGTCGCGCCATTTCGTCGGCGCCTTCCAGTTCGGCCGGAGCGGGCGAAGAAACAGAACCGGGCAAGATCGCCTCACGCGCCGGCAACGATCCGCGCGGCAGCGATGGATCGACGGGCACGATGTAGGGAAACTGTGCCGGCGGCACATACGGCAGCGTACCAAGCGGCAGGCGGTAGCCGACCGGCGAATCGCCGGGCACCAGGAACAGCCGGCCGCGCCGCGTCTTCCACTTCTCCGAGCGCCAGCGCGGTCCGGACGCCTGGCTGTTCCAGCGCTGGACAGGCAGCACATAGCCCGACGGCCTGGTCAGCCCGCGTTCGAACACCCGCGCCATGCGGCTGCGCTCCTCGGGGTCCTCCAGCTTCGAATTGGAAGGATCGACGTTGTCCGGCAGCTTGCCTTCCTTGAGCAGCCATTCGGCGGGATCCTCATAGGCTTCGCTGACCATCGTCTTGTCGATGCCGAGTTCGTCGGCAATCGCCGTCAGCAGCCTTTCGGCCTGCTTCGGTCCGACATCCGCCTCGCTGTTTTCATGTGCGATCAGCGACGGGTCGCTCCACACCGGTTCGCCGTCGGTGCGCCAGTAGAGCGAGAAGGTCCAGCGCGGCAGGCTTTCGCCGGGGTACCACTTGCCTTGCCCGTAATGCAGGAAGCCGCCCGGCGCGAAGCGTTCGCGCAGCCGGCGGATCAGGGCATCGGCCTTTTCCCGCTTGGTCGGCCCGACGGCGGCGGTGTTCCACTCTGCAGCCTCGAAATCGTCGATCGAGACGAAGGTCGGCTCGCCGCCCATGGTCAGCCGCACATCGCCGGCCTGGAGTGCTGCATCGACCTCGACGCCCAGCGCGTCGAGCGCCTGCCAGCTCTCGTCGGAGAACGGCTTGGTGATGCGCGGATGCTCGGCGATGCGGTCGACCCGCATGTCGAAACCGAACTCGACATTGGCGAAGCTCGCCATGCCGGAAATCGGCGCGGCATTGCGGAAATGCGGCGTTGCCGCGAGCGGCACATGGCTTTCGCCGGTGAGCAGGCCGGAGGTCGGGTCGAAGCCGATCCAGCCGGCGCCCGGCAGATACACCTCGCACCAGGCATGGAGGTCGGTGAAATCGGTCGCCGTGCCGGGCGGCCCGTCGAGCGCAACGAGGTCGGGTTTGAGCTGGATCAGGTAGCCGGAGACGAAACGCGCGGCGATGCCGAGGTTCCTCAGTATCTGCACCAGGAGCCAGCTCGAATCGCGGCACGATCCCTTGCCGGCGGCCAGCGTTTCCTCGGGCGAGAAGACGCCGGTTTCCATGCGCACGATATACGCGATCTCGCGCTGTAGCCGCGCATTGAGGTCGACGACAAAATTGACGGTGTTGGTCGGGTGGCGCGGGATGGTTTTCAGGAATGCCTCCAACAGCGGCCCCGCCGGTTCCGGCGTTCGATAGATGGTCAGATCGTCCCGGATCTCTTCGGGGTATTCGAATGGAAACGTCTCGGCCGACGGTTCGACGAAGAAATCGAACGGATTGTAGACCGTCATGTCGGCAACGAGATCGACCTCGATCTTCAGTTCCGTCACCGGCTCGGGAAAGACGAAGCGGGCCAGGAAATTGCCGTAGGGGTCCTGCTGCAGATTGACGAAGTGATTTGCCGGCCCGACCTTCAGCGAATGGCTGAGCACCTTGGTGCGGGAATGCGGCGCAGGCTGCAACCTTATGACTTGCGGGCCTAAGACGACCGGCCGGTCGTATTTGTAATGGGTCAGGTGATAGACGGCTGCCAGAATTGCCATGGTGCCCCTGAAGTCGGCGTTTCAAAAGGAGTTCGCTGAACCCTGACACGAATGCTGACCATTCTCCAAGCAGAGATGTTGCGCTGCACCTAAATCAAGCAGCTTTCATAGCTCACGAAACGGAGCGCCGACCCCGGGATTCCGCAGTGTGGCGGCAAGACGTTGCAACGCTGCAGAGCCGAAGTCCGGCGGGTCAGCACCGGGCGCTTCCCGCCGATATCGATGATCGGCAGCACACGCGATGCTTCGTCGAAAAGAGCGGAAAAGAAAAACCCGCCTCGGCGGGCGGGTCGTTGGAGCCAATTAGCACCATACCCAAATTAGTAGCATAGCTGCCGGCACAAAGCAAGAACAAAATGTGGCATGGTCGACGAAAGTTGCCGATCTCCCGCTTTGCGAGGGGAGATACCAGGCACGGGCATCCTGGAAGCGGAGCCTGAACCCTAAAAGAATGCCTGCAACCCGGTCTGCGCCCGTCCGAGGATCAGCGCATGCACGTCATGCGTGCCTTCGTAGGTGTTGACGGTTTCCAGGTTCTGGGCGTGGCGCATGACGTGATAACCGATCTGGATGCCATTGCCGCCATGCATGTCGCGGGCCTGGCGGGCGATGTCGAGCGCCTTGCCGCAATTGTTGCGCTTGACGAGCGAGATCATCTCCGGCGCCATCTTGCCTTCGTCCATCAGCCGCCCGACGCGCAGGCTGCCCTGCAGGCCGAGCGCGATCTCGGTCTGCATGTCGGCGAGCTTCTTCTGGAAAAGCTGCGTACCGGCCAGCGGCTTGCCGAACTGCTTGCGGTCGAGGCCATACTGGCGGGCGCGGTGCCAACAATCCTCAGCCGCGCCCATGGCGCCCCAGGAAATTCCGTAGCGTGCCCGGTTGAGGCAGCCAAACGGCCCTTTGAGACCCGAGACGTTGGGCAGCAACGCGTCCTCGCCGACCTCGACGCCTTCCATCACCACTTCGCCGGTAATCGAGGCTCGCAGCGACAGCTTGCCGCCGATCTTCGGCGCCGACAGCCCGTTCATGCCCTTTTCCAGGACAAAGCCGCGAATCTGGTTGTCATGCGCGCCCCCACTTTCGTCGGACAACTTTGCCCAGACGACGAACACGTCGGCGATCGGCGCGTTGGAAATCCACATCTTCGAGCCGGAGATCCTGTAGCCGCTCGCGGTCTTTTCGGCCCGCGTTTTCATGCCGCCCGGGTCGGAACCGGCATCCGGCTCGGTCAGGCCAAAGCAGCCGATCCATTCGCCCGACGCCAGCTTCGGCAGGTATTTCTTGCGCTGTTCTTCCGAGCCATAGGCGTGGATCGGATACATTACCAGCGACGACTGCACGCTCATCATCGAGCGATAGCCCGAGTCGATCCGCTCCACTTCCCGCGCGACCAGCCCGTAGGTGACGTAGTTGGCGCCGAGCCCGCCATATTCCTCGGGGATGGTGATGCCGAGCAGACCGGCCTCGCCCATTTCGCGGAAGATCCCGGCGTCGGTCTTCTCCTCGAGATAGGCTTCCTCGATCTTAGGAGCGAGCTTGTCGGCGGCAAACGCCGCGGCGCCATCGCGCACCATGCGCTCGTCCTCCGAAAGCTGGTCCTCGATCAGGAAAGGATCATCCCAGACGAATGCGTTCTTGTCGGCGGCCATGGCTCTCGGTCTCCCAAACTCATGCATGTCGCCCAAAGCTTGCCCGCGGGCCTGACCCGAGGGTGTTCGGCAGCTTGGGGATAACGACATGCATCGAAACAGAAATCTTGAAACGCGCGGCTTATCGGCTCCCGTCCTGAAAAAATCAAACGAAATAGCTTCGCCGATCCATGAGCATTGGTGATGGATCATCAATGTCGAGCGCCGTCGTCTGACCTGCCACAGCCGGCTCGCGAAAATTATTTCCGCTTCAACGCATCGGCCAAAGCGGCGCCGAACGCGCCCTGCTGCACCGGCCGCTGCGGCTGGCGTTGGGGCGCGGGCGCGCGCGGCACCGGCCTGCTGCCATTGTCGCGCGGCTTCGGTGCGCCACCGTCACCATCCTTGCGCATCGACAGACCGATGCGCTTGCGCTTGATATCGACGTCGACGACACGCACCTTGACCACGTCGCCGGCCTTGACCACCTCATGCGCGTCCTTGATGAACCGATCGGCCAGTTGCGAGACGTGCACCAATCCGTCCTGGTGCACGCCGATATCGACGAAGGCGCCGAAGGCCGCGACATTGGTGACAGTGCCTTCAAGCTGCATGCCGGGCTTCAGATCCTTGATGTCGTCGATGCCGTCGGCAAAGGTCGCGGTCTTGAAGCCGGGGCGCGGATCGCGGCCGGGCTTTTCCAGCTCCGCCAGGATGTCGCGCACCGTCGGCAGGCCGAAGCGCTCATCGACGAAGACGCGCGGATCGAGCGCCTTGAGTGCGGCGCTGTCGCCCATCAGCGAGCGGACGTCGCGCCCGCAGGCCGCAACAATCTTCTTGGCCACGCCATAGGCCTCCGGATGCACGGCCGAGGCATCGAGGGGTTCGCTGCCGTTTGGAATGCGCAGGAAGCCGGCGCATTGCTCGAACGCGCGGGGTCCAAGGCGGGAGACCTTCAACAGTTCGCGGCGGCTGGCGAACGGGCCGGAGGCATCGCGATGCGCAACGATCGCCTCGGCCAGCGATGCGCCGAGACCCGAAACCCGCGCCAGAAGCGGCGCTGACGCCGTGTTGAGATCGACGCCGACGGCGTTGACCGCATCCTCGACCACCGCTTCCAGCGAGCGGCCGAGGCGGTACTGATCGACGTCGTGCTGATACTGGCCGACGCCGATCGACTTGGGCTCGATCTTGACCAGTTCGGCGAGCGGATCCTGCAGGCGCCGCGCGATGGACACCGCCCCGCGCAGCGACACGTCGAGGCCGGGAAATTCCGCCGCCGCCGTTGCCGAGGCGGAATAGACCGAGGCGCCGGCCTCGCTGACGATCACCTTGAGCGGCTTCGGCCCGGACCCGGCAGGCATGTCAGCCAGCATGTCGGCCACCAGCCTTTCGGTCTCGCGGCTGCCGGTGCCGTTGCCGATCGAGATCAGCTCGACCTTGTGCAGCCGGATGAGCCTGGCCAGTTCGGCCTGCGTGCCGCGCACGTCGTTCTTCGGCGGGAACGGATAGACCGTTGTCGTCGCCAGCAGCTTGCCGGTGCCGTCCACCACCGCCACCTTGACGCCGGTGCGAATGCCCGGATCGAGCCCCATCGTCGGCCGTGAGCCGGCAGGGGCGGCAAGCAGCAAATCCTTGAGATTGCGGGCGAAGACATGGATGGCTCCTTCTTCGGCCCGCTCGCGCAGATCGCGCATCAGATCGAGCGTCAGGTGCAGCGACAGCTTTATGCGCCAGGTCCAGCCGGCGACCTCCATCAGCCAGCGGTCTCCCGGCAACTGGCGGCCGATGGCGTAGGCGTCGGCAATCATCCGCTCAACCGGTTTCACCGGAGAGGCGTCATCGGCATCGACTTCGATGTCGAGCGACAGAACCTCCTCGTTGCGGCCGCGCAACATGGCCAGCGCGCGATGGCTCGGCACGTTGGCCCAGCGCTCGACATGGTCGAAATAGTCGGAAAATTTCGCGCCGGCCTCCTGCTTGCCGTCGACGACGCGCGAGCGCAGAAAGGCGCGTTCCTTCATGTAGGTCCGCAATCTGCCGACCAGATCGGCATTCTCGGCGAACTGTTCGGACAGGATATCGCGCGCACCCTCGAGCGCCGCCTTGGCGTCGGCCACGTCCTCGCTGATGTAGGCTAGCGCCAGCTCGGCGGGTACAGCCGTACGGTCGGCGAGAATAGCTTCCGCCAGAGGCCCGAGCCCGCGCTCGCGTGCGATCTCGGCCTTGGTCCGGCGCTTCGGCTTGTAAGGCAGGTAGATGTCTTCGAGTTCGGCCTTGGTAGCGGCTGCAGCGATCTTTGCTTCGAGCTCCTCGGTCAGCTTGCCCTGCTCGCGGATCGAACCAAGGATGGTGTCGCGGCGCGCGTCGAGTTCGCGCAGATAGGCGAGCCGCTCGGCGAGGTCGCGCAGCTGCGTGTCGTCGAGGCCGCCGGTGACCTCCTTGCGGTAGCGCGCCACGAACGGCACGGTCGCGCCGTCGTCGAGCAAGCCGATCGCCGCCGCAGCCTGTTCGGGCCGCGCGGCGATCTCGGCGGCTATGATGGTTGCGATGCGCTTGATATCGGCTGCCATGTCGTACCTGTCGCTAGTCGAAACGAGCGGCGACCATAGGCGCAGAGCACTGCCGCGCCAACTGCGCCATTTTCAACCCGGCGAGAGGTCCACAGGAAAAGGTCGGGGCGTCTGGATGGATCAGACCATCCGGCTCAGCGCCTCGAAGAAAGAAATCATATCCAGATCGAGCGGATCGTCGACCGGTACCGGCTGCGACGACATCTTTGCGATTACCATTTCGGCCTTCGGATTGACGTAAAGCCACTGGCCGTGGATGCCGATGCCGCAGAAGGCGCCGCTTGCCGCGCCCGTCTGGTACCATTTGTTGCGATAGCGGCCACGCTGAAATAGGAACGCCATCGTGCCGCGCCGCCAGGCCTCGGCGTCACCGCCAGTTTCGGTCGTGTCACGCATCCAGGCTTCCGGGACGACGCGGCGGCCATTGGCCACGCCGCCTTGCCGCATCATCTCGCCGACGCGTGCAAGGTCGCGCGGCGTCACCGAAATGCCGCCGGCAGTGCGCGCCGTGCCTTCCGTGTCGACTGTCACCGAGGCGTCGCTGACGGCGCCGAGAGGCTCCCATAATTTTTCGCGCATCAGATCGGCGAAGCGCCGGCCCGACGCACGTTCGAGCAGGATGCCGAGCAGGTCGGAATTGGGCGAGCGGTAGCGGAACGTCCGGCCATGCGGCTCGGCCAGGCCCTGCAGCGTCATGAGGAAAGTGGCCAGGCTCTCGATGCCCCCGCCCGGATTCCACAGCATGGCGCGGCGGTAGCGGGCGAAGGCGCTTTCCGGATCGAGATAGGCCTCTTCGAAATCGAGGCTGACACTCATGTCGAGCACGTGCCGCACACGCGCATCGCCATAGGCCGAGCCGGCGGCTTCGGGCAGATAGCGGCTTACCGGAGCCTGCGGATCGAAAATCCCCTCGCCTTCCAATATGCCGGCAACAATGGCGGTCAGCGACTTGCTGATCGAAAAGACGATGTGGCGCGCCCCAAACTCCATATGCGGCGCGAACCAGTCGCCGACGAATTTGCCGCGTTTCATGATCGTCAGCGCGTCGGTATCGGAGCGCGCGAGAAACGCCGCGACAGTCTCCGCGCCGCCTGCAAGAGCGACTTTTTCGCCAAGTAGCCCGCCGAAATCCTGCTCCGGCGCCTCGCTGCTGCCCGGCTGTGCCGCCACGGCAGCGCTCGGCACCAGCTCGCCGACATTCTGGAACGACCACCGGCTGAACGGGCTTTCCCGCCAATTGCCGAGCAGCACCTCCTTGCGGGCAAAGCCATACCTGGTCTCGAACGCGGTCTTGCCGGCCATGGCCGCTTCCTTCCGGGTCTTAGGCGTTCTAGGCGAGCGCCGCGGCGATGGCGTGCACGGCTTTCAGTGTCGCCACCGATAGGCGACGTTAAAAAAATGCGGACAAAACGGACCCGGCCGGCGCCTGCCGCCGGGTCCATCACGATGCGGTCACTTCTGCAGTTCGGTCCAGATCTTGCTGTAGATTGCCTGCACGTCCTCGGAACACAATTTTTGCAGCTCGCCATGCGCCTTGACGTCTTCCGGGATGGTGACTTCCGGCGCATCCTTCATATCGGCCGGCATGTACTTGTCGGAACCGGCAATGCCGTTGGCGTAGCGGTGGAAGGCGGATAGGCCGGCGGCATTTTCCGGATCCATGATGAAGTTCTGGAACAGCTTGGCGTTCTCGACATTCTTGGCTTCCTTCAGGACCATGACATTGTCGCTCCAGAGGCCAAAACCTTCCTTGGGATAGAAATAGTGGATCTTGGGGTTCGCCAGCCGCTGGCGCAGGGCTGAGCCGTTCCAGTCGCTGGTCGCCTTGAAATCGCCGGCGCCCATTTTCTCGATGGTATTGTATTCCATTGCGATCCAGTTCGGCTTGGCAGCAACCAGCGTGTCACGCACCTTCTTCAGCGTTTCCTTGTCGCTGGCGCATTGCGCGGCGCCGACATATTTGGTCGCCGCGAACATGACGTCGTTCATTTCCGGCACGACGTTGACCTTGCCCTTCAGTTCGTCGGGTGTGTTGAAGATGATGCCCCAACTGTCCGACGGCCCCTTGTAGACATCGGTGTTCACCACGATACCCACCGTGCCCCAGGCCCATGGCACGGAATATTTGCGGCCGGGATCGAAATCGGGATTGGCCCATTCCGGCGCCACGTTCTTGAAGTTCTCCATCTTGCCGGGATCGGTCTCCTGAACGAGGCCTTCCTTGATCCAGATCGGCACGAAGGTTTGCGAAGGCACCGCGATGTCGAAGCCGGTGCCGCCCTGGCGAACCTTGGCCAGCGCCGTATCGTTCGAATCGTAGTCGGTGATGGTCACCTTGATGTTGTATTTCTGCTCGAACTTCTTGATCACGTCGGGGCTGGTGTAGTTGCCCCAATTGTAGATGTTCAAAACGCCGTCCGCGAAAGCGCCGCTTGTCGAGGCGAGCAGCGCCAACCCGACGGCGGTCGCTGATGTCTTCCAGTTCATGTTTTAGCTCCCATTTTCGATTTTCAGTCCCGTTTCCTGCTGATGAAGAAAAACAACGTCACGATGGCGACCGACAAGAGCAGGAACACGGTCGATATCGCGTTGATCTCCGGCGTTATGCCTCGACGTATCTGGCCAAGCATGTAGGTCGGCAGCGTGTCCTGGCCGCCCGATTTCACGAACTCGGTGATGACGACATCGTCGAGCGAGATTACGAAGGCCAGCATCAATCCGGCCAGGATGCCGGGCCAAAGCAGCGGCAGGGTGATGCGGCGGAACGTCTTCCACGGCGTCGCATAGAGATCGGCGGCGGCCCGTTCCAGCGTCAGGTCCATGTTCTCCAGCCGCGCCCGGATCGGCAGGTAGGCGAACGGAATGCAAAAGGCCGTATGCGCCGCGATCAGGTAGCCGAGCCCGGAATAGCCGGTGAATATCTTGATGCGCGAGAAAAAGATCAGCAGCGCCACGCCGGTGACGATCTCCGGCACCATCAGAGGTTGGTTGATGGCGGCATATTTGAAGGTCAGGCCGGGATAGGGCGGCGTGCGCGTGGTGGCGAGCGCCGCCATGGTGGCGAAGATCGTGGCCAGGATCGCCGCGATGGCGCCGATCTGGAAGGAGCGCACGGTGGCGTCGATGACTTGCGTGTTCTGCCACGCCGACTGGAACCATTTGAGCGAGAAGCCGCCCCATTCCGACGTCGAGGTCGCGGCGTTGAAGGCATAGACGACCAGCACGACGATGGGCAGATAGAGCACGACGAAGCAGGTCGCGGCGATCGCGGTGAATCCCGGCTGATGCTTGATTGCGAAGCTGCTAGCCATGACGCATCTCCGACCGGCCGGTGTTGCGCACATAGGCGAGCAGCGCCACCATGACGATGACCATGACGGCGATCGACAGCGCCGAGCCGAGCGGCCAGTTGCGGCCTTGTCCGAACTGCAGCTCGATCAGGTTGGAAAGCATCATGGTCTTACCGCCGCCCAATAGGACCGGTGTGACATAGGCGCCGAGCGCCGGAATGAACACCAGAATGGAGCCGGCGATGACGCCCGGCTTGACCAGCGGGAAAATGATACGCCTGAGCACCTGGAAGCGTGTCGCATAAAGATCGTAGCCGGCTTCGACCAGCCGGAAATCGAGTTTTTCCATGCTGGCGTAGATCGGCAGCACCATCAGCGGCAGATAGACATAGGCCATGCCGATCAGGATTGCCGTGTCGGTGAAGAGTATCTGGATCGGCGCCGAGATAATGCCGAGCTTGAGCAGCACCGTGTTAATCAACCCTTCGTTGCGGATGATCTGCAGCACGGCGAAGGTGCGGATCAGCAAGTTGGTCCAGAACGGTATGGTGATCAGGAACAGCCAGAGATCGCGCGTCTTCTCGCTGCGCGTCGCCATGAAATAGGCAGTAGGAAAACCAAGCGCCAAAGTAGCGATCGTGGTCACGATGGCAAGCTTGATCGAGCGCCAGAAGATAGTGACATGGGCGGCAGCAATGGAAAGCGTGTCGTCGAAGATGTCGCGTTCCATGAACACCGATGTCCAGGCCTCGGGCGAGAATTGCCACTTCACGTCGCCATAAGGGCCGGGCGTCAAAAACGAATAAACCAGCACGATCAGCAAGGGACCGGTTGCTGCAAGGAAGATGATCAGCAGGGCCGGCGCCGACAGCAGCCAGCGGTCGCGGATGTCGCGCCGTTCGGCCGCCTTGGCGACTTCTTCCGCGCTCGTCATCAATCCCTCAGCACTTGCGCGGCGTCGTTGCCGATCGAGACGCCGACCTTGTCGCCCCGCTCGAAACCGCAGCCTGCGCTGCGCGTGTTCTGCTGGCGCACGGTGAAGGCTTCGCCGCTGTCCAGTTGGACATGAATATGCGTGTCGGTGCCGAAATAGACGATGTTTTCGACGGTTCCGGAAAGATCGCCCTTGCCGCCGGTCAGCTTGGCGTGTTCCGGCCTGACCACCAGCGTCGCATTCTCCTTCGGCTGGAAGCCCTCAGCCACCGTCGCGTCGATCGTCGCGCCGGATTTTAGTGTCGCGCGCGCCTTGCCGTTGCCGATGCCGGTGATGGCCGCGGTCAGGAAATTGGTTTCGCCGATGAAGTCGGCGACGAAGCGCTCGGCCGGCTTGTCATAGATGTCCCAGGGCGTGCCGACCTGCAGGATCTTGCCGGCCGACATCACGGCGATGCGGTCGGACATGGTCAGCGCTTCTTCCTGGTCATGGGTGACGAAGATGAAGGTGATGCCGGTCTGGTGCTGCAGCCGTTTCAGTTCGATCTGCATTTCCTTGCGCAGCTTGTAGTCGAGTGCCGACAGCGGCTCGTCGAGCAACAGCACTTTCGGCTGCGGCGCCAGCGCGCGGGCCAGTGCGACGCGCTGCTGCTGGCCGCCGGAGATCTGGCTGGTGCGGCGGGCACTCAGCGCCTCCATCTTGACCAACTTCAGCATCTCGGCGACGCGCGCCTTGATTTCGGTCTTCGGCTTGCCCAGCATCTCCAGGCCGAAGCCGATATTCTCGGCCACTGTCATGTGCGGGAACAGCGCATAGGACTGGAAGACGGTGTTGACCGGCCGCTTGAACGGCGGCAGCGGCGCGATGTCGTGGCCGTGCAGCAGGATTTCGCCTTCGCTGGGAAAATCGAAGCCGGCGATCAGCCTGAGCAGCGTCGTCTTTCCGCAGCCCGACGGCCCCAGCAGCGTGAAGAACTCGTTCTCGCGGATCGACACCGAAACCGTGTCGAGAGCGGCGACTTGTGCGTCCCCGGTACCGAACACCTTGCGGACGCTGCGGACCTCGATTGCACTCTTACCCGGTTGATCCGGCACGCATTACCCCATTTTCATGTCCGCTCTTGATGGCGGATCCAGTTCCCATTCGATTGTCAGCATATGCCGGTCGGCTTGGCAACCATGCATCTGGATCTCGGTTCAGAACGCAAGCCCCATGCCATAGTCAGCGCCATCATCAACCCCGGTAAGTGATCTTGCCGCCGCAGATGGTGCTGACCGAACGCACCTTGTGCAAGGAAGCCGGTTCAGTTGCCTCGATATCGGCCGACAGCACCACCAGATCGGCCAGATAGCCTGGTTTCAGCCGGCCCTTACGGTGTTCCATGAATTCGGCATAGGCCCCTTCGACCGTATAGCCCGCAAGCGCTTCCAGCAGCGAGAAGCTCTGGTCGGGATCGCCCTCTGCCCAAGGTTTGCGCAGCACCGCCGCCTGAATGCCCAGGATCGGGTCGACCCGCGACACCGGCCAGTCGGAAGCGAAAACGACATGCGCGCCCGCCTGCTTCAGCGTCCGCCAGGCATAGCTGAGCGGCCATCTTTCGCGGCCAATGCGCGAGAGCGTCGGCTCCAGCGGGAAGTCCATGGCGCCGGGCGGGTGCGGCGGCTGCATCGAGGCGACGACGCCGAGTTCGGCAAAGCGCGGCACGTCGGCGGCAGTGGTGACCTCGATGTGCTCGACCCGGTGCCGGCTGTCGCGCCTGCCGTTCTTCCGCCGCGCCGCCTCGTAACCGTCGAGGACCGCGCGCACAGCGCCGTCGCCTATCGAATGCACGGCGATCTGCAGGCCGCGCCGGTCGGCCTCCACTGCCACCTCGGCGAAATGCTCTGGCGTGAACAGCGGCTCACCGCGCCAGCCCGGCCGGTCGGCATAGTCGTCGACCATGACCGCGGTCCAGCCTTCCAGCACGCCGTCGTAAAACATCTTGACCATGCCGGACGACAGCCATTCCGATCGGTAGGAGTTGGCCATGCTCGATGCCTTTTCCAGCTTGTCGAGCGTCATGAAGTTCTTGAAATGAAAAGGTATCTTGGTGCGGCAGAGCAGCCGCCCTTCCTGCTCCAAACCGGCAAGCAGTTCGAGTTGGTAGAGATTGCCGTCCATGTTCTGGATCGAGGTGATGCCGTGGCGGGCGCACCATTCCAGACCGCGATGCATCAGGTCGCGATCGGCCGCGACTTCGGCTGCGGAAGGGTACGGCTCGGGCTCGCCGCCTGTCGCAAGGCCGAGCCGCACGCGGTTCTGCCCGGAAAGCTCGAGGATCGGCCCAAACGCCTCGCCCTCACGCAATTCGCCGGCCGCGAGGCCGTCGGCGCCCATGACGATCTCATTGCCGGGGCCGAGTTGCTTGCCGTGCAGGATGCCAGCCAGCTTCAGCGCCTTGGTGTTGGCCCACATCGTGTGGTGATCGGAAGCCGACATGGCGAACGGCCGGTCGGCGATGATGCGGTCGAGATGATGGCGGGTGACCGGCTCTTCCTTGGAAAGGATGGTATAGTCGACGCCGGCCCCAAGCAGCAATTTGGCGTTCGGCCGTGCCGCAGCGTAGGCGCGGATCGCGTCGCTCAGCGCATCGAAGCCATGCACGCCCTGAAGGTGCAGATTGTCCAGTTCGGCGGCGCCGCCGAAAAGGTGCATATGTGCTTCGATGAAGCCCGGCACCACCGAACCGCCTTGCGCATCGATGATCTTCGTGGCCGGCCCTTTCAGCGCCTCGATCGTCCGGCGATCGCCAACCGCCAGGATGTTGCCGTCCTTTATCGCCACCGCTTCGGCTGTCGGATTGCCTTCGTCCATGGTCAGCACACGGGCATTGGTGACGATCAGGTCGGCATTTGAACTCATGATTACCCGCAGGTCGGTTGCGCTGC
The DNA here is from genome assembly GCF_040321995.1 of Mesorhizobium sp. M0207. Taxonomy (NCBI): domain Bacteria; kingdom Pseudomonadati; phylum Pseudomonadota; class Alphaproteobacteria; order Hyphomicrobiales; family Phyllobacteriaceae; genus Mesorhizobium; species Mesorhizobium sp. M0207. Next base: position 171,249 of record NZ_JAMYSQ010000002.1, read on the forward strand.
CGGCAGGCTAGACGACCGGCTGCCGGGCCAGCAAGCCATGGCTGGTTGGCCCAGCGCCTTGTGAAAGGCAGTGCAGGACGGTTAGGGTCGCCGCGTCTCACCACGGAACAATTTCATGAAGACTGTTTTTTCGCCTTTCCATGCCGGCCATTCCGGCAATGTCGAATTGATCGCCGGCGCCATCGTGCCGGCCTTTGAAAAGCCGTCGCGCGCCGAGTTCATCAGGGCGCGGGTGGAGAGCGAGAAGCTCGGTCCGATCCTGCCGCCGGAAAGCCACGACCTCGCCGCCGCCAGGAAGGTGCATGCCAGCGACTACATCGATTTCCTGCCGACCGTGTGGCCGCTCTGGGAAGCGTCGGGCCGCAGCGGTTCGGCCATTCCCTTCACCTGGCCGACGCGCGGCCTGCGCGGCGACGTGCGCCCGAAAGGCATCGATGCGCTGCTCGGCTTCTACTCCTTCGACGGTGGGGCAACGTTCGTCAAAGGCACATGGGATGCGATCAAGTCGTCCTATGACGTCGCGTTGACCGCCGCCGCGCTGGTCAAGGCCGGTGAGCCTTCCGCCTTCGCGCTGTGCCGCCCGCCAGGGCACCATGCAGGGGCGGCCTTCATGGGCGGCTATTGCTTCATCAACAACGCCGCCGTCGCCGCGCAATGGTTCCGCGACCATGGCGCCGGGCGCGTTTCGATCCTCGACATCGATTATCACCACGGCAACGGCACCCAGGAGATCTTCTATCGCCGCGGTGACGTTCAGGTGCTGAACCTGCATGGCGATCCGATGACGGAATATCCCTTCTTCCTCGGCCATGCCGACGAACGCGGCGAGGGCGACGGCGAAGGCTTCAACGACAATTACCCGATGCCCTTCGGCACCGGCTGGGACGTGTGGAACGCCTCACTCGAGGACGCTTGCACGAGGCTTTCGGCTTATGCTCCTGACGTCGTCGTGGTTTCACTCGGCGTCGACACCTTCGAGAAGGACCCGATCAGCCAGTTCAAGCTGAAGACACCCGACTATCCCAGGATCGGCCGCCGCATCGCCAGGCTCGGCCTGCCGACGCTGTTCGTCATGGAAGGCGGCTACGCCGTCGAGGAGATCGGCATCAACGCCGTCGGCGTGCTGACCGGCTTCGAGGACCGCTAGAGGCGCTGCCGGTGCCCACAAATCATATGGCAGCGCTCGGCGCGGCAAGCGCTATGGCGGGCAGGCGCGCTATCTCGTTGTTGGACCATGATCTTTGTCGAGAATGCGTTCGCCCTTTGCGACATGATGTTCTATTTTTTGAATCCGTGGCTTGAGGGGCCGATTCATCGGAAGAACAAAACGCGTTTGAGCCCGGGAAAGCATTTATGAACGACGACACACCGGAAAGCGAAAGCGCCTCGGCGCTGGCGCCGTTCCGGCACGGCATCTTCCGGGCGGTGTGGTCCGCCAGCCTCGTCTCCAATTTCGGCGGCCTGATCCAGGGCGTTGGCGCCGCCTGGATGATGACGACGATCGCCACCTCGTCCTACCAGGTTGCATTGGTCCAGGCCTCGACCACCTTGCCGATCATGCTCTTCGCGCTGCTGGCCGGCGCTATCGCCGACAGCTTCAACCGGCGCAAGATCATGCTGATCGCGCAGATCTTCATGCTCGTCGTCTCGGCTCTCCTGACCGTCTTCACCTATCTCGACCTGATGACGCCGTGGACGCTGCTCGCCTTCACCTTCCTGATCGACAGCGGCACCGCGCTCAACAGTCCGTCCTGGCAGGCTTCGGTCGGCGACATGGTGCCTCGCACCAGGGTGCCGGCGGCGATCGCGCTCAACTCGATGGGCTTCAACCTGACGCGCAGCGTCGGCCCGGCGATCGGCGGCATCATCGTTGCCGCGGCAGGCGCTGCCGCGGCCTTCGCCGTCAACACGCTGAGCTATGTCGGCCTCATCGTCGTGCTGGCCCGCTGGAAACCGGAACTGCCGGCATCGACCTTGCCGCGCGAGACGCTGGGCGCCGCCATGGGTGCCGGCCTGCGCTACGTCGCCATGTCGCCTAACATTGGCAAGGTGCTGGTCAGGAGCTCGGCTTTCGGCTTCAGCGCCGGCGCGGTCCTGGCATTGCTGCCGCTGGTCGCGCGCGACGTCGTCAAGGGCGATGCCTTGAGCTACGGCATCATGCTCGGCGCCTTCGGCATCGGTGCCGTCGGCGGCGCGCTGATCAGCGTCAGGCTGCGGCAGCTGCTGTCCAGCGAAACCATGGTGCGCATGGCATTCGCCGGCTTCGCCGTCTGCGCCTTCAACGCCGCCGTCAGCAATCATGCCTGGCAGACGTCGCTCGGTCTGCTGCTCGGCGGCGCCTGCTGGGTGACCGCGCTGTCGCACTTCAACGTCACCGTGCAGATGTCGACGCCGCGCTGGGTGGTCGGCCGCGTGCTTTCGGTCTACCAGACCGCGACCTTCGGCGGCATCGCGCTCGGCAGCTGGGTTTGGGGTGTCGTTGCCGACGCGCATGGCGCCGAAGTCGCCCTGATGGCGGCCAGCGTCGCCATGCTGGCGGGAGGCGCCATCGGCCTGCTGCTGCCGCTGCCGCAGCAGGCTGTGCTCAACCTCGATCCGCTCAACCGTTTTCAGGAGCCGCATCTGGCGCTTGATCTCAAGCCGCGCAGCGGTCCAATCGCCATCATGATCGAATATGTCATCCGCAACGAGGACGTGCCGGAATTCCTCGCCACCATGGCCGAGCGCGGCCGCATCCGCCGCCGTGACGGCGCCCGCAACTGGACATTGGCGCGCGATCTCGAAAATCCCTCGATATGGATCGAGCACTACCACACGCCGACCTGGGTCGAATATATCCGCCACAATCGGCGCGCCACCTACGCCGACGCCGTCATCGGCGAGCGCATAAGGGCGCTGCACAGCGGCAACGAGCCACCGCGCGTCCGCCGCATGATCGAGCGCCCGACGACAGCCGGCACCGCGCTGGTCATGCCGAAGGGTCCGATCGAGCATTAGCGGCTGGCGGTGCGTCCAGTTGGACGAGCAAAATGAAATTGCGGCCCCTGGCCCAATCCGCGAATGCACGAACAGGATGGCCATTGTGGAGAGACGGTTATATCAGTTGGTGTGACTATGACCACTAAGGGGAGACGATGCGTTACATACGTCCGCTTTCAATTGAAGACGCCGCCGGCCTGTTGGCCGGTTCAGCCGGCACGGCCGCCATCCTCGCCGGAGGCAGCGACCTCTTGGTGCGAATGAAAGGCGGCTTTATCGAACCCGACCTGATCGTCGACATCAAGGCGATCGACGGGCTTGGCGAGATCAGGGAAACAGCCGAGGGCTTCAGCATCGGCGCGGCGGTCCCCTGCGCCGTGCTGGGCGAGAACACGGCCCTGCAGAAGGCATGGCCCGGCGTCGTCGAAGCGGCCAAGCTGATCGGCTCGAAGCAGGTGCAGGGACGCTGCACCATCGTCGGCAATCTGTGCAACGCCTCGCCGGCCGCCGACAGCGTGCCGGCGCTCGTGGCCGCTGGCGCCAAGGCTGTGGTCGTCGGCCCGGGAACCAGGCGCACGATTGCCGTGCAAGCGGTGCCGACTGGGCCGGGCAAGACGTCGCTGGCCAAGGGCGAGATCATCGAGGCAATCCTGCTCGACAGCCGTCTGCCGCGTTCGGGCGATGCCTATCTGCGTTTCATTCCGCGCACGGAGATGGACATAGCGGTGGTAAGCGCCGGCGTGAACTTGACGCTCGATGAGCAGGGTCGCGTCAAATCCGCCCGTCTGGCGTTGGGCGCCGTGGCGCCGACGGTAATTCTGGTCGAGGAGGCCGCCGAGGTTCTCATCGGCTCCAAGCTGGACGAAGCCACGCTGGAGAGGCTCGCCAAGGTCTGCTCGGGTGCCTGCCGCCCGATCGACGACAAGCGCGGCACCATCGAATTCAGACGGAAAGTCGCGGGTGTGCTGGCCAAGCGGGCCGCCACGACCGCCTATGCACGCGCAGGAGGCAAATGATGGCTGGTGTGGCAGTATCAACGACAATCAACGGCGACAATGTCGAGTTCCTTTGCCAGCCGGACGAGACGCTGCTTGATGTCCTGCGCGATCGCCTGGGGCTGACGGGCGCCAAGGAAGGCTGCGGCACCGGCGACTGCGGGGCCTGCAGCATCATCCTCGACGATCGGCTGGTGTGCTCGTGCCTGGTGCTCGGCGCGGAAGCCGAGGGCCGGCACGTCGAAACCATCGAGGGCATGGCGCATGGCGACAGGCTGCATCCGCTGCAGCAGAAATTCCTGGAGCACGCCGCACTTCAATGCGGCGTCTGCACGCCGGGCTTTTTGATAGCGGCAAAGGACCTTTTGGCCAAGAACCCCGATCCGACCGAGGAGGAGATCCGCTTCGGCCTCGCCGGGAACCTCTGCCGCTGCACCGGCTATGACAAGATCGTGCGTGCCGTTCAGGACGCGGCCAGCGTGATGAAGGGAGCATGACGATGAATTTCGATCCGCGTTACTCCGGACGCAATTTCACCTCTGTCGGCACGCGTCCCATCCGTCCCGACGGCGTCGACAAGGTGACGGGCCGCGCACGCTATGGCGCCGACTTCAACATGGCCGGGCAACTGGTCGGGCGCGTTCTCAGAAGCCCCCATGCGCATGCCACGATCAGGAAGATCGACACGTCGAAGGCGGAGAAGCTCGCCGGCGTCAAGGCCGTGATCACCGCGGCCGACCTGCCCGACCTCACCGACGGCGATGCCGCCATGTACGACATCCTCGACAACTGCATGGCGCGCAAGAAAGCGCTCTATGACGGCCATGCCGTGGCCGCGGTGGCTGCGGTCGATGCCCGCACGGCGAGGCAGGCACTGAAGCTGATCGAGGTCGACTACGAGGTGCTGCCGCATGTCACCGACGTCGACGAGGCGATGAAGCACTCCGCACCTCTGGTCAACGACGCCATCTTCACCGAGGGCCTCGAGCAAAAGCCCCTCAAGCCTTCCAATGTCACCAAGCGCACCCAGTACGGCCATGGCGACATCCATGTAGGTTTCGGCCAGGCCGACTTCGTTGTCGAACGCTCCTTCAAGACCGAGCAGACGCACCAGGGTTATATCGAGCCGCATGCCTGCGTGGCCAATGTCAGCTCCGACGGCACCGCCGACCTGTGGGTCTGTACGCAAGGCCATTTTGTCTACCGCCAACACTGCGCCCAACTGCTTGGCATGGAAGCCTCGAAGCTGCGCGTCACCTCCTCGGAGATCGGCGGCGGTTTCGGCGGCAAGACCCATGTCTGGGCCGAGCCGGTGGCACTGGCGCTGTCACGCAAGGCCGGGCGGCCGGTCAAGCTGGTCATGACGCGCGACGAGGTGTTCCGCGCCTCCGGCCCGACCAGCGCCACCTCGATCGACGTTCGGATCGGCGCCCGCAAGGACGGCACGATCACGGCGGCCGAGGCGACGCTGCGCTATAGCTGCGGCCCCTATGCCGGCACGTGGGCCGAGATCGGCGCCATGACGGCCTTTGCCTGCTACAACCTCGAGAACGTCAGGACGGTCGGCTACGAAGTGCTGGTCAACCGGCCCAAGACCGCGGCCTATCGCGCGCCGTCGGCTCCGATGGCGGCGTTTGCGGTGGAAAGTGCGGTCGACGAGCTGGCCAAGGAGATCGGCATGGACCCTGTCGAGTTCCGGATCAGGAACGCGGCGCAGGAAGGCACCAGATCGTCCTATGGACCGGTATACGGCCCGATCGGCATCGGGCCGACGCTGGAGGCGGTGAAGAACCATCCGCACATGAAGGCGCCGCTCGGCAAGAACCAGGGCCGCGGAATGGCCTGCGGCTTCTGGTTCAATTTCGGTGGCCAGACCTGCACCGACCTCAACATCGGCATGGACGGCTCGGTCTCGCTTGCCGTCGGCACGGTCGATGTGGGTGGTTCCCGCGCGTCGCTTTCGCTGGTCGCGGCGGAGGAGCTCGGCATCCCCTATGAGCAGGTCAAGGCGGTGGTCGCCGATACCTCCAGCCTCGGCTACAACGACATGACGGACGGCAGCCGCGGCACCTTCTCCTCCTCCATGGCGACGATCTCGGCCGCCCGCAACGCCATCAAGGTGTTGCGGGAACGCGCCGCGCAGATGTGGGACATACCCGTCGACGACGTGGTCTGGGAAAAAGGTCACGCGATTGCCAAGGGCGAGAAATACGGCAACCTTGCAGCATTGTCGCTGAAGGAGATCGCAGCCGCGTCAGGGAAGACGGGGGGACCGATCGCAGGCCACAGTGAGCTCGTCGCCGACGGCGCCGGCGTCTCCTTCGCTACCCATATCTGCGATATCGAGGTCGATCCCGAGACCGGCTCCACCAGGGTGCTGCGCTACACCGTCGTTCAGGACGCCGGCAAGGCGGTGCATCCGACCTATGTCGAGGGGCAATACCAGGGCGGTGCCGCGCAAGGCATCGGCTGGGCGCTGAACGAGGAGTATATCTACGGCAAGGACGGGCGGCTGCAGAACCCTGGCTTCCTCGATTATCGCATCCCGGTCTGCTCGGACCTGCCGATGATCGACACGCAGATCCTCGAGATCCCCAACCCAAACCATCCCTACGGGGTGCGCGGCGTCGGCGAGACCTCGATCGTGCCGCCGCTGGCGGCGATCGCCAATGCGGTGTCGAACGCCGCGGGCGTGCGCATGACCCATATCCCGATGTCGCCGCCGCGCATCCTGGCGGCGATCGAGGCGGAACGGGAGGGCTGATGGTCGAAGTGACGCTCTGGGGGTCGCTCGGCGCGATCGCCGGAGGCAAGAGCAAGGTCGAGATCGAGGCGAAGGATATTCGGGAGCTGTTCAGGAAACTGGCTGAGCAGTATCCCGGCCTCGAGCCATACATCGATCGCGGCATCGCCGTCGCCATCGACGGGACGATCTATCGCGACACCTGGTCGAAGGAACTGCCGGAAGGGGCGGAGATATTCCTGCTGCCGCGCCTTGCCGGGGGATGATTTGGGCTCGAGCTCAAGCCGCGCTCCGTGCGGCCAATGCTCGTTTATGAATTCGCGGCCCAGCAGGTCTATCGTAACCCGAACACTACAGTGGAATTGCGGTCACTTCTTTGGCCGTTCGGATCACGAACATCGTGTGGTATCGCGCGACGTTGCTTCGGTCTCGGAACAGTCGCTCGCACAGTGCATCGAACTCTTCCATATCCGTCAGGCGGAGCATGAGGACGGCGTCGGTTTCGCCGCTTACACTGTAGGCCTGAGTGACGGCCGGTTCCTGGGCGGCCAACTCGAGAAAGTCCCGCATATACTGCTCACCATGACGCTCCAGTTCGACGGTGACGATCGCCTTCAAGCCCCGGCCAGCCTTTGCCGGTGCGAGAAGCGCGACAACGCGGCTGATGACACCGCTTTTCTTCAGTCGTCGTATGCGGCGCAGGCAGCTCGAAGGGGAAAGCCCGATTAACCCCGCCAGTTTGGCGTTAGTTCGTGAGGCATCATCCTGGAGCAGGTTGAGAAGCCTTCTGTCGATCTTGTCCATGTCGGTCGCGCTCAGCGTCGGTGCGTTGCAATTTTATTGCACGGAATCGCAAACTTTGACCACAAATGCGAAGCGTCTCACGCTACTCAGACGGCTCCAGGGATGATGGAGCAGCATGATGGCAATTTGCGCCGCCTTCTATCGCAAGACATTGGAGACGCTTGGAATCTATTGGGAACTGGTTCGCGTGATCGTTCCGGTTGCGATTGCCACGCGGCTGCTGCAGGACCTTGGTGTCATCCAGGCGATTTCTCCGTTCTTCTCCCCGCTCATGTTGCAGGTGGGGTTGCCACCTGAACTCGCCTTTGCCTGGCTGACGGGATTGCTGGTCGGGATCTGGGGCGCGCTTGTGATCGTATTCACCTTGGTTCCGGTTTCGGCGCTCAGCACTGCCGACATGACGGTTCTTTCGGCTCTCTTGCTGTTTGCACATGCTATTCCGATCGAGCAACGGATCATTAAGAGGGCCGGGCCGAGCTTCCTGGTCACCGCGGCGCTTCGTATTGGCGGGGGTTTGGTCTTTGCTGTCCTTCTGCATCAGATATTCGCCGTGACCGGATGGCTGTCAGGACCGGTGAAGCCGGCGTGGATGCCGACGAATGAAAGCACCGACTGGGGCTGCTTTTTCCTGGGTACGCTCAAAACCCTGGGCATCATGCTCGTTGTTCTGCTTGCGCTGAGCTGGGTGATCGAGCTTCTAAAGATGTCGGGCATTTTGGATTGGATGAACAGAGGGCTTGCACCGCTCTTTCGGCTCGCCGGCATCGAAAAGCAGACGGTACCTTTCGCCGCTGTCGGCCTGTTTCTCGGGATTTCCTATGGCGCAGGACTGCTGATCCGCGAGGCGCGCACGCCTAGCGCGGAGCCGCGTCAGATATTCCTTGCCTGCGTGTTCATGGGTTTTGCCCATAGCCTCATTGAGGATACGTTGGTCGTTGTCACACTTGGCGCTGATGTTACGAGCGTGCTTCTCGGTCGCCTAGCGTTTGCCGTGCTCGCGACCGCCGTGATCGCAAAAGTAATCAAGGCGGTTCCCGACGCTCTTTTCTTCAAGACACTCTTCCACAAGGAAGAAGACAGTCCGCGCAATCGGATTTCGGAGCCGGCGATTAGCGGGCCGTTGACGTGAGCCCTCCTTACGCAGCAGCCGACATGTGTGTCGAATCGCTATCGGCACAGGACGCGGCTACCCCTCGCCCGACAGATCGCGCCGCGCCTTGTCGAGTTCTTCGGCATAGCGCCGCATCAGGTGGCCTTCGGTCAGCAGCCCGACCACCTTGCGGTCGGTGAAATCCTCGACCACCGCCAATTCCTCGGCGCCGGCGCGCTGGAAGGTCTCTGCCGCCGACTGCACGTTCATGCTCGGCACCAGCACCGCATCCCTGAATTTGGCGAAGGACAGCACCGGCAACCATGCCCGCGTGATGCTGCGGCGATAAAGCCCATCTTCACCTCGGGGAACTGCGTTGACGTAAACGTCAACCCGAAGCTATATGCGCCGGCGGCCGTGGCTGTAAAACCAGGCAAGCGGCTTCGGCCAGATCGAAGCGCCGGCGCGCGACAAACGCAAGCAGACGAGGAGAACCGCCATGAGCGTTCAGGAGATTGCCGACAACATCAGGTCGCGCGTGGCGAGTGCCGGGTTCGATCGCTCGGTGAAATTCGACACCGGCAGCGACGGCGTCATCGTCATCGACGGCGCCGATGTCTCGACCACCGATGCGCCGGCCGATTGCACCATAAAGCTGTCGCTCGACGATCTGGACTCGCTGATATCAGGCGACCTCAACCCGACCATGGCCTTCATGTCCGGCAAGATAAAGGTCGAAGGCGACATGAGCGTCGCCATGGCGCTGAGCCAGCTGATCGGCTGATCCACTCCGGTCAGGGATGAAAACAAGCCGCCGTGCAATGGGCGGCTTGTTTCTGATCCGTCACGCAGCGAGCGGCAGCCTCTGCGCCTTCAACTTGCGCCCTGCCGCCTTCAGGGTGCCTTGCGCGCCGTCGAGCGCGCCGACAACCAGTTCCCGCGCCAGCAGGCGGTGCCGCTCGTAAGGCCCCGGCATGGCCAGCGAGCCGGTCTTTGCGGCCGAAAACCCGAAGCGCTCGTAATAGGGCGCGTCGCCGACCAGCAGGATCGCCACATGGCCAAGCCGCTCGGCCTCGGTGACCGCATGGCGCATCAGCGCCGAGCCGATGCCGGCATTTTTCAGCGCCGGGTCGACCGCAAGCGGGCCGAGCAGCAGCGCTGCCGTGCCGCCCTCGCCCAGCACCACGTCCCACAGCCGCACCGTGCCGGCAACAGTGCCCGACGCATCGCGCGCGACAAAGGCAAGGCCCTCCGAAGGCCGGCGGCCGCGCCGCAGCTTTTCCGACGACTTCTTCCGGCGCTTCGGCCCCATGGCGCGATCGAGCAAAGCGTCGCGAGCGCCAACGTCGGCGGCGGTTTCGGCGACGACCGCAATCTCCCCCCTCGAGGGGGAGATGTCGCCGAAGGCGACAGAGGGGGTTGTCGCGCGTGAAGCGCCGGCCTCCATCTGCGGCGGGAGGCCGAGTCCAGTCGAACCGAACCCCTCTGGCCGCTTCGCGGCCATCTCCCCCTCGAGGGGGGAGATTCCCACGCCTTCAACGATGAGATCTGCAACGTTCATTTCCGCGATCCTTCACAAGCGGATTGTTCCACAGGCGAGCCCGGGCGGGCGACAGGCGCCCATCTCCGGATGATCTGATCGGTTCTTTCGAACCGTCAGATCACGTAGGATCGGAGAGGCTCGAAGCCGTTGAAGGCGACCGATGCATAGGTCGTCGTATAGGCGCCGGTGCCCTCGATCAGCACCTCGTCGCCGATGGTCAGCGACAAGGGCAGCGGGTACGGCGTCTTTTCGTACATCACGTCGGCCGAATCGCAGGTCGGGCCGGCGAGCACGCAAGGCGCGGTCTCGCTGCCGTCATGCGCGGTGACGATCGGGTAGCGGATCGCCTCGTCCATCGTCTCGGCGAGACCGCCGAACTTGCCGATGTCGAGGAACACCCAGCGCACATTGTCGTTATCGGCTTTCTTCGAGATCAGCACGACTTCCGACTTGATGACGCCGGCATTGCCGACCATGCCGCGGCCCGGCTCGATGATCGTCTCGGGGATCGCGTTGCCGAAATGCTTCCTGAGCGCCGAGAAGATCGCCTGGCCGTAGGCCTGCGCCACCGGCACATCCCTGAGATAGCGGGTCGGGAAGCCGCCGCCCATATTGACCATCTTCAGCACGATGCCTTCGTCGGCGAGCGTCGCGAACACCTTCTTGGCGTCGCTGAGCGCACGGTCCCAGGCGGTCAGGTCGGTCTGCTGCGAGCCGACATGGAACGACACGCCATGGGCGTCGAGGCCGAGCGCCCTGGCATGGCGCAGCACGTCGACCGCCATCGCCGGCACACAGCCGAACTTGCGCGACAGCGGCCATTCGGCGCCCTCGCCGTCGGTCAGGACGCGGCAGAACACACGGGCGCCGGGAGCGACGCGGGCGATCTTCTCGACCTCTTCGACGCAGTCCACCGCAAACAGCTTGATGCCGAGCTGGTAGGCGCGCTGGATGTCGCGCTCCTTCTTGATGGTGTTGCCGAAGGAGATGCGGTCCGCCGGCGCACCGGCGTCCATCGCCATCTCGACTTCGGCAACGGAAGCGGTGTCGAAGGACGAGCCCATCGCAGCAAGCAGGCGCAGGATTTCCGGCGCCGGATTTGCTTTCACCGCATAGTAGATCTTGGAATCGGGAAGCGCCTTCTCGAAGGCGCGGAAATTGTCGCGCACGACATCGAGATCGACGACGAGGCACGGGCCGTTCGGACGTCGGGTGGCGAGAAAGTCAAGGATGCGCTGGGTAGCCATCGGGTCTCTCCATCAGCGCCTTGCGGCGCGCACAAAGGCTTGCGGACGCGGGCTCTCGGCCTCGCGAACACGCGGTGGACAAAGGCGGGACGGAAATCCATGGAACCAGCCGGTGGAGACCCCGGAACCATGAAGCGCCGTCTCGCGGCGGTGAACCTTGGCCTTGCCCGGCCTCGGTTCGCTTTGTCTGCCTTGGCTTGGATGGGAGACCCGTCCGCACTGCCGGCAATGAAGGTGTGCCTCTTCAGTAACCCCGGTCTTTGGACGACCGGCAGAACACCAGAAAGGCCCGCACCGTCGTTGCTTCAAGGTGTCCTCGGTTGGCGGTTGGCCGCTAAACCGACTGGAGGGGTTGGCTCCAGTTACCTTACCGATTGCCCTCACCATTCGAGGATCGGCGGACACCCACAGGCACGTGCGACTTTGGGCAAGCGCGATATAAGATCGAAAGATTTCACAATCAATAAAAATCGTATGGCAGGTTGTAAAATTTGTGGCATCGAACAATGCTGCGGCAACCAGAACAACAATGCTGCGGCAAGCACATCCGGATATCGAACGCATGACAGGCACTCGCGGCCCGCTGAACGCTTTTCTCGACCTTGATCAAACCCCTGTAGCCAATGCGAAATCCGGCCCGCTTGCCGGCTTGCGGCTTGCCGTAAAGGACATCTTCGACGTCGCCGGCTACCGCACCGGCTGCGGCAATCCGCAGAAATACCGGGACGCTTCACCGGCCATGGCGACCGCGCCGGCCGTCCAGGCGCTGCTTGATTCGGGCGCCCGCTTCGTCGGCAAGACGCAGACCGACGAACTCGCATTTTCCCTGCTGGGGCTGAACGCGCATTTCCCGTCGCCCATCAACCCGGCAGCACCCGACCGCGTCACCGGCGGCTCGTCCTCCGGTTCTGCCGCGGCAGTCGCCGGCGGGCTGGCCGACATTGCAACCGGATCGGACACCGGCGGCTCGATCCGAGCGCCGGCAAGCTTCTGCGGCCTGATCGGCCTCAGGACGACGCATGGCCGTATCCCGCTCGACGGCGCCATGCCGCTGGCGCCTTCGCTGGACACATTCGGTTGGTTCGCAAGCGACATCGTCATCTACGAAAAGGTCGGCACGGTGCTGCTCGGCGACGATCCGCATTCCCATGAACTGAGACGCCCCGTCACTCTCGCTGAGCTGGACGGCCTCGTGCTCGGCCCGCACGAGGCCGACGAATATCTCGCCATGCTCCGCAGTGTCGCTTCGGTGCTGGGCGCACCGCGCAGCGTCGGCCCGCTGTCGCATTCGACCGACGATCTCTATTGGTGCTTCCGCAAGCTGCAAGGCTATGAAGCCTGGCAAAGTCACGGCGCCTGGATCGCCGGCGGCGACCGCATGCTGGGACCCGGTGTCAAGGAGCGTTTCGAGCACGGCGCGACAATCGACGCGGCAACCGCGCAATGTGAAACGGAACGTCGCGTTTCGTTTCGCCTCGAACTGGCCGGCCTGCTTGGCGACGACGGCGTTCTTGTGCTTCCGACCGCTCCTGGTGCCGCGCCGCTCAAGGCCGCGTCATTCGACGATTTGCAGACCTATCGCGAGCGGGCGCTGAGACTGCTCTGCCTTTCCGGCCTGTCCGGCTTTCCGCAAATCACGCTGCCGCTCGGCAAGACCGGCGGGGCGCCGTTCGGCCTTTCGCTGCTCGGTCCGAAGAACAGCGACCGGCAGTTGATTGCGCTGGCCGCCCGCATCCTTTCGGCCCACCAAGGAGGCGCATGACATGGATACGCTGACCCGCATGCGCGCCTTCATCGACGTGGTCGAGGCCGAAGGATTTTCGGCGGCGGCGCGCAAGATCGGCCGCTCGAAGGCGCTATTGTCGAAATATGTGCGCGAGCTGGAGGACGAGCTCGGCGCGCTGCTGCTCAACCGCACCACCAGGCAGTTTTCCCTGACCGAGGCCGGCCACACCTATTACCGGCGCGCCTCGGAGATCGTGCGCGAGGTCGACAGCCTTGCCGATGCGGTGCGCGAATCCTCCGGCGACGTGCGCGGCAGGATCAAGCTGTCGGCGCCGCGCACCTTTGCCGACGCGCCGATCGGCCAGTCGCTGATCGACTTCGCCAAGCAGCACCCCGACATCGTGCTCGACATCCATCTCGACGACCGTTTCGTCGATCTGGTCGAGGAGGGCTTCGATCTGGCGGTGCGCATTTCGCGGCTGGAAAATTCCTCGTTGATCGCCAGGCGCCTGGCGCCATTTTCGGTACGGCTTTGCGCGTCTCCTGAACTGATCGCCAGGCACGGCATGCCGGTCAGGCCGCAAGACCTTGCCCGCGTGCCTTGCATCATCGACACCAATGGGCGCTGGCTCACCAACTGGCCGTTCAAAGGCGACAGCGGCGATACGGTGAGCGTTTCGGTTTCCGGCCCGATCGAGGTCAACAGCCCGATGGCGGCAAGGGCCGCTGCCGTGGCTGGATTGGGATTTTCCGTCCTGCCGGATTTCATCGCCGCGCCCGACATCGAAAGCGGCAAGCTGCTGACTGCGCTGGATGACCGCATTCTGCCCGGCGGCGGCATTTTTGCCGTCTATCCGCACCGGCGCTATCTGCCTGCAAAAGTTCGCGTTTTCGTCGACTTCCTGGTGCAGTGGTTCAAGACGCTGGACAACGCATGAGCTTTCAGCCGCGTTGCGGTCCCATTTTCGCCCGCTTTCTGGTAACTGTCGGCAATTCACCGAAGCCGATTGAATCGCGACCGAGAATGCACCTGAAACGGCAAGCAATCATGCTGGCTTCGGCCTTGACCGCGACGTTTGCCGCCGTCGGACCGGCTGAGGTGCATCCCCACGTCTTCGCCGAAGCCCGCCTCGAAGTGGTCCTCGGCCCGGATCACCAAACTGTGAAGGCATTGCGTCATGTCTGGCGCTTCGACGATTTGTTTTCGAGCACGGTGATGATGGAGTTCGACAAGAATTCCGACCTGAAACTCGACGACAAGGAGCTGAAGGATGTCGCCGACACCGTCCATGCCTCGCTTGCCGAATTCAACTATTTCCAGCTCGTCACCGTCGACGGCAAGGACGTGGCAATGACCCCGCCGCCGCATTTGATGGCCAATTTCGACAATGACCAGTTGATCATCCTGTTTGAATCTGAACCGAAGGTACCGATCAAACTGAGCGGCAAGATAGATATCGGCGTCTACGACCCGACCTTCTACACCGCGATCGATTTCACCGAGGATGCCAATCTGCAGGTCGATGGGTTGCCGCCGACCTGCACCAGCAAGGTTGTCCGCCCGAACCCGGACGAGGCGATCGCCCAGAACCAGAAGACCCTGACCGAGGCCTTCTTCAACGATCCGACAGGCACCGACATGAGCAAGATCTTTGCCACCAAGCTTGAACTGACCTGTCAGCCGGAAGGATAGATCCAGTGACCAAACCGTCCCTGCGTTTGGCATTCGGTCTTCTGGCCGCCGCCTTTGTGATGACGCACTTTCTCGGCTCCGCCCACGCCCAGAGTTCACTCGGCATCGGCACCAATGACGGCATGGCTCCAACCGCCACCGGCCCGTTCGCCCACATCCTGATGTGGATCAATCTGCGCCAGCAGGAATTCTATCATGCGCTTGCCGGCGCGATGAAGGCGATGCGCCAGGACGGCAGCAAGTTGTGGCTGCTCATCGGCCTGTCCTTTGCCTATGGCATTTTCCACGCCGCCGGCCCCGGTCACGGCAAGGCGGTGATCTCTTCCTACATGGTGGCCAATGAAGTGGCGCTCCGGCGCGGCATCATGCTGTCCTTCGTCTCGGCCCTGCTGCAGGCGCTGACCGCGATCGTGGTGATGCTGGTCGCCTATTTCTTGCTGCGCGGCACTGCCGTCTCGATGACAGACGCCGCATGGTTCCTTGAAATCATGAGCTATGTCTTCGTCACTCTGTTCGGCGCCTGGCTGCTGTGGCGCAAGGCCGGCCCGGCCATCCTTCGCCTGTTCGGCGCAAATCCGGGCTACAGCCTCTCGGCTGCCCATGCCGGCCATTCACATGCCGGCCATTCACATTCCGCGCATGCCCATGCGGCACATTCCCACGCGCTTGATGCGCATGACCACCACGATCATGCGCATGACCATCATGACCACGGCGCCCACGACCACGCCCATGCTGCGCACGATCACCACAGCCATGCGGCGGGCGAGGTCTGCGAGACCTGCGGGCACTCGCATGCGCCCGACCCGGCGCTGCTTTCTGGCGATCGCTTCGATTGGCGCACGGCCTGGTCAGCTGTCGCTGCCGTCGGCATCCGCCCCTGTTCCGGCGCGCTGATCGTGCTGAGCTTCGCCCTGCTGAACGGGCTATGGTTCGGCGGCATCCTGTCGGTGCTGGCCATGGCCCTCGGCACCGCAATCACCGTCTCGGCTCTGGCGACTCTTGCGGTGACCGCGAAGAACTGGGCGGTGTATTTCGCCGGCGACGGCCGCATGGGCAACCGCATCCATTCCTTCGTCGAGATCGGCGGCGCCGCCTTCGTCTTCCTGTTCGGCCTGCTGCTGCTTTCGGCCAGCCTGACTGGCGCCTGACCTCGTTGCGTCCGATCGGGGCGCTTTAACTAGGGATATTGCCCCCCAACTCGTCTTCGATATGGACGCGGATGATCTCGTCGAAGCTCGTTTCGGCGGCAAAGCCAAGCTCCCTCGAGCGCCGCGCCTCGAAGCGCGTCGGCCAGCCCTTGACGATCGCCCAGATCGTCTCGTCGGGCTCCTCGCGGATCAGTTTCACCGCCTTGGCGCCGGCGACCCGTTCCAGCGCTTCGATCTGTTCGCCGACGCTGACGGCGACGCCCGGCATCGTCAGGTTGCGGCGTGGGCCGACGGCGGTACCGTCGATCTGAGCCGCATGGATCAGGAAATTCACCGCCGAACGCGGGCTGGCGTGTGTGTGTATGACCGAGCGCGGCACCGGCAGGATCGCTTCATGGCCGCTCAGCGGCTCGCGGATGATACCGGAGAAGAACCCTGAGGCCGCCTTGTTCGGCTTTCCCGGCCTGACGCAGATGGTCGGCAGCCTGATACCGATGCCGTCGAAGAAACCGCGGCGCGTATAGTCGGCAAGCAGCGCCTCGCCGATCAGCTTCTGCGTGCCGTAGGAGGTCAGCGGCGTCGGGTGGAACTCGTCCGGAATGATGTCGGGAAACGGTGCGCCGAACACGGCGATCGACGAGGTGAAGACGACGCGTGGCGTATAGGCGGCCAAGCGGATGGCATCGAACAGCGCCCTGGTGCCGTCGAGATTGACGCGATAGCCGAGATCGAAATTGGCCTCCGCCTCACCCGACACCACGCCGGCGAGATGGAAGATCACGTCGGGGCGCGGCGCGACCAGATTTGCGGTCGCTCCCGGTGCGGCAAGGTCGCCGGTGTGGAGGGTAATGCTGACACCTTCGAGCACCGGCGCTTGCGGCGGCACGATATCGTGAAGATCGAGCGCGGCGATCTTGCGGCCGCCGAGCGTCCCGTCCTTGGCCAACCTGGCGATGAGTTTGCGGCCGACCATGCCTGCCGCGCCGGTAATCAGAATGCGCATGTCACTTTCCCTTTTTGCGCTGGCTGCGGCTACGCAGCCATAACACGACGAAGATTGCCACCATGAAGATCGCCGCGACGACGCCGGCAAGAACCGTCGAGACCTTGCCGACCGCCAGCATCACTGTTGGAAGATAATAGGCTGCGATGCCGAACAGCAGCAAAACCCAGGCGGCGCCGATCGCCGCATTGCGGGTGTCGCGGTCCATCACGCGGCGCCAGGGTGGCGAGAGTTCATGTCGATCGTTGCCAATGCCCAGAACTCCCGAAGTCAGTGATAATGGCCGCGGTGCGGTGCCGCATCATGCGCGTGATCGTGCTCGTCATCATGCTCATGGCTGTCGGCACATCGGCCGAATTCCGGTTCGACCGTGGCATGGGCTATGCCATGTTCCGCCGCAAGCCGCTTCTTGATCGCGCTTACCGCCATATGCGCGTCGACGCCGTCATTGAGGCAGGCATGCAACGTCGCCATGTTGCTGGAACCGTCGAGCGACCAGACATGCATGTGATGCACCTCGCGCACGCCCTTGACCGAGCCTTCGATGTCCCTGGCGATCAGGTCGCGGTCGAGGCTTGCCGGCACGCCCTCGAGCAGGACGTGGGCGGCCTCGCGCATCAGCGACCAGGCCGTGGACAGGATCAGCAGCGCGACAAGCACCGACAGGATCGGATCGATGGGCGTCCAGCCCGTCGCCAGGATCACCAGCGCCGCCACGATCGCCGCCGCCGAGCCAAGCAGATCGCCGAGCACATGCAGGATGGCGCCACGCATGTTCAGGCTGCCGCGATCGCCGCCATGCAGCACGTAGAAAGAGCCGATATTGACCGCAAGGCCGGCGATGGCAACGACCAGCATCGGCCCGCCGAGCACGGGCTCAGGCGTCAGCAAACGCCCCCAGGCCTCATAGACGATCCACAGCGCGATGGCGAAGATGGCGATGCCGTTGGTGTAGGCGACCAGTGTCTTGACCCGGCCGAAACCATAGGTGAGGCGCACGGTTGCCGGCCGGCCCGCAAGATGGAAGGCATACCAGGCAAGCCCGAGCGCAACGCAATCGGCAAGCATGTGGCCGGCATCCGCCAGCAGCGCAAGCGATCCCGTCAGGAGACCGCCAAGCGTTTCGACGACCATGAAGCCGGCGGTCAGGCAGGCCGCGATCAGCACGCGCTTCTTGTCGGTCGAGCCGTGCACATGCCCGGCACCGTGACTTTGGTCGTGGCCCTGTGCAGCATGGTCGTGGGTATGCGCCATCTATGAGCTCCTGCTAGAGCCTGGTCCATCCCGGCAGAATCGGGATGGAGGCTCTATCTTTTTATTTGACCATGATCTTTTCCGAAAACCGGATACCACTTTTCGGGAGCATGGTCAGACGCCGAACTTGGCGCGAAAATCCTCGAGCCGCCGCTTCTGCTGGCCATCGCTGTCGAAATTGGCCGGATCGAGCCACGCCTCATAGGCTCTGCGCAGATCAGGCCATTCCTTGTCGATGATCGAATACCACGCGGTATCGCGGTTTTCGCCCTTGACCACAAGATGCTGACGGAAAATGCCCTCGAACTTGAAGCCGAAACGTTCCGCCGCGCGCTTCGACGGCTCGTTGCGGTTGTTGCATTTCCATTCGTAGCGGCGGTAGCCAAGCTCGTCGAAGACGTACTTCATGAACAGGAACTGCGCTTCCGTCGCCGCCGGCTTTCGCGAGATCAGCGGACCCCAATAGATGTTGCCGATCTCGATGACGCCGTAGGCGGCGTCGATGCGCATCAGCGTCTGCCGCCCGGCAACCTTGCCGCTGGCCTTGTCGATGACCGTGAAGAACAGCGGGTCTTCGCTGGCTTCTGCCTTGTCCAGCCACGGCTGGAAGGCGGCACGGCTCTCCGGCGGGTAGTCTGGCAGCCAGGCGAAGCGGCCGTCGACATCGGCCACCGACGAGGCCTCAAACAGGCCGTCGCCGTGCTTTTCGGCGTTGAGCGGCTCCAGCCTGACAGTTCGCCCCTCCAGCACCTTGCGTTCGGGCCGCGGGCGCGGTTGCCAATTCTTGAGATTTTCCGACACCGAAAACTCCAATCCGTTTGACTTTTGCGGGCGGACGCTCACAAAAACGCACGCTCGCTGAAAGAACCACACGGACGGGAAAAATGCTCCACACGATTTCGGCCTTCGACCGCCTCGGCGAGGAGAATGCGTTCGCGGTGCTGGCGCGTGCCACGGCACTTGCCCACCAGGGCCGCGACATTGTCAATCTCGGCATCGGCCAGCCCGACTTCAAGACGCCGCAGCACATCGTCGAGGCCGCGATCAAGGCGCTACGCGATGGCCATCACGGCTATACGCCGGCCAACGGACTGCTGGCGACGCGCGAAGCGGTGGTACGCCGCACGCTGGCCACCACCGGCGTCGAAGTCTCGCCGGAAGCGGTGATGATCCTGCCCGGCGGCAAGCCGACCATGTTCGCGGCCATCCTGATGTTCGGCGAGCCGGGCGCCGAAATTCTCTATCCCGATCCCGGCTTTCCGATCTACCGCTCGATGATCGAGTTCACCGGTGCTGCCCCCATCCCGGTGCCGATGCGCGAGGAGAACGGCTTTGCCTTTTCGGCTGCGGAGACCTTGGCGCTGATCACCCCGAAGACCAGGCTGCTGATCCTCAACTCGCCCGCCAATCCGACCGGCGGCGTCACGCCTCGCGCCGAGATCGAAAAGCTGGTCAGGGGGCTGCAAGCGCACCCGGACGTCGCCATCCTCTCCGACGAGATCTACGACGTGATGACCTATGACGGCGAGACGCACTGCTCGCTGCTCGCCTTCCCCGAAATCCGCGACCGGCTGATCGTGCTCAACGGCTGGTCGAAGACCTGGGCGATGACCGGTTGGCGCATGGGCTGGTCGATCTGGCCGAATGGCGACAAGGGCGCGCATCTCTACGACAAGGTGCGCAAGCTGGCGGTCAATTGCTGGTCCTGCGTCAACGCGCCGAGCCAGTATGCCGGCATAGCCGCCATCGACGGCCCGCAGGACGACGTCGACAAGATGATGCGCGCCTTCGACCGCCGCAGGAAGGTCGTGGTCGAGGGGTTGAATGCCTTGCCCGGCGTTTCCTGCATTACGCCGAAAGGCGCCTTCTATGCCTTCCCCAATGTTTCCAAGACCGGCTGGAAGGCCAAGAAGCTCGCCTCGGCGCTGCTCGAGGATGCCGGCGTGGCGCTGATCGGCGGCCCCGATTTCGGCATTCTCGGCGAAGGCTATGTCAGGCTGTCCTACGCCAATTCCGAGGAGAACATCCTGCGCGCGCTGGAGCGGATCGAGGCGTTCCTGGCGAAGTGAGGACGACGATAGGAGAAGCCACATGTTCTATGCCATTCTTGCCTATCACGAGGAAGAAGCGATTACGGCACTGACGCCTGAGCAGGATGCGGCGCTGATGACCGATCTTCTCCAGATCAACGATCGGCTCTACCGCCAAGGCACCCTTGGGCCGGCGGCCCGGCTCGGCGCGACACAAGACGCCTGCACCTTGCGCGGGCCAGGCACCGGAATGGTTATCGACGGCCCCTTCGCCGAGACCAAGGAACAATTGCTGGGGCTCTATGTCGTCGACTGCGCCAACCGTGACGCCGCCATCGACATTGCGCGCGACCTTCGCCGTGTCAATCCGACCGCCGTCTACGAAATCCGCCCGATTTCGCTATATTTACCCGGCGTGCCGCTTCCGGTCACCCAGCCCTAGGACGTAGACTCATAGCTACGTGGCCAGATGCGGATTGCGACGAGTTTTAGGGCGGCAAGAAAGTTCTCAGCCAGCTTGTCGTAGCGCGTCGCGATGCGACGGAACTGTTTGGCTTTGTTGAAGAAGCGCTCGATCAGGTTACGGGCTTTGTATAGGAAGGGCTGAAGCAGATCGGGGCCTTGCGATAGGCATTGGGGGATATTGGCCCAAGTGTTCTGGTCGGTGATGGCAGTGCGCAATGCGTTGGCATCGTAGCCCTTGTCGGCGAGCAGCATCGCACTTTCAGGCAAATCTTTGATCAAGTCCGCTGCGGAGGCAGACATTTGGCTATGAAAGTGACGTCCAGACCACACTCTCAAGATCGGGAGAGTAGCGGGCGATGATAGCCTCTTGATCATGTTCCTGCGTGAGAATTATCTGCTTCCCAGTAGCGTCACCGAGCAATCGCATAAAGCGGTCAAGCTTCTCAACCTCGGTTTTTCCGCTGACTTGCCTTGGATCGAAGTCGAACTCAATTTCGACAGCGCTGAAGAAGTGACATGCAAGCTGGATTGGCCCGACGTAGAAAGACAGTAAGCTGCCTGTTTCGCTTTCCAGGGCCGCTTCGACGCCCAATGGCATCGACTCGATCTTGCCGGAGACACTGAAACTAGCAGGCGGGGTCCATTCGAGGAGGATGTCCCAGACGACCTGCCAATCTGCCTCAGACGTGTTCAGAACGTAGATGTCTCGCCAGGAGCCGTCCCAAGCGAAATCCGATGCTATCTGTTCCCAATTCATGCATGAACCATTCTCAATGACTGCAGTTCTAGCATGACATGTGCCATGACCGCTTTCCACAAATCCCAAGCCCGCTTTCCACCTATCCCGGTCATTCCGCATTTATGAGTTTACGGCCTAGTCTAGTGCATGTCGCCCAAAGTGCGCAGCGGTTTTGGGACAACGACATGTATACAACCTGGACCGGTTGCCTACCCTCGCCCGACAAACGGCATCTTCGTCGCCATCACGGTCATGAACAGCACGTTCGCGTCGAGCGGCAGGCTGGCCATATGGAGGACGGCATCGGCGACGCGCTCGACATCCATCACCGCTTCGGCGGCAATGGTGCCGTTGGCTTGCGGCACGCCGACCGTCATCGCCTGCGCCATGTCGGTCAGCGCGTTGCCGATGTCGATCTGGCCGCAAGCAATGTCGAAGGGCCTGCCGTCCAGCGCCAGCGTCCTGGTCAGCCCGGTGATGGCGTGCTTGGTCGCCGTATAGGGCACCGAGCCCGGCCGTGGCGCATAGGCCGATACCGAGCCGTTGTTGATGATGCGGCCGCCCATCGGCTGCTGCCTGCGCATGGCGCCGAACGCGGCGCGAGCACACAGGAACGAGCCGGTGAGATTGACCCCGACGATGTCGTTCCACACGTCGACCGGGATGTCGTCGATCAATGTCGATTTGTAGCTCGTGCCGGCATTGTTGAAGAGCAGGTCGACGCGCCCGAAAGCCGCAGCCACCGTCTCGAACAGATCGTCGACCTGATCGGCCTTGCTGATGTCGCAGGCGAAGGCCAATGCCTTGGCCTGCGTCGGCCCGGCCGCGGCGATCGCATCCTCCAGCACCGGCTTGCGGCGACCGCAGAAGACCGTATTCCAGCCGGCCTTGAGCAGCGCCGTGGCGACGCTTTTGCCGATGCCCGTGCCGGCGCCGGTGACGATGGCGGTTTTATAGTCGGTCATGGCTGTACTCCCTGAAAGGGATGAGGCATCGCAAATGACGGGAACCATGGCAAGCCGGCCCAAAGCCTGTGCTCACAAAAAGGGCGGCCGTTGGCGACCGCCCCTGATCCGAACCGGGCATGGGAGGAGGAAAACCGATCCGACTGACTGAAATCATGCGCTCACCGGATTAACGAGAAGCTAACGCCAACGGTGCCGAGCTCCGAGGCTTCCTCTTCGAGCTACCAGCGCGAGCCTGCGACCGGCTTGGCCGTGCTGCCCGCTGCCGGCACCTTCGCCGCCGTCACCGTCGCCTCGACATGGTCGACCAGCGCATCCGGCAGGCCGAGACGGCCGGCAAGCAGGTCGAGATAGCCGCGTTCGGCCCGCGTGTCCGGATCGATGGCAAGACGCGAGGCGGTGTAGAGTTCCAGCTTTTGCGCATCGGTCTTGGCCCCGGCGATCAGCACATCCAGATCGAGCGGCGCCTCCAGTTCCGACATCAGGAATTTCTCCGCTTCGGCGCCGACGCCGGCGAGGCTGAGCTTGCCGGCGATGTTCTGCCGCTCTTCGTCATCGACGTGACCGTCGGCCTTCGCCGCCGAGATCATCGCCCTGACCAGCGTCAGCGTGAATTCGTCTTCGCCCTGCGGCGCTTGCGACGGATGGAAGGCGGTATCGGCCGGCGGCGGCAGCAATTCCGGTTCGCCTGCAGCTTGCGTCTCGGCCGGCGCGTTGCCGTTCTTGTAGTTCTGGTAGGCCTTGTAGGCGAGGCCGCCGATCGCAGCCAACCCACCAAGCTTCACCGCCGCACCGGTGACCTGGCGGCCTGGGCCGGTTCCGAGCAGCACCGCGGCCAGCGCGCCGGCGGCAAGCGGATTGTCCTTGGCCATCTGCACCGCCTGCCCCGCCTTGTCGCGGACAGTCGATCCGGTGCCGGGAACTTGCGAGCCGAGCAGATCGTCGAGGAGCTTCTTGGGATCGAACATCAATGCCTCCAGAATTGGCCCGGCCGAAGGTGCGCGGGCAGGTTTGCACGTCGAAGACCTAGGTCCCGCAGTTTGACATTACAATGACGCGGCGCGTCCTTTTGCCCGCTGCCACGCATGACCTCGCACCGACATCTGCTTGTATCTCACGCGGAAATTACAGTGCTGCAGCCTCCTTCCGCGTCAAAAAACGCGCGGCGCTGTGGACATCGGACGTGTCGAAACCAGCTTCGACTTCGGTAATGTCGCGGCATGTCGCTTGAGAGGAGCCTGGCATGACCGATGAGACAGACCGCCAGCCGGCACGCGATCCCCAGGAGCTGGAGCGCCTGCTGATTTCGCGGCAATGGGTCGGAGACATTGACGGCATGGCCGCGCTTTTCGAGCCACATGCAGTCATCAACAGCGGTGGCGGACACCTGACGTTCGGCCGCGAAGCCATCCGGGCGCTGTTCGCGGAGATCACCGCAACCGGCCGAAAATTTCAGTCCGGAGATCAGCGCCCGGCTGTCGTCAATGGCGACCTGGCGCTGACCTCGACCCGGCTTCCCGACGGCACCATCACCACCGAGGTCGCGCGCCGGCAGAGCGACGGGACATGGCTGTGGGTCATCGATCGTTTCTCTATTGCTTGACGTGAAGTTGCTTAACGTGAAGCTAACTTCCGATGTGGCGGTCGCCGCGTGCTTGCGCCAGCTCGACCTGGTGCTGGCGCTCGGCGTAGCGGGCGCGATCTTCGTCCGAGCGGGCATCGAAGCAATGCGGGCATGAAACGCCGGTGGCATATTGCGGCGACAGCCGGTCTTCCGCGGCTAGCGGATGCCGGCAGGCGCGGCAGAGTTCGGCCTCGCCTTCGACCAGCCCGTGCGATACCGAAACGCGCTCGTCGAAGACGAAGCATTCGCCTTGCCAGAGGCTCTGTTCGGCGGGCACATCCTCGAGATATTTCAGAATGCCGCCTTTGAGGTGGAACACATCCTCCAAACCGAGCGACTTCACATAGGCCGTCGCTTTCTCGCAGCGAATGCCGCCGGTGCAGAACATGGCGACCTTGCGCCCGTCGAGCTCGTGCCGATGCTGCTCGACCCAGGCCGGGAATTCGCGGAAGCTGTTGGTGGCAGGATCGACAGCGCCCTTGAAGGTGCCGAGCGACACCTCGTAGGCGTTGCGCGTGTCGATGACGATGGTGCCCGTATCCGAGATCAGTGCATTCCAGTCGGCCGGCGCGACATAGGTGCCTGCACCTGCCGCCGGATCGATATTCTCCACGCCCATGGTGACGATCTCGCGCTTCAACCGCACCTTCATGCGATGGAACGGCATCGTTGCGGCGCTGCTGTATTTGATCTCGAGGCCGGCGAGACCGTCGATGGATTCGAGATGATCGATGAGCGCCGCGATTGCCGTTTCACTGCCGGCGACCGTGGCGTTGATGCCCTCACGCGCCAACAGCAGCGTGCCTTTGATGCCGCGTGCGCAGCAGAAGGCGGCGAGCGGCGCGCGCAGCGCCTCGAAGGTGTCGAGCCGGGCGAAGCGGTAAAGCGCGGCAACGCGGAAGGCTTGGCTGGGAAGTGTCATCACCAAGCCACTAGACGCTCACGACAGCCGGATCAAGGCGGAGCCGAGAGCGGTCTGATCGCGACGGGTTTCGAACACCACGCGTGACATCGCGACACGCCGCGTTTCGTGGACAGAAAAACCTCCTTCTGCTAACCGGTCGACTTGATCAACAGAGGAGAGACGACGAATGCCCAGCACGACCGAAAAGCTCCTGTCGCTCCTCAACGGCCAGCCGGTCATACCGGTGCTGAAGATCGCCAATCCCGCCGACGCGGTGCCGCTGGCCCGGGCGCTGGCCCGCGGCGGCCTGCCGGCGATCGAGATCACGCTGCGCACCGCCGACGCGCTGGAGGCGATCCGCCGGGTGGCGGGCGAGGTTGAAGAGGCCGTCCTCGGCGCCGGCACCATCCTGGACGCCCGCCAGTTCGGCGAGGCGGCGGCCGCCGGTTCGAAGTTCATCGTCAGCCCCGGCATCACCCGCGAGCTTCTCGCGGCAGCCAAGGACAGCGACGTGCCGTTGCTGCCCGGCGCCATCACGCCGGGAGAGGTCATGGCCGCCCGCGAAGCCGGCCTGCGCTTTCTGAAATTCTTCCCGGCCGAACAGTCGGGCGGCATCGCTTCGCTCAAGGCTTTCGCCTCGCCGCTTGCCGACGTGAAATTCTGCCCGACCGGCGGTATCACCGGCAAGAATGCCGCGGACTACCTCAGCCTGCCCAACGTCATCTGCGTCGGCGGTTCCTGGGTGGCGCCGGACGATCTGGTCAAGGCCGGCAAATGGGACGAGATCGAAGCCTTGGCGCGCGCGGCAAGCAAGCTCGGGCGCTAGCATCTTCTGCATCAAAAGCCGCCGCCGATCTGGTTCGCCGGGCTGGTTCCCGCTCATGGGCTCGAACCACGATTCACGCCTTCAAAGGGCGCTGTCCTACCATTAGACGAAGCGGGAGAATGCCGACCAGTGGTTAGCATCCCTGGATGAAGGAAGCCAGTGCCGGCGGTGGAGGCCGCGCGAGGTGCCCAGCGCGGCCTACTCGGTCTTGAAGCGGGCAACCGACATGAACTTGACGGCTTTGCCGGTGAACCGGTTTGCGTCGGCCATCTCGTTGCCCGGCTGGAAGCCTATCGTATAGACCTCGCTCGGTGCCGTACGGACGAAGTCGTAGGCGTAGCGCGGCGCCGTTGTCGCATCTGAAACGGTTGCGACATACTCACCGCTGTGCAGCGCCCACCGGGCGGCCTGCGGCGCGGCGGCGACCACCACCGGCTTGGGGCCGGGCTTCAGGTCGCGGGCGGTGGCCCTGGGTTCCTTGCGTGTGGTCTTCACGCCTGCACCGATGACGGCGGCCGGATCGGAGCCGGCCGGGCGGGCAACGATGGCCTCGCGCGGCGATGCCCCGTCGCTCGATGCCCCGTCGTCGCTCGCCGGTTCCTCGAACACCGATGCTTGCTCGGAAAGCGACGCGACCTTGTATTCGTCGGTCGCGCTGACCCTTTCCAGAACGGCCTTGACCTCGTCGGGCTGGGAACTGTCGGGCCGCGCCGACGGCAACACCGAGAATGCGTCGGTGGCGGTGTTGCTCCGCTCGGCCGCACTCGCCAGCGCCAGCAACACTTGCTTGTCCTGCGGCGCAAGACTAGCAGGCGAAAGATCGGCCGGCAGCGAATGATCGGGCCGCCAGCTCGGCACGGGAATGTTGTTTGCAGCGACCTGCACCGGGCCGGCCGCAGCAGACGGGTCTGCTATGCCGAACGGAACATTTGCCGGCGCCACACTTGCCGGCGCTTGTGCGGTCGCCACCGCCTGTTCAGTCGATCCAGCCGCATCCGCCACGCCGAACGGAACGTTCTCAGGCGGCTGGCCGCCGACGTCCGTCTTCGGGCGCGGAGCAAAATCCGGCAGCGGGATGCTGCGGGCAGGCAATGCCGCGATGATCGTCTCCGGCGTGTCGTTCTCCGGTTCAGGCGCAGGCGCCGGAGCATCGGCGACTTCCGGAATCTGAGCGCGCTTGGCATCCTGAGGCGCGACGATGGCAATGCCAGGCAGGTTGCTGCTCTTGGCGGACGGCGCCGGCTTCACGTTACGGGGCTTTGGCGCCGGCTCGGCCATCGCCACGTCGGCGCTGTCGTCCGCCTCGTCGTCGCCACCGCCGAACAAGGCTGCCAGGAACCCGCGGGATTTCTTGCCGCCGCCGCTTGCGCTGGCCAGTTCGATGGCCGGCGCACCGGCGCCCTTGCGGGCCTTGTAGGAGGCGAGCGCCTGTTGATAACCAGGCAGCGGCTTGCCGTCGCTCGGCACATGCAGCGTCTTGCCGTTGGGGAACACGCGCGCCAGTTCCTGGCGGCTGATGCCGGGCCAGTGGCGCACATTGCCGACATCCATATGCACGAAGGGCGAGCCGGAGCTGGGGTAGTAGCCGACGCCGCCGCCCTGCATCCTGAGGCCGATGTCACGCAGCTTCTTCAATGGGACACCGGGAATGTAGAAATCCATCGCCCTGCCGAGCATGTGCTGGCTCTTCTCGGCGACGCCCCTGCTGCGGCTGCGCAGCATCGAATTCGTGGCCGGCGAACGATAGCCGCAGACGACCTGGATGTAATCGGTGGCGCCGCTCTCCCGATACGCTTCCCAGACCAGGTCCAGCAGGCGCGGATCCATCTTGGTCGGCTCGTTGCGGCGCCAGTCGCGCAGGATGATGTTGATCTTTCGCAAGCCCGCCTGGTCGTAGCGGCCATTACGCTTGTAGACGATCTCCGCCTTTTCATGCGTGTGGAGATGATAGAGCTTCAGCGAACGTGTCTCGGCGCTGGCGCCGGTTGCCGCCGCTGCAAGGAACCCGACAGCAACAATCACCGCTGCCAGCCATCTCGGCCAGACGCTCATGTGATAATGCCGCCCGTTTTCGTGTCGTTCGATTCTGTTCAAATCAAAAGGCCTTGCAGGCTGCCGTTTTGTCCCCGGATTTGACCAAACGGATGCGTGGTGTGTGCATCCGAATATCGATCCTAATGGTTAATCATCGCTTATTGAAGCCGAAATGCGGTAACACGGTGGCGATATCCCGCCCAAAATATTGCGCAGGATATCTTGGTAAACCGCTGGTTTAGATCATGTTTTGGCGCCAGCTCGAAACACGATCTGTTACCGTCCGCCTTAATATGTGAACACTGTGGCGAACACATCATTTCGAGGCGCAGTTGCGTGGAATGATGTCCGGATGAGAACCGGCTTGGCCCTGTGACTCAGGAAGCGAGCCGTTCGACGCGGCCGGTTTCCGGGTCGATGCCGTATTCCTTGAGCTTGCGGTAGAGCGTCGACCGGCCGATGCCGAGGCGGCGGGCGACTTCGCTCATCTGGCCGTTATAGTGATCGATGGCGAGCTTGATCATTTCGAGTTCGACGTCGGCCAGCGCACGCACATTGCCGCGCTCGTCGAGCGCCCGCAGCGTGCCGAAACGAGGCCTGGCCGGTGCATCGGGCTCGGCCGCGGCGACGCCGACGGCGGCCGATATGTTGTCGCGCGGCTGGCTGCCCGAAGCCACTCCGGAAGCTGGCCACCCCGGAGTTGGCCCCCCTGGAGTTGGCCACCCTGGAGCTGGCAAGGCGATACCCGCATCGAGATTGACCGTGCCCTCGACCTGCGCCCGGATCTGCGGGAACTCTTCTTCGGTCAGCATGTCGCCGTCGGCAAGCACCGAAGCCCGGAAGACGGCATTTTCGAGCTGCCTTATGTTGCCCGGCCAGTCATAGGCCTGCAGCATGGCAAGCGCCGCAGCCGAGATGCCCCGCAGGCGGTGGCGCGGATCGGCGGGCGCCACCTTCTCCATGAAGTGCTCGACCAGATAGGGGATGTCGCCGCGACGGTCGCGTAATGGCGGCACGAAGATCGGATAGACGTTCAGCCGGTAGAACAGGTCCTCGCGGAACTTGCCGTCCTTGACCTGCTGCAGCAGGTTGCGATGGGTTGCCGAGATCAGCCTGATGTCGACCCTGACGGTCGAGCGGCCGCCAACCGGATCGACCTCGCCGTCCTGTACGGCGCGCAACAGCTTGACCTGCACGTCGAGCGGCAGGTCGCCGATCTCGTCAAGGAACAGCGTGCCGGTGTGCGCTTCGACGAACTTGCCGGTATGTTTTTCGGTGGCGCCGGTGAACGAGCCCTTCTCGTGCCCGAACAGGATCGATTCGACCAGATTGTCGGGGATGGCGCCGCAATTGACGGTGACGAAGGGTTTCGAGCGGCGGTCGCCGCTGCCCTGGATGGCGCGCGCCACCAGTTCCTTGCCGACGCCGGATTCACCTTCGATCAGGATCGGAATGTTGGACGCCGCCGCCTTGCTGCCGAGCCGGATCACCCGATCCATCGCCGGACTGTGGGTGATCATGTCCTTGAACGTCAGATGGCCGCCGCGCTGCCGTGACGAGCGCTTCACTTCGCCTTCGAGCGCTTCGACCTTGAGGGCGTTGCCGATCGACGCCTGCAGCCTGTCGGGAGAGGCCGGCTTGACGACGAAATCGAAGGCGCCGTGACGCATTGCCGAAACGACGGTTTCGATGCCGCCCTGCGCGGTCTGCACGATGACGGGAATGTGGATGCCGCGCTCGCGCATCGCCTTCAGCACGCCGATGCCATCGAGGCCCGGCATCATCAGGTCGAGGATGATCACCGACACGTCGCGCGCATTGGGTCCGTCGACGAGATCGAGACCGGCCTCGCCGCCATCGGCGACGATCGCGGTGTGGCCGAATTTCGTCACCGCCGCCTCGAGCAGCCTGCGCTGCACGGGATCGTCATCGACTATGAGTATGGAAGCTGCCATGACTGATCCGACCGTGCCCGCCCGAGAATGCGCCCTATGGATCATCTTGGCACAGGGTTCTAAATAAGCTTTCAAAAAACCCGGTGAATGAATTCCTTAGGATTTGACCGGCTTCTCGTTTCCTCGAATTTTTGTGTCTGGAAGGATCGGCAATGCGCATGGTTTTTGCTCGAAAGCTGGCGGCGGCGCCCGGTCAGGGCGTGGCGGAGCTTGGCGACCTGCCGGAATGGAATCTAGCCGATCTCTATTCGGGCATGGAGGCGCCCGAGTTGAAGCGCGACATCGCCAAGGCCGCCGCCGATACCATCGCCTTCGAGAGCCGTTGGAAAGGCACGCTCGCCGCCGAGGCCGGGCGTGGCGGCGCCGGCAGGCTTGGCGAGGCGCTTCAGGTCTATGAAGTGCTGGAGGAGCTGATCGGCCGCATCGTCTCCTATGCCGGGCTTGTCTATGCCGGCAACACGTCGGATCCGCAGCGCGCCAAGCTCTATGGCGACATCCAGGAAAAGATGACCGATGCCAGCGCGCACCTGCTGTTTTTCGCGCTCGAGCTGAATCTCATCGACGATGGTGCGATCGAAACCGCACTCGCCGCCGATCCGGCCTTCGCCCATTACCGGCCCTGGGTGCTCGATCTGCGCAAGGATAAGCCCTATCAGCTCGAAGACCGCATAGAGCAGCTCTTCCATGAAAAATCGATCACCGGGCGCGGGGCCTGGAACCGCTTGTTCGACGAGACGATGACCGATTTGCGTTTCGACGTCGACGGCGAGGAGCTGACGCTTGAGCCGGCGCTCAATCGCCTGCAGGACGCCGACGGCGAGGTGCGCCGCCGGGCGTCCGAGGCGCTGGCCACGACCTTCCGCAAGAATCTGCGCGTCTTTACACTGGTCACCAACACGCTGGCCAAGGACAAGGAGATCTCCGACCGCTGGCGCGGCTTCGAGGACATTGCCGATTCCCGCCATCTCGCCAACCGCGTCGAACGCAGCGTGGTGGATGCGCTCGCCGCCGCGGTTCGCGACGCCTATCCACGCCTGTCGCATCGCTATTACGCGATGAAGGCGCGCTGGCTCGGCATGGAGGTGATGAACCACTGGGACCGCAATGCGCCATTGCCCGAGACCCCACAGGCGGTCATCGGCTGGGACGAGGCCAAGAACACCGTGCTTTCCGCCTACCAGCGCTTTTCGCCCGACATGGCGGAGATCGCCAGAACTTTCTTCGACCGCAACTGGATCGATGCACCGGTGAGACCCGGCAAGTCGCCTGGCGCCTTCGCCCATCCGACCGTGCCTTCGGCGCATCCCTATGTGCTGCTCAACTACATGGGCAAGCCGCGCGATGTGATGACGCTGGCGCACGAACTCGGCCACGGCGTGCACCAGGTGCTGGCCGGCGGCCAGGGCGCCCTGATGGCATCGACGCCGCTGACGCTGGCCGAAACCGCATCGGTGTTTGGCGAAATGCTGACCTTCCGCTCGCTGCTCGAGCAGACCACCGACAAGCGCGAACGCAAGGCCATGCTCGCCCAGAAGGTCGAGGACATGATCAACACGGTCGTGCGCCAGATCGCCTTCTACGAGTTCGAGCGCAAGGTGCATGCCGAGCGCAGGAGCGGCGAACTGACCTCCGACAAGCTCGGCCAGTTCTGGTTGGAAGTGCAGGCGGAAAGCCTCGGGCCGGCGATCAAGCTGCGCGAAGGGTACGAGGTTTTCTGGACCTATATCCCGCACTTCATCCACTCGCCTTTCTACGTCTATGCCTACGCATTCGGCGATTGCCTGGTGAACTCGCTCTACGCGGTCTACCAGAACGCCGAGCGCGGCTTTCAGGAGAAATATTTTGCCATGCTGCGCGCCGGCGGCACCAAGCATCATTCCGAGCTTCTAGCGCCGTTCGGCCTCGACGCGGCCGACCCTGCCTTCTGGCAGATCGGGCTTGGCGTGATCAGCGGACTGATCGACGAGCTGGAAACACTGGACAAGTGATGCGCAACACTGGGCGATGCGCAACACCGGATGACCGGGTTTTCCAGAACAGTTTAGCAGCAACGCATATTGGCGATGGTCTATTCTTGTCTTGGTTATTTGTTCTTAAATATCTTTCCATGGAAGTTTTCCGTTAGATTCCCGTAAGCTGTATGATAGCGTCCGCCCTCAAGCTCAGCCGGGCACGAATGGATCCGGTCGGAAAATCCCGACCGGCCATGGCGTGTCGGCGGATGCGACAACGGTTGTTGGCCAGGGGCAAACCGGTCGCCGACAGCTCGATCGAAGCCGGCTGTTCTGCAAATTGCGGAACCACCATCGAATGGTCCTTCGCCGAGGTCATGGCTCTACAGGCCAGGGCGGACGGATCGGACTGGAGAGAGAAAGACAATGGGCACTTTTTTCTACATGCTCCTGGCGTTCCTGGTAGGTGTGTTGGTTGGCTGGTTCATTTGGGGACGCCTGCGTGGCGAACTCGACAGTTTGCGCGGCGATCTAGACCGCACGCGCAGCGAACGCGACAGATTGCGGGCCGACAGCGACCGTCTGACCGGTGAGTTGGATGCATGCGGCCGCGCCCGCGCCGATCTCGAACGCCGGCTGGGCGAGGCGAAAACCACCCAGGCGCCAACCGCGAAGGCGGCAACAGCCAAGGCGCCAGCCGCCAATGCCGGTGCGACCAAGGCGGCGATGCAGGCGCCGTCAACCCTGATTTCGACATCCGCACCAGCCAAACCGGCGCCGAAGAAATCTGCAACGGTGAAGGCCGCGACCGCGCCACGCGCAAGTGCCGCGAAAACGACAACGCCGAAACCGCCTGCATCGAAAGCGAGCGCCGCGCCGACGGCAAGCAAGGCTGCGCCGGCGGCAAGCAAGGCCGCGCCGGCGGCAAAGAAAGCCGCGACCGGCAGGGCAACAGCTATTGCCCCAGGCAAAGCCAACGACCTGCGTCGCCTGATCGGCATCGGCCCCACCAACGAGCGGCTGCTCAAAGGGCTTGGGGTCACGACCTATGCCCAGATCGCCGCCTGGACGCCCGACGATGTCAAGCGGATCGAGGCGACGTTGAATTTCGACGGCCGTATCGAACGTGAACGCTGGATCGAGCAGGCGAAACTGCTTGCCGCCGGCGACGAAAAGGAATTTGCGCGCCGCTTCCCGACCGCGGGAGAAGCCAGCAACACCTGATCCATCGCAAGGCGGCATCTGGAACAAGGCGGCGCCCTCTGGCGCCGCTTTTGTTTTTGCCGCCGCGCCTTTGCGTCTTGGGACGCCGTTCCCTCGATTGCGCACGGTCGAGCCCCCATATAGATCGATCGCTGGTGACCGCAGCATCCGAGCCTTATGTCCCTGCCCCTGCCCTTTGCAATTTTCAGGAACGACGAGACCGCGCGGCAGCTCGTTTTCGACCGGCCGGCCGAGTTAATCGCAGCGCATGGCGAGGCGGATTTTTTGCCGGCGCTGGAAGCCGCGCAGGCTGCACATGACGGCGGCAAATGGCTGGCCGGTTATTTCTCCTACGAGGCCGGTTACCTGCTCGAACCCAAGCTCGTTCCGCTGCTGCCGGCCGGCCGCCGCGCCCCGCTTTTTTGCCTCGGCGTGTTCGATGCGCCGGTCGAGCAGACGGTCGCGCCAGGCGATCCGCCGGCCAGCAACGGCCCAATCTTCGACGCCAAGGCAGCCTGGTCTTCGGACGACTACGCCAAACGCTTTGCCAGGCTGCATGACCACATCCGCAAGGGCGACTGCTACCAGGGCAATCTGACCTTTCCGGTCCATGCGCAGTGGTCGGGCGACCCGCTGGTCGCCTTCAACGCGCTGACCGAACGCCAGCCGGTGAAGTATGGGGCGCTGGTCGCGCTCGGCGATCCGATCGTCTTGTCGCGTTCGCCCGAACTGTTCTTCGAGGTGGACGCGGAAGGCATGATCGAGACGCATCCGATGAAGGGCACCGCGCCGCGCGGCGCAACAAAAGCCGAGGACGATCGCCTGAAAGCGTTCTTGCGCAACGACGAGAAGAACCAGGCCGAGAACCGGATGATCGTCGATCTCCTGCGCAACGACATCTCACTGATCAGCGAGGTTGGCACGCTCGATGTGCCGGAGCTTTTCCGCATCGAGAGCTACCCGACCGTCCACCAGATGGTGAGCCGCGTGCGGGCGAAACTCTTGCCCGGCCTCGCCATCCATCAGATTTTCGCCGCGCTGTTCCCCTGCGGCTCGATTACCGGCGCACCGAAGATCCGCGCCATGGAGATCCTGCGCGAGCTGGAAAGTGGCCCGCGCGATGTCTATTGCGGCGCCATAGGCTGGATCGCGCCCGGCGGCCGGATGCGCTTTTCGGTGGCGATCCGCACCATCTCGCTCTTTGCCAATGGCGAGGCGGTCTACAATGTCGGCGGTGGCGTCGTCTTCGATTCGACAGCCGAAGAGGAGTACCAGGAGTGTCTGCTGAAAGCCCGTTTCGCGACGGGAACACTGCCGATTTCGAACTGATCGAAACAATGCGCTGGGAACCCGGCTCGGGTTTCCTCCGTTTCGACCGCCATCTCGCGCGGCTTTACGGCTCGGCAAGCGAACTCGGTTTCGCCTGCGATCCGACAAGGGTCGGCGAAGCGCTGATGAATGCGGTCGGCCACCAACAGATCGCGTTGCGCGCCCGCCTCGTCCTGTCGCGCAAGGGCGAAATGGCGGTGTCGGTGCAGCCCTACGAGCCGCTCGCCGCAGACAAGGTCTGGACCCTGCAGCTGGCGCGCGTGCGGCTTGATTCGAGCGATATGCTGCTGCGCCACAAGACCAGCCGCCGACAAACCTATACGCGCGCGCGCGCCGAATATCTCGCCGGGCGCGCCGACGAGGTGCTGCTCGCCAATGAGCGCGGCGAAATCTGCGAGGGCACGATCACCAATGTCTTTGCCGATTTCGGCGACGGCGTGCTGGCCACGCCGCGGCTCGATTGCGGCCTGCTGCCTGGCGTCCTGCGCGGCGAACTGCTGGATCAAGGCCGCGCCGGTGAAGCGGTCTACACGTGGAACGAACTGAAATCGGCCAAGGCGCTGTTCGTCGGCAACTCGCTGCGCGGATTGATCCCGGCGCGGCTGGGCTGAAGCATCTGGAGACAACAATGTTCGTGGTTTCGCTGAACTACAAGGTGCCGCTGACCGAGATCGACCGCCTGCAGCAAGCGCATGTCGAGTGGCTGAAGGCCTGCTATGCGCAAGGTATCTTTGTCGCCTCCGGGCCAAAGCGGCCAAGGACCGGCGGCATCATCATCGCGCGTGGTCCACGCGAAGTGCTCGAAGCCAGACTGGCGGACGATCCCTTCGCCAAGGCAGGTGCCGCCGATTACGAAATCACCGAATTCACGGCGAGAATGGCCGCCGCCGCACTGGAAGCCTACAAAGAGGCATGAGCTTCCGCCCGCCGACCCACACACCCTATGACGGCTCGTCGAAACTGTTCACCATCGGGCTGAAGCCGCTCAATCTCGATAGCTGGATCGAGGTCGACGAATATCTGCTGCCCTATCTTGCCGAGAAACGCCGGCTTTATGCGGAAATTCCCGGCAAGGTTTTTGTCGAGGAGCAAACAACGCGCGACGCTCAGCGCGAAGTGCTCGATCTGCTCGGTGCGCATCTGGCGGCGAACTTTCCTGAGACCCACAGGCGTACCGACAATGCGATCGAGGTGATCGGCGGCATCGACAATCTCGAGGGCTCAGGCACCTCAGCTTCTTTCAGCGATGCGCCGCTTGTCGCGGCCTCGTTGCTCGTCCAGGAGGATTTGATCCTGATGCGTCGCGACGAGAGCGGCTGGCGTCTGGCGGCCGGCTCGCTCTGCTTCCCGTCGTCATGGTCGCTGATCGAAAAATTCGGCAAGCCGCTGCAGCAGATCCACGCGCCGGTACCGGGTTTCGGCCCGGGCACACGCCCGGCCGATCTCATCAACCGCATGTTCGACGGCCTCCAGGGCCAAGCCGTCGAGCGCTACAACTGGTCGATCCAGGCGGGCGACGCACTCTACCATCCGCTCTCCAACCTCGAACGCATCGACCGCGCCAGCAGTCGCCCGTCGAGATTCCCGGATGGCGACATCGACGCCCATGCCTTTATCCGCGTCGAGCGGCAGACGCTGAGAAAGCTCCCCGTTTCGGGCGACGTACTCTTCACCATCCGCATCCATCTCGACCCGCTCGCCGTGCTGGAACGCCACCCCGACCGCGCGGCGCTCGCGGCGTCCTTGGCCGAACAACTTCTGGCGCTGGACGAGGCACAACTCGACTACAAGGGGATGACCGCCGACCGTGACCGGCTGGTGGGAACACTGAAAATGATCGCTGGGGGGAACAATGATCCAGCATCTTAGCAGGCCGGTCACGTTCATGGCCGCGATCCTGGTACTGTCGACAGCAGCCGAGGCGGAGCCGGTGACTTATGCCGGCAAGCTTGGAAAGGCCGATATCGTCGTCGAATTCACCGGCGACCCCGCGGCGCCCGGCGGCCCGCTGGCCGGCCGCTATTTCTACCGCTCGAAGGGCGTTGACATCCCGCTGCAGGCCCGGTCTCAAAGGGGCAGCAAGTTCGAACTGGCCGAGGAGGAGGCATGCGGCACCGACAATTGCGATGACGGAAAGGCCGCGCCGATTGCCGCCGTGTGGCGCCTGGCCTCATCCAGTAACGGCAAGACCCTTGAAGGCAGCTGGAACGGAAAGAAGGCGCTGCCGCTCAGATTGGAACGGGTCGCAAGTCGGCAAGTGACCGGGAACGAGCCCAGCACCCCGCTCGATCTCTACGATTTCAGCTTCATGAAGTTCTTCGCCAATGACACGCCGCTCACTATGGAAACGTCCCCTTATGACTATCTGCGGATGGACACTCAGCTCGATAACGGCAAGACGACTGGTTGGCCGGACGCAACCTACCGCTATGTCGTCGACCCCCGCACCAGGTTTGCCACGCCGCGCATTGTCGAACTGTCCGGCGACGTTCCGATCGAGGCCGCGAATGCTCTGCTGCAAGAGAGGCACTGGCGCGCAAACATCGGCGCACTGGGCTGCGTGGCGGCGCAATATGCCGGTTTCGACGAAGGCGGGCCAATTGACGGTATGAACGGCGGCACGCTCGGCGGCTATGAGGACAGCACATTCGAAGTGACGTCGCTGACTCCGCGGCTGATGAGCTGGCGGGAGTCCGGCAGCATCTTCTGCGGCGGAGCGCATCCGACCAACTATTCGGACGCCTACATCATGGATGTGCGGCGCGGCGTCCTGCTTGGCCTTCAGGACATTTTCTCGGATACGGTGGATGGCAAGCCCGGTCCTTCCCTGGCCTCCTTCGTCAAGCAGCGGCGCAAGAAACCGATCGATCAGACCGATATCGATCACGAAGCCGAATGCGGCATGGACGATCTCATCGGCGAATATCTAGCGGTCAGCCTCTGGCGTGAGGGCGACAAGCAGGTTCTGGTTTTCGGGCTCCAGACCCTGCCGCATGCCATCCAGGCCTGCGCCGACGATCTGCTGGAACTGCCGGTCTCCGAGGCACGTGACCTCTTCGAGCCTGCATTCGCAAGACTAGTCGAGCCGTAGCCGGGATGGCGCGGCGTGAGGCCGGCCGTCCGCTTTTCGCTTTATTGTGACAATGATCTATGGTTTGTCGCGCCGCGGCCAAGCCGCTGTTCCGAAGCGTTTTTTGAGGGAGTAATCGATAAATGGCGAATGAAAACTGGCCCGTTTACGGTGAGATCACCGGCCCTGTAGTGATGATCGGCTTCGGCTCGATCGGACGGGGAACGCTGCCGCTGATCGAGCGCCATTTCAAATTCGACAAGTCGCGCATGACGGTCATCGACCCGCGCGACACCGACCGTAAATTGCTCGACGAGCGCGGCATCACTTTCATGCAGGATGCGGTGACCAAAAAGAACTACAAGAAGCTGCTGACACCACTTTTGACCAATGGCGGCGGCCAGGGCTTTTGCGTCAACCTGTCGGTCGACACTTCCTCGCTTGAGCTGATGAAGCTCTGCCGCAAGCTTGGCGTCCTCTATATCGACACGGTGGTCGAACCCTGGCTCGGCTTTTATTTCGACGAGAAGGCCGACAACGCCTCACGCACCAACTATGCGCTGCGCGAGACCGTACGTACTGAAATCGCGAAGAACCCGGGCGGCACCACGGCGATCTCGTGCTGCGGCGCCAATCCGGGCATGGTCTCGTGGTTCGTCAAGCAGGCACTGGTCAATCTCGCCACAGATCTTGGCCTCGACTTCTCGGAACCCGCGCAGCACGATCGCGAAGGCTGGGCCAGGCTGATGAAGAAGGCCGGCGTCAAGGGCATCCATATCGCCGAGCGCGACACCCAGCGCACCAAGAAGCCCAAGCCGATGAACGTGTTCTGGAACACCTGGTCGGTCGAAGGCTTCATTTCGGAAGGGCTGCAGCCGGCCGAGCTCGGCTGGGGCACGCATGAGGCGTGGATGCCGAAGAACGCCAAAAGCCACAAGAACGGTTCGAAGGCCGCGATCTATCTGGAGCAGCCCGGCGCCAATACACGCGTGCGCACGTGGTGTCCGACGCCCGGCCCGCAATACGGTTTCCTGGTGACACACAACGAAGCGATCTCGATTGCCGATTTTTTCACGCTGCGCGGCAAGAAGGGCAAGGTGCAATACCGGCCGACCTGCCATTACGCCTATCATCCCTGCAACGACGCAGTGCTGTCGCTGCACGAGATGTTCGGTGTCGCCGGCAAGGCTCAGCCCGTGCATCACGTGCTCGACGAAAATGAACTGGTCGATGGCGTCGACGAACTCGGCGTGCTGCTCTACGGCCACGCCAAGAACGCCTACTGGTACGGCTCGCAGCTGTCGCTGGCCGAGGCGCGCAAGCTGGCGCCCTATCAGAACGCCACCGGCATGCAGGTCACGTCGGCGGTGCTGGCCGGCATGGTCTGGGCGCTGGAAAATCCCGAGGCCGGCATCGTCGAGGCCGACGAGATGGATTACAAGCGCTGCCTCGACGTGCAGGGCCCCTATCTCGGGCCGGTCAGGAGCTATTATACCGACTGGACACCGCTCGACAATCGGCCTGGTCTGTTTCCCGAGGATCTCGATACCAAAGACCCGTGGCAATTCCGCAACATCCTCGTTCGATAGCAGCGTTGCCTCGACACTCGGCCAGCTTGCAATCGCCCGGAAATCGGGCGATTGAAGAGGGGCGGCCTAGAGCCACGTGCGTCCATTTGGACGCACAAAGTACGCTCTAGCACTTTGAATGTGCGCATCGTGCTTTCCGAAAATCGGATCGATTTTCGGGCCGATGCGAGAGGAGAGGATCTTGAAGATGACGATTGCGCAAAGACTGCTTTCGGCTGGCATTGCCGCGGCCGCTACGGTCGCGTTGGCGGCCTGCACGACAACCGGCCCAGGCGAGCCGCCGGTGATCACGGCCAAGGGGGTTGAAGGCTCCTGGATCGACGCGCAGGGCACGGGCTTGTCGACCTTCAAGGGCGGCAGCTTCGCGACCGTCGCAACCGACACCGGCCAGAAGCTTGCCGATGGCAGCTACACCATGACCGGCGGCACCTCGGTCGAGATCCATGGCACGTCGCTGATCCGCCAGACGCCGATCAGCTTCAACTGCCTGATGGTCTCCACCAGCCAGCTCAATTGCACCAGCGCGAGCGGGCAGAATTTTGTGCTGACCAGGCGCACCTGAAATCCGATTCCGAATTTACTTTGCACAAGGGCGGCGGCTTCAAGCCGCCGTCTTCTTTTTACGCCGGCAAAGCTGATGCCGATTTCTGCTTGCATCGACTGAAACGCGATGTGAACATAGCCCAAGAGGGCTGTTACATCCCAGTCAAACAAGAGCGTTAAACGCCTCTGCGCATGACCCCGAAAATCGGAGTCGATTTTCGGAAAGGATCATGCGCAAAATAAAAATTGGTACAGCGTCCTTTGCGCGTCCCAAATGACGCGCGGCGCTGTACTCAAGTTATCCGGGAGACGAGAATGAAGAAGATTGCTGCCATCGCCGCGCTGTCGGCATCGGCGCTTGGCCTGTCGGCAGGGGTATCCTTTGCCGACTACACGGTCAACATCCTGCACATCAACGACTGGCATAGCCGCATCGAGAGCAACAACAAGTACGAATCGACCTGCTCGGCCGAGGAGGAGACCAAGGGCGAATGCGTCGGCGGCGCCGCCCGCCTGGTCACCGCGATCGCGCAGGAGCGCAAGAAGCTGGAAGGCCAGAACGTGCTGCTGCTCAGCGCCGGCGACAATTTCCAGGGCTCGCTCTTCTACACGACCTACAAAGGCAAGACCGAAGGCGAATTCCTCAACCAGATGAAATTCGATGCCGAGGCTCTCGGCAACCATGAGTTCGACGATGGCGAGTCGGCGCTGGCGCCGTTTCTCGACATGATCCAGTTTCCGGTGCTCGGCGCCAATGTGAAGGCCAGTGCGCAATCCAAGCTCGGCGACCGCGTCAAGCCGTCGATCGTGGTCGAGGTCGGCGGCCAGAAGATCGGGATCGTCGGCGCGGTCACCAACGACACGCCGGAGCTTGCCACCCCTGGCCCGAATATTGCCATCGAAGACGACGTCAAGTCGATCACCGCTGAGGTCGAGAAACTGAAGCGAGAGGGCGTCAACAAGATCATCGCGGTGACCCATATCGGCTACAAGCGCGAGCGCGACGTGATCGCCAAGATCCCGGGCGTCGACGTGGTGGTCGGCGGCCACAGCCATTCGCTGCTGTCCAACACCGACCCCAAGGCGGAAGGCCCTTATCCGACGATGGTCGACAATCCGGACGGCTACAAAGTGCCGGTCGTCCAGGCGGCGTCCTATTCGAAATATCTCGGCGAGTTCAAGGTCGTGTTCGACGACAACGGCGTCGTCAAGGAGGCCAGCGGCGATCCCATCCATCTCGACAAATCGATCACGCCCGACCCCGCCGTGCTTGCCCGCATCAAGGAACTCGGCGCGCCGATCGAGGCCTTGAAGAACAAGGAAGTCGCCGAGACCACCAAGGCGATCGACGGCAGTCGCGAAAACTGCCGCGCCCGCGAATGCGAGATGGGCAATCTGGTCTCCGACGCCGTCCTCGACCGGGTCAAGGGCCAAGGTGTCGAGATCGTCATCTCGAATGGCGGCGGCTTGCGCGCCTCCATCGACCAGGGCACCGTCACCATGGGCGAGGTTCTCACCGTCCTGCCGTTTCAGAACACGCTGGCGACCTTCCAGATCTCCGGCAAGGATTTGGTTGGCGGCCTCGAAAGCGGCCTCAGCCAGGTCGAGGACGGCGCCGGGCGCTTCCCGCAGGTTGCCGGCCTGAAATATGCGTTCGACAAATCGGCGCCGCCTAACGCACGCGTCAAATCGGTCGAGGTCATGGAAGGCGGCGCCTGGACGCCGATTAAGCCGGACAAGGATTACCTGGTCGCCACCAACAACTATGTCCGCCAGGGCGGCGACGGCTACAAGGTGTTCGCCGAGAAGGCCAAGAACGCCTATGATTACGGCCCGGGGCTGGAACAGGTCGTCGCCGACTACCTGGGCGCGCACCGGCCCTATACGCCGAAGCTCGACGGCCGCATCACCGAGATCGCCGCGACCGTGGCCCCGGCCGCAGAACCTGCCAACCCTGCCGAACCGCCAAAACCTGCTGAGGCTGCGCCGGCAAAGCCCGTTGAGCCGGCAATGCCCGAAATGCCGGCCGGCTCCGGCGACATTTCCAAGACGCCGCCGGCCGTCCCGGCTGAAACAGCGCCGGCACCCGCACCCGCCGAGCCGGCCCAGCCGGCGGCACCTGCGGCTCCTGCCACACCGGCTCCGGCGACCCCTGCTCCGGCTGAGCCGGCACCGGCCGAAAGCAGCCATGTAATCGTCGCCGGCGATACCTATTGGGATCTCGCGGTGAAGGCTTATGGCGACGGCACCAAATGGAAAATAATCTCCGATGCCAACAAAGCCTACGAGCCACGCCGCCTTCCGGTCGGCGCAACCTTGACGATCCCGACGGCCTCAAAGTAATCCGGCCGCAGGAACGCAATGCACCCGCCCGGCAGACCGGGCGGGTGTTGCATTTCTGGGATAAGGTGCGGCCAGACGCAGCATTTGAAAACCGGCGCGGCATCGCTACTTTCGCCGCGGCACCGTTGGTTCGCGGTGTTGGAGAACCTCATGACGCTTGCCAACCCTGCTGAAATCAAAGCCGAGAAGACTGCCGCCTCGCCGTCGGCAGGGCACCCTCTGGTCAGGACCGGCAAGGTCGGTGTCATGCTGATCAATCTCGGCACCCCGGACGGCACCGGCTTCAAGCCGATGTGGCGCTACCTCCGGGAGTTCCTGTCCGATCCGCGCGTCATCGAGCTCAACAAGGCGATCTGGTATCCGATTCTCTACGGCGTGGTCCTCACCACCCGGCCGAAGAAATCAGGGGCCAACTACGCCAGGATATGGAACCGGGAGCGCAACGAGTCGCCGCTGCGAACCTACACCCGCGCCCAGGCCGAGAAGCTCGGGCTCGCGCTCGGCGAGCTACCCAATGTCGTCGTCGACTGGGCGATGCGCTATGGCAACCCTTCGACCGAGAGCGTGGCCGAGAGACTGGTCGAGCAAGGCTGCGACCGCATCCTGTCTTTCCCGCTCTATCCGCAATATTCGGCGACGACGACTGCGACTGCCAACGACCAGCTGTTTCGCGCGCTGATGAAGATGCGCCGCGCCCCGGCCATTCGCAGCGTGCCACCCTATTACAACG
Source organism: Mesorhizobium sp. M0207 (assembly GCF_040321995.1). Taxonomy (NCBI): domain Bacteria; kingdom Pseudomonadati; phylum Pseudomonadota; class Alphaproteobacteria; order Hyphomicrobiales; family Phyllobacteriaceae; genus Mesorhizobium; species Mesorhizobium sp. M0207. The sequence goes on from NZ_JAMYSQ010000002.1 coordinate 213,777, forward strand.
AGCCGGCCTATATCGAGGCGCTCGCCCGTTCGGTCGAAAAGCATCTGGCGAGCCTCGGATTCGAACCGGAAATTGTCATTGCTTCCTATCACGGCATTCCGAAACTCTATTCCGACAAGGGCGACCCCTACCAGGCCCATTGCCTCGAGACGACCCGACTGCTGCGCGAAAAGCTCGGCTGGGATGAAAACAAGCTGATTACCACCTTCCAGTCGCGCTTCGGCGCGCAGGAGTGGCTGCAGCCCTACACCGACAAGACGGTCGAAAGACTAGGGCGCGAAGGCGTGAAATCGGTCGCCATCGTCAATCCAGGATTTTCCGTCGACTGCATCGAGACGCTGGACGAGATCGGCAGGGAAGCGTCCGAGACCTTCCATCATGCCGGCGGCGAAAAGTTCGCACATATCCCTTGCCTCAACGACAGTGCCGAGGGCATGGCGGTGATCGAGGCGATGGTGCGGCGCGAGCTGTCCGGCTGGGCCTGAACAGATCACCCGTCTATGCACCCGCAATCCGTGATCACCTGATTGTAACATTGCTGAAACACACTTAAGTGTTTGGTGGAATCGGTCGCGTGGAATATCCAACATAGCCGGCCTTTGAGGGGAGAGCCAAATGGGTTTCAGTGGTTTTGATATCGCGCTTCTTGTTCTTGTCGCCCTTGTCGTGCTGGTGCTTATCAAGGGCATCCGAACAATTCCGCAAGGCTATAATTATACCGTCGAACGTTTTGGCCGTTACACCAGGACATTGAACCCAGGCCTCAACCTGATCGTGCCTTTCGTCGACCGCGTCGGCGCCAAGATGAACATGATGGAGCAAGTGCTCGACGTACCGACGCAGGAGATCATCACCCGCGACAATGCCACCGTTGCCGTCGATGGCATCGCCTTCTATCAGGTGCTCAACGCGGCGCAGGCCGCCTACCAGGTCTCCGGCCTGCAGAATGCGATTCTCAATCTCACGATGACCAACATCCGCACCGTGATGGGCTCGATGGACCTCGACGAACTTTTGTCGAACCGCGACGCCATCAACGAGCGCCTGCTGCGCGTCGTTGACGAGGCGGCGCATCCCTGGGGCATCAAGATCACTCGTGTCGAGATCAAGGACATCAACCCGCCGGCCAATCTCGTCGAATCGATGGGCCGACAGATGATGGCCGAGCGCAATAAGCGCGCGCAGATCCTCGCCGCCGAAGGCCTCAAGCAATCGCAGATCCTGGAGGCCGAAGGCCGCAAGGAAGCCGCCTTCCGCGATGCCGAGGCGCGCGAGCGCTCGGCCGAGGCTGAAGCACGCGCCACGCAGGTGGTGTCGGAGGCGATTTCCAAAGGCGACGTGCAGGCGCTCAACTACTTCGTCGCGCTGAAATACACCGAAGCGCTGACCAGGATCGGCTCAGCGACAAACAGCAAGCTCGTGCTGATGCCGATGGAGGCCTCATCGCTGATCGGCACGCTCGGCGGTATTGGCGAAATCGCCAAGGAAGTTTTCCGAAGCGAAGGCACCGCCGGTGCCGCACGACAGGCCGCCCGCCCGCCGGTCGTTCGTCCGAGCGAAACCTGAGGCCACAGCCATGCTCGGCCGCATTGTTTCCGAACTCGGCCCGTGGAGCTGGATGGTCCTCGGCTTCGTCCTGCTGGTAATGGAGGTCATCGCGCCGGGCATTTTCATGCTGTGGATCGGCATTGCCGCGCTGTTGATCGGCGTCGTCTCACTGCTCATCTGGGATGCCGGTTTCTGGACCTGGCAAGTCCAGGTCCTCGCCTTCCTCGCGCTGTCGCTGGTCTCGGCCTATGTCGGCAAGCGGCTGGTGGGCGGGCGCCATGATGAAACCGACCAGCCCCTGCTCAACCGTCGCGGCGCACAGATGGTCGGCCGGACGGCGACCCTTGCCGAGCCGATCAAGGACGGGCGCGGCCGCATAAAGCTGGGCGACACGTTGTGGCGCGTCTCCGGCCCTGACCTGCCGGCCGGCACGCAAGTGCGCGTGACGGGCGCCGCTGATACCGACCTGGAACTGACGGTCGAGGCGGTCTAGAAGCCCGCTAGGCAGCACCGATGCGCAGCAGGTCGTGCAGATGGACGAGCCCGATCGGCCGCCTGCCTTCGACCACCATCAGGCTGGTGATAGCCGAGTCGTTGATTGTCTGCAGCGCCGTCGCAACAAGCGTGTCGGGCGAAGCCATTTTCGGCTCTCTGGTCATCACCTGATCGACGCTCATTGCCAGGAGATCGCTGCCGATATGGCGCCTGATGTCGCCATCGGTGATGATGCCGATCAGCTTGCCGTCCGCGGCAGTCACGGCCACGCAGCCAAACCCCTTGCGCGACAATTCGAGGATTGCCTCGCGCATGCCGGTACCTGACGACACCAGCGGCAGCCTGTCGCCGACATGCATGATCTCGCGGATCTGCGTCAGGTTGGCTCCGAGCTGGCCGCCGGGATGGAACGTGCGGAAATGGTCCGGGGTGAAGCCGCGTGCCTCGAGCAGCGCGATGGCCAGCGCATCGCCCATCACCATTTGCAATAGTGTCGAGGTCGTCGGCGCAAGCCCGTGCGGGCAGGCTTCCGGTGCTCGCGGCAGCAGAAGCACAACGTCGGCCGCGCGCGCCAGAGCCGATTTTTCACCCGCGGTGACCGCGACCAGCGGGATCGAGAAGCGCCTCGAATAGGCGATGATGCCCTTGAGCTCAAGGCTTTCGCCCGACCACGAAAGCGCGATTATGGCGTCGTTTCTGGCGATCATGCCAAGGTCGCCGTGATTGGCTTCGGCAGGGTGGACGAAAAAGGCCGGCGTGCCGGTCGAGGCGAGCGTTGCGGCGATCTTCGAGCCGATATGGCCGCTTTTGCCGACCCCGGTGACGATGACGCGGCCATCGATCTGCGACACCATGCCGACGGCTCGTGCGAACGGCTCGGCCAGCCCGTTTTCGAGAGCGTCTGCCAGTGCCGCGACGCCGGCCTGTTCCGTCGCCACGGTTCTCAGCGCCGAGGCAATCGCGGCCTGCCCGTCATGCCGCTTCCTGTCTGGGGATTTCACGTCCATGGACGATGCGATTAGCGCTTCGGCGCGCGCCTGTCCAACGGAATTGCCGTCCGGAACCTCCTGACGGGCCATGCCTCAACGCTCCGTTAACCATCCCCATTTACGGTTTCGTAAGTATGGCGCGCGTGCGCCGCGCAAGCAGTGGTGCCGATGTCCGGGTTTCAGCCTCAAAACAAAATGGGACGAAAGGGCAAGGCGGTCTGCGCTTTGCTGCTGGCAACCAGTGTCTTTGCGTTGTCGCGGCCGGCACTGCTTTGCGCCCAGGAAACCGAGCTGCGCGGCGAGGTTTCGGAATCGACAATCCTGGACGAACAGCAGTACAAGATCAGGCAATCGAGCATAGCCGGAACCCAAGCCGCGCAGGCTGCTGCAACCGCCAACGACAATACGCCGCTGCCTACCTATCGCCCGGCCAGCCAAGGGGCGTTGCCTGACGATGGCACGAGCGAGGCGGCCACAACCGGCGGCACTTTCGATCAACCAGTGGCCAGCGGCGACCCATTTCCCGACAACCCTGCTCCGCCACCCCGACGGCGGCCAAGCGCGACGCCACGCGCCGCCAATGCGGCCAACGCCGAAGACGAGACCGCTGACAGCCAGAAGCGCAAGAGAGCCGCGACTGCAGCCGCGGCGGCGACCGATGACACCGATACCGCCGCTATAGACGAGCAGGATACGGTCAACCGCCGTGCCGTCACCATCGATTCCGCCGAGAGGCTCAGGCTCGACCCCGGCGCCGAGCGCACCGAAGCCATCGAAGGCCAGAACAAAAAGAACGAGGACGACCCGTTCGCCGCCACCGGCATCAAGCTCGGCTCTTTCGTAATCCGGCCGACGCTCGAGCAAGGCCTGACGTCTTCGACAAACGCCGATTCGAGCAGCCTCGGCAAGCCGGCCTTGCTGTCGGAAACGACTCTGCGCTTCAACGCCGTCTCCGACTGGCGGGAGAATTCGGCGACGGTTGAGGGCTATGGCATCTTCCGCGAAACCTTGTCCGGCTATGACATTCACGAGGCGCAAGGCCGCGTCGACGGCACACTCAACATCGATCTCGACAATGATCTGCGCGCCATCGCCAAGCTGGGCTATGAGGCCGTGCCCGAATCGGCCTCGGCGCCGGACGCGGTCGTCGGCGCCGTTGGCCAGCCGGTGCGCCAGACCGTGAACGGCAGTCTCGCCGTCGAGAAGGATGCCGGCAAGATGCGCTTCGCGCTGACCGGCGCGGTCGAGCACGACATCTTTGGCGACGCCAAGCTTTCGTCCGGCGGATCGCTGTCGCAGAAGGGCCGCGACTCGACGCTCTACACGGCCATTTTGCGTACCGGTTACGAGATCTCGCCTGCCATCACCCCGTTCACCGAAATCGAGATCGGCCGGCGCGCTTATGATTTGCGCGTCGATCCAAACGGCTTCCAGCGCTCCTCGACCAGGCTTGGCGCACGGGCCGGCGTCGAGCTCGATCTCCGCGAGAAGCTTACCGGCGAGTTCTCGGTCGGCTGGCTGCGCGAAGCTATCGACGACGATGCCCTGCCGGCTATTTCGGGCGCGACGGTCAATGCCGATCTCAAATGGTCGCCGGAACGCGGCACCACGATCGGGCTCACCGCACAGACGACCGCCGAGAACACGACGAATGCGGGCGAAAGCGGCGATATGCTCTATTCCGGCAGCCTCACCGGCGAGCGGCAGATCCGCGCCAACCTGACCGGAAATGCCGCTCTCGGCCTCGAATGGCGCGACTATACCGGCTCCGACGATCATGATTTGACGCTGAGCGCCGAGGCTGGGCTGACGTGGTGGCTGAACCGCTACACCGGGCTCACCACCCGCGCCAGGACTGAAAAACTGACCAGCAACCTGATTGGGCGCGACTACACGGCCAACAGTATCTTCGTCGGCTTGAAGTTGCAGCGCTAAATGCATGTCGCGCAAAAGTGTGCAGCGGTTTTGCGATAACGACTTGCCTAAAACAAGAACCTAAAGCGCGTCGCATGAGGCCGGTCGAACGCGGCGCGCTTTAGCCGATCAGCGCGGCAACCGGTGTTGAAACTACAAGGCTATGCCGCGGCGTTCTGACGGCGCGAGTTCGTCGAGAAGCGTGCGAATGACACCGGCCATGCTGGCATTCATGTCTCTGCGCCACAGTGCGAAGGCAACGTTGGCCTCGACGAAGCCTTCGGGCGAGCCGCAGTCGAACGTCCGCCCGCGGTAGTGGTAGCCGTAGAAGGGCTGTTGCTTCTGCAGCTTCAGCATTGCATCGGTGAGCTGGATCTCGTTGCCGGCGCCTTTTTCCTGACCTTCGAGTATCTTGAATATCTCCGGTTGCAGGATATAGCGCCCGTTGATGTAGAGGTTCGACGGCTCCGTGCCGGTCTTCGGTTTTTCCACCATGCCGGTGATGCGGAAACCGTGATGCGCGTCCTCGCCGCGGCCGACAATGCCGTATTTGTGCGCCTCGGCCGGATCGCATTCCTGCACGGCGACGATGTTGTTGCCGGTCTCGGCGTAAAGCTCGACCATGTCCTTCATGCAGCTTTTTTCCGACTGCATGATCATGTCGGGCAACAGCAGCGCAAAGGGCTCGTCGCCGACGAGCTCGCGCGCGCACCAGACGGCGTGGCCAAGGCCGAGCGGTACCTGCTGGCGGGTGAAGCTGGTCTGCCCCGGCGCCGGTTGCAGCCGCTGAAGGCGGGCGAGCTGGTCGTCCTTGCCGCGCTGCGCAAGCGTGTCGTAGAGCTCGAACTGGACATCGAAGTGATCCTCGATGACCGCCTTGTTGCGGCCGGTCACGAAGATGAAATGCTCGATCCCGGCATCGCGCGCCTCATCGACCACATACTGGATGACCGGCCTGTCGACGACCGTCAGCATTTCCTTGGGAATGGCCTTGGTAGCAGGGAGAAAGCGCGTGCCGAGACCGGCAACCGGGAACACTGCCTTGCGAACTCTCTTCATGTGCCAATTATCCATTTGCATGCCTGTTCGGCAATCCCGATTCGAGACATTTTCATGCCGAAATCGAGGATTACTGAACGGCGGGTCATAAATCTCAGCTGGTAAAGCATTGACGCATCTTTTCACCCCGCACGGCACCTATGGTAAACCAAATGCTAACCGGGTTCGGCGATGAATAGTCTTCCTGAGATGAAGAAGGAGGAAAAGATGTCCGTTCGCAACGCCGCAAGGCGCTTCACCAGCGTCCTGACGGCCGCCAGCCTCTCGCTTGCTTTGCTCATGCCCAGCGGGCCGGCTTTTGCCGATGCCGGCTTCCGCCAATGGGTCGCCAGCTTCCGTGCTACCGCCGTGGCGAGCGGCGTTTCCGGCTCCGTCTACGACCAGGCATTCAAGGGCATCAACGATGCTGACCCGGTGGTACTGGAAAAGGCCCGTACTCAACCCGAATTCACCGCACCCGCCTGGGATTATTTCGACAACCGCGTCCATGACCAGTCGGTCGCCGTCGGCCAGCAGATGGCAAGGAAATGGAAGCCTTGGCTGGACAGGATCGAGGCAAGATACGGCGTCGACCGCTACATCCTGCTGGCCATCTGGTCTATGGAATCGAACTACGGCGAAACTCTCAAGCGCGATGATATCATGCGCAATGTCGTGCGCTCGCTGGCGACGCTTGGTTATGCCGATCCGAAGCGAGCGAAATTTGCCCGCACCCAGCTGATCGCGGCGCTGAAGATCCTGCAGACCGGCGACATCGACGAAAGCCATCTCAGCGGCTCATGGGCCGGCGCGATGGGCCATACCCAGTTCATCCCCACCAGCTACCAGTCCTATGCGGTCGATATGGACGGCAACGGCAAGCGCGACATCTGGAATTCGATTCCCGACGCACTGGCGACAGCCGCCAATTTGCTGAGGAAGAACGGCTGGCAGGCAGGCAAGACCTGGGGTTATGAGGTCAGCCTTCCGGACGGCAAGAAGCTGCCCGGAGGCTCAAAGTCGCTGTCGCAATGGCAGGCGCTGGGGGTCAGCCGTGCCAACGGCAAGCCGTTCAAGAACGGTGCGGACAAGGCGACGTTGAAGCTGCCCGGCGGCAGCGGCGGGCCGGCTTTCCTGATGATCAAGAATTTCTCGGTCATCAAGCGTTACAACAATGCCGACAAATATGCGCTCGCCGTGGGCCTTCTTGCCGACGAAATTGCCGGCTATGGCGGGCTTGTGCAGGACTGGAAGCGACCGTTTACCAAGCTCTCCTTCGAGGAAAGGCAGGAGCTTCAGAAGCGACTTTCCGAGCACGGCTATTACGACGGCAAGTTCGACGGCAAGATCGGTGACGGATCGAAAACCGCCATCATGGCCTTCCAGGCAAAGGCTGGCTTGACCCAGGACGGGTATCCGAGCAAGGAAGTGCTGAAATGGCTCAGGCAGAACTAGAGCCGGTTGCGGGATGGAGAGGGTGATTGGTTTCGGCTGCGCGCATCCGGTTAATCGTTCGTCGCGTGCCGATCCTCGTTCTGGCGATCGCCGTTCTGGCGGTCGGCGGCGCCAGTGCCTTTCATACCGCGGCCATGGCGCAGGAGCCGGAAAGTCGTGGCTGGTCGCTGCGCGACCTGTTGTTTCCGCGCAGAAGCGAGCGGTTTGAGCAGCCGCCGCCCGAATACCAGCGAGAATTCCAGAGAACAAAGCCCAGGCCCAAGCTGAGAAAGCCCCGGTCAGTTAGCCGGCCGCCGCCGGCCGAGCCGACAACCCCAGTGGCCGAGAAGGCGCCGGGTGCACGCGTCGTTCTGGTGGTCGGCGATTTCATGGCGTCTGGGCTGGCTGAGGGGCTCGACGCCGCGTTTGCTGAAAACACCGGCGTCAGGATCGTCGTCCGTGCCAACGGATCGTCGGGCTTCGTGCGTGACGATGTCTACAACTGGCCAGAACAGGTCAAGTCGCTGATCGCTGCCGAAAAACCGGCAGCCGTCGTCGTCATGCTCGGATCCAACGACCGGCAGCAGATGCGCGTCGGCGATGTACGCGAGCAGCCGCGATCCGAAAACTGGACCAAGGAATACGAGCGCCGGACCGATGCGTTCGGCAAGGCCATCGCCGCAACCAAGGTGCCGTATCTGTGGGTCGGCATGCCGGCCTTCCGGGTCTCGAAAATGACCTCCGACATGCTGGCCTTCAACGACATCTTCCGCTCGTCCGCCGAAAGCCACGGCGGCGAATTCGTCGACGTCTGGGACGGGTTCGTCGACGAGAACGGCGCCTTCATCACCAGCGGACCGGACATCAACGGCCAATCGGTGCGCCTGCGCACCGACGACGGCATCAACATGTCGAAGGCCGGCAAGCGCAAGCTCGCCTTCTATACCGAAAAGCCGCTGATGAAGATCCTGGGGCTGGCCGCGCCAGGAAGCGTGGTGACGGCTTCTGCCCCGGCCGGCGCTCCCGTCGAGGCGCCGGCACCTGCCGCGGCACCGATAGCTGTCGATCGCACCGTGCCGATGCTGCTCAGCGATCCGGCGCTGGACGGCGGCTCGGAACTTCTCGGCGCCGCCCCGCCGGCAAAAGCTGACAAGAATTTGCCGGGCGAAAGGCTGATCGTCGAGGGCAAGGCGCCCGACGCCTCACCGGGCCGCGCCGACGATTTCTCCTGGCCGCCCAAGACACAGCCTGCGACGGCGGCCGCATCCGATACGACGACGGCGATCCGCCAGTAAACAGAACCTCTTCGGAACGGGCTCAGCGCGGCAGCACGCTCGATCCCATCAGCGCCTCGTCGATGGCGCGCGCCGCCTGGCGACCCTCGCGGATCGCCCAGACGACCAGCGACTGGCCGCGCCGCACGTCGCCCGCCGCATAGAGCCTTTCGACGCTGGTCCTGTAGTCCCGGTCATTGGCCTCGACATTCTTCGAACGGCGGCTGTCGGTGACGATCTTCATCTGCCCGTCGAGTTCCGAGATCGGCCCGCGAGCGGCTGGCCCGGCAAAGCCGATGGCGATGAACGCGAGATCGGCGCGGATGACGAATTCCGTGCCCGCGATCGGCTTGCGCTTTTCGTCGACCTCGCAGCATTTGACCCCGGTCAGCTGGCCGTCTTCGCCGATGAATTCAAGCGTCGCCACCTGGAATTCGCGCTCGGCGCCTTCGGCCTGCGACGATGACGTGCGCATCTTGGTCGCCCAGTAGGGCCAGACCGACAGCTTGTCCTCCTTTTCCGGCGGCTGCGGCCGGATGTCGAGCTGGGTGACGCGTACCGCGCCCTGGCGGAAGGCGGTGCCGACGCAGTCTGAGGCAGTGTCGCCGCCGCCGACGACGACGACGTGCTGGCCGCCGGCGACGATCGGGCGCGACGGCCATGCCACCGACTGGATCGGCTCGCCGCCGATACGCTTGTTCTGCTGCACCAGATACGGCATGGCGTCGTGCACGCCGTCGAGATCGTCGCCCGGGATGTTGGCCGGGCGCGGCGTTTCGGAGCCGCCGCAATAGAGCACGGCGTCATATTCGGCGAGCAGTTCGGCGACCGGCTTGTCGACGCCGACATTGACGCCGCAATGGAAGCTGACACCTTCGCCCTGCATCTGCTCGATGCGCCGGTCGATATAATGCTTCTCGATCTTGAAATCGGGGATGCCGTAGCGCATCAGCCCGCCCGGCCGGCTCTCGCGCTCATAGACGTGAACGTCATGGCCTGCGCGGCCGAGTTGCTGGGCAGCCGCCATGCCTGCCGGCCCCGAGCCGATGATCGCGACGCGCTTGCCGGTCTTCCGTTCCGGCGGATAGGGCCGGATATGGCCGGTTTCATAGGCTTTGTCGGCAATGGCCTGCTCGATGGTCTTGATGGCGACCGGAATATCCTCGAGGTTCAGCGTGCAGGCTTCCTCGCAAGGTGCGGGGCAGATGCGGCCGGTAAATTCCGGAAAATTGTTGGTCGAATGCAGGTTGCGGATCGCGTTTTCCCAGTCGCCATTGTAGACGAGGTCGTTCCAGTCCGGGATCTGGTTGTGGATCGGGCAGCCGGTCGGTCCATGGCAATAAGGAATGCCGCAATCCATGCACCGCGCGGCCTGTTTCTCGACCTCCTTGTCCGACATCGGCAGCGTGAACTCGCGGAAATGCCGGATGCGGTCGGAAGCCGGCTGGTACTTGTGCACCTGCCGGTCGATCTCGAGAAACCCTGTTACCTTGCCCATAGTCCAGTCCCTGCTGTCCGGAAGGCACGCCTGGCGACGCACCCGTTAACCTCATAAGGCAGCTGTGGCAACCTTCAGTCCGAGGTCAGGATTGTTGATGAAGATGGTTGCCGGGACGCATGGCCTCCCGGCAATTTCCAAATCTATTCCGCCGCCACGTTCATGCGCATCCGCTCCATCTCGATCAGCGCGCGGCGGTATTCGACCGGCATGATCTTCCGGAATTTCGGCCGGAAAGTCGCCCAGTCGTCGAGGATTTCGCGACCTCGTACCGAGCCGGTGTAGTGGACGTGGTTGGAGATCAGCTGGTAGAGCCGCTCCTCGTCATGGCTGGTCATATCGCCGGATACGTCGACACGGCCCTTATGGTCGAGATCGCCGCCATGGTGGAGCAGCTTTTCCATCAGGTCGTCCTCTTCCGGAACCGGCTCCAGCTCGACCATCGCCATGTTGCAGCGTTCGGCGAAATCACCCGCCTCGTCGAGCACATAGGCGACGCCGCCCGACATGCCGGCGGCGAAGTTGCGGCCGGTCTGGCCGATGACGACGACGATACCGCCAGTCATGTATTCGCAACCATGGTCGCCGACGCCTTCAACGACGGCGGCGACACCCGAATTGCGCACGGCAAAACGCTCGCCGGCAACGCCGCAGAAATAGGCCTCGCCCTCGGTTGCGCCGTAGAGCACGGTATTGCCGACAATAATGGACTCGGCAGCAACGATTTTCGTGTTCTCCGGCGGGCGGATGACGATGCGGCCACCCGACAGGCCCTTGCCGACATAGTCGTTGGCGGCGCCCACCAGTTCGAACGAGACACCGCGCGCCAGGAAGGCGCCAAAGGACTGGCCGGCCGTGCCGGTGAGCTTGACCGAGATCGTGTCCTCGCGCAGGCCCTTGTGCTTGAAGCGCTTTGCCACCTCGCCCGACAGCATGGCGCCGGTCGAACGGTCGACGTTGCGGATCGGCAGTTCGATACTGACCGGCTGCCTGGCTTCGAGCGCCGGCTTTGCGAGGTCGATCAGCTTGCGGTCGAGCACGTCGTCGATCGGATGCTTCTGCCGCTCGGTCCAGTGCACCGCCTCGTGCGGCGCATCGGGCTTGTAGAACATCTTGCTGAAGTCGAGCCCGCGTGCCTTCCAGTGCTGGATCAGCTCGCGCTTTTCCAGAAGGTCGGTGTCGCCGATGATCTGGTCGAGATGGGTGTAGCCCATCTCGGCAAGCACCGCCCGCACCTCTTCCGCCACATAGAAGAAGAAGTTGATGACGTGCTCGGGCGTGCCCTTGAAGCGCTTGCGCAGCACCGGGTCCTGTGTCGCGACGCCGACGGGGCAGGTGTTGAGATGGCACTTGCGCATCATGATGCAGCCGGCCGCGATCAACGGCGCGGTCGAAAAGCCGAACTCGTCGGCGCCGAGCAGTGCGCCGATAATGACGTCACGCCCGGTGCGCAGGCCGCCATCGACCTGCAGCGCGACGCGCGACCTGAGGCCGTTGAGCACCAGCGTCTGGTGCGTCTCGGCAAGGCCCATCTCCCACGGGCTGCCGGCATGCTTGAGCGAGGTCAGCGGCGAGGCACCGGTGCCGCCGTCATAGCCTGATATGGTGATGTGGTCGGCACGCGCCTTGGCGACGCCGGCCGCAACCGTGCCGACGCCGACTTCCGAGACCAGCTTGACCGATACGTCGGCCGCCGGATTGACGTTCTTCAGGTCGTAGATGAGCTGCGCCAGATCCTCGATCGAATAGATGTCGTGATGCGGCGGCGGCGAGATCAGGCCGACGCCCGGCGTCGAGTGCCTGACCTTTGCTATGGTCGCATCGACCTTGTGACCCGGCAGCTGGCCGCCCTCGCCTGGCTTCGCCCCTTGCGCGACCTTGATCTGCATCATGTCGGAATTGACAAGATACTCCGCCGTGACGCCAAAGCGTCCCGAGGCGACCTGCTTGATCGCCGAGCGTTCGGGGTTCTTGCCGCCGCCCGGCAGTGGCAGATAGCGATCGGCCTCTTCGCCGCCCTCGCCGGTGTTCGACTTGCCGCCGATGGCGTTCATGGCGCGCGCCAGCGTCGTGTGCGCTTCCCTTGAGATCGAGCCGAAGGACATCGCCCCGGTCGAGAAGCGCTTGACGATATCGGCCGCCGGCATCACCTCGTCGAGCTTGACCTTCTTGCGCCCGGTCTCTTGCGCAAGCTTGATCTTGAACAGGCCGCGAATGGTCTGCGCCTGCGCCGTCTCGCTGTCGATCTGGGCGGAATAGTCCTTGAACGTCTCCCACGAGCCTTGGCGCACGGCGTGCTGCAAGGTCGCCACTGCGTCGGGCGACCAGATATGGGCCTCGCCGCGCATGCGGAACATGTATTCGCCGCCGACCTCGAGGCTGTTGCGCAGCACCGGGTCGTTGCCGAAGCCGTCGGTGTGGCGGCTGACGGTTTCGGCGGCGATCTCGTCCAGCCCGACGCCTTCGATCAGCGTCGCCGTGCCGGTGAAGTACTTCTGCACGAAATCCGACTTGAGCCCGATGGCGTCGAAGATCTGCGCGCCGCAATAGGACTGGTAGGTCGAGATGCCCATCTTGGACATCACCTTGAGGATGCCCTTGCCGATCGACTTGATGTAGCGGGAGACGACCTCGTAGGCATCGACCTCCGCTGGCAATTCGCCACGCTTGTGCATGTCGAGCAGCGTGTCGAAAGCGAGATAGGGATTGATCGCCTCGGCGCCGTAGCCGGCGAGACAGCAGAAATGATGCACCTCGCGCGGCTCGCCGGATTCCACGACGAGCCCAACCGAGGTGCGCAATCCCTTGCGGATCAAATGATGATGCACGGCCGCCGTTGCCAGCAGCGCCGGAATGGCAATGCGATCCGGGCCGAGCTGACGGTCCGAAAGGATGATGATGTTGTAGCCGCCGGCGACCGCCGCCTCGGCGCGCTCGCACAGCCGGTCGATGGCGCCCTGCATGCCGGCCGCGCCTTCATTCGAACCGTAAGTGATGTCGATCGTCTTGGTGTCGAAACGGTCTTCGGTGTGGCCGACGGAGCGCAGCTTCTCCAGATCGCCATTCGTCAGGATCGGTTGGCGCACTTCGAGCCGCTTGCGGCGCGAATTGCCGACAAGATCGAAGATGTTGGGCCGCGGCCCGATGAAGGACACCAGGCTCATCACCAGCTCCTCGCGGATCGGGTCGATCGGCGGATTGGTGACCTGTGCGAAATTCTGCTTGAAATAGGTGTAGAGCAGCTTCGATCTGTCCGACATTGCCGAAATCGGCGTGTCGGTACCCATCGAGCCGACGGCTTCCTGGCCGGTGGTCGCCATCGGCGACATCAACAGCTTGGTGTCCTCCTGGGTGTAGCCAAACGCCTGCTGGCGGTCGAGCAGTGAGACATCCCTGCGCAGGGCGCGCGGCTCGACCGGGTTCAGATCCTCGAGGATGAGCTGTGTGTTGGCGAGCCAGCTCTTGTAGGGATGCCTGGTCGCGATCTCCGACTTGATTTCCTCGTCGGAAACGATGCGGCCCTTGTCCAGGTCGATCAGCAGCATGCGGCCGGGCTGCAGCCGCCACTTCTTGACGATCCTTTCCTCCGGCACTGGCAGCACGCCGGCTTCCGAAGCCATGATGACGCGGTCGTCATCGGTGACGATGTAGCGCGCCGGCCGCAGCCCGTTGCGGTCGAGCGTGGCACCGATCTGGCGGCCGTCGGTGAAGGCAACCGCCGCTGGCCCGTCCCACGGCTCCATCAGCGCTGCGTGATACTCGTAGAAGGCCTTGCGGTCCTGACCCATCAGCTTGTTGCCGGCCCAGGCTTCCGGGATCAGCATCATCATGGCGTGGGCGAGCGAATAGCCGCCCTGCGTCAGGAATTCGAGCGCATTGTCGAAGCAGGCGGTGTCCGACTGCCCTTCGTAGGAGATCGGCCACAGCTTCGAGATGTCGTTGCCGAACAGTTCGGAATCGACCGAAGCCTGCCGCGCCGCCATCCAGTTGACGTTGCCGCGCAGCGTGTTGATCTCGCCATTGTGGGCGACCATGCGGTAGGGATGCGCCAGCTTCCACGACGGGAACGTGTTGGTCGAGAAGCGCTGGTGGACAAGGATCAGCGCCGTCTCGAAACGCGGGTCGGTGAGGTCCTTGTAGTAGGCGCCGACCTGATAGGCCAGGAACATGCCCTTGTAGACGATGGTCCGCGACGACATCGAGACGACATAGAAGCCGTTATCGACGCCTTTGGTCTCCTCATGGATGCGACCGGAAATGACCTTGCGCAAGATGTAGAGCCGCCGCTCGTAGTCGTCGTCGTTCTCGATCTCGGCGCCGCGGCCCAGGAACACCTGCCGGTGCACCGGCTCGGAAGCGGCTATGTCGGGCGCCTTCGACAGCGACGAATTGTCGACCGGCACGTCGCGAAAGCCGAGCAGCGGCTGGCCCTCGAGCTGCGCCACCTCGGCGATGATGCCTTCGATATGCGCCTGCAGCTCCGGGTCGCGCGGCATGAACACCTGGCCGACGGCGTAGTGGCCGGGCTTCGGCAGTTCGACCCCTTGCTTGGCCATCTCCTCGCGGAAGAAGCGGTCCGGCAGCTGCACCAGCACGCCGGCGCCGTCACCCATCAGCGGATCGGCGCCGACCGCGCCGCGATGCGTCAGGTTTTCGAGCACGGCAAGGCCGTCCTCGACGATCTGGTGCGACTTCACGCCCTTCATGTTGACGATGAAGCCGACGCCGCAGGCATCATGCTCGTTGCGCGGATCATAGAGGCCGTGCGCGGCATAGCCGGTGTTGGTTCGCCCAATATTGGTCAGGGACGGATTTTTGACGGCTGCCGCTGTCGTCTGCGCGGCCTTCGTCGCAGATGGCGTCATGTCCGTCATCGTCCTGTCCTCCGTTCCGTCCCCTTCGGGCGCTGGTTTCCGTCGGGAAGCGCGGCTCCCCTTTCAATCTGCGGCACGTCTTGCGAAATTCTTGCCGACCGTGCGGCTTTCCGCATGGTTCGCATATGGTATTCGTACAGGCCGGAGCCAGACTGTCTAGCTGTCGCTCGCGGCAATGGCCGCAGAGGCGCAATCATATGCCAATGCGGCCAGTTTTGTGCGACAAAATAAGACAGTACTACTGTCCTAAATTTTTATGACAGAAATTTTGGATGCACACAAGACCGATTCACAAATTTCTTGAAGCTTTCGCGACAGAAAATTGCGCGGAACGCCGTGTCAGCGTAACCTTCCGTCGCTGCATCTACGCTCATGCGTTTCACTGGCTTTAGCGGATTTTCGGTATCTGCCCCTTGCGGCCGGCATGCGAAAGCGGCCAAGCTCGCACCGATTTCCCCAGCATAGGCAGACGCATGATTTTCGCTTCCGACAATTGGGCAGGCGCCCATCCCCGTATCGCTGCCGGCCTGTCGGCCCATGCCGACGGCTTCTCCACCGCCTATGGCGACGGCGTCCTCGACAAGGCAGTTTACCGGCGCTTCAATGAGATCTTCGAATGCGAAGTCGCGGTGTTTTTCGTCGCCACCGGCACCGCTGCCAATTCGCTGTCGCTGACTACCTATAACAAGCCAGGCGGCATTTCCTTCTGCCATCGCGAATCGCACATCATCGAGGACGAATGCGGTGCACCGGAATATTTCACCGGCGGTTCGCGGCTTTGTACAGTCGAAGGCGCACTCGGCAGGATCGATGCCGGCAATCTGGAACGGGCGGTGGACCGTTTCGCACCCGAAAACGTCCATTCCGGGCGGCCGGTTGCCGTTTCGATCACCCAGTCGACCGAAGTCGGCACCGTCTACACACTGAACGAAATCGCCAGGATTTCGGCGATCGCAAAGCAGCATGGACTGCCGCTGCACATGGATGGGGCCCGCTTTGCCAATGCGCTCGTCGCGCTGGAAACGACGCCGGCCGAAATGACCTGGAAGCATGGCGTTGACATCCTCTCCTTCGGCGGCACCAAGAATGGCTGTTGGTGCGCCGAGGCGATCGTGCTGTTCGACCTCGAGCGAGCCAAGGAATTGGCCTTTTTGCGTAAGCGCGCGGCCCAGCTGTTCTCGAAATCGCGCTTCATCGCCGCGCAATTCGATGCTTATTTCAGGGGTGGGCTGTGGCTCGACACAGCACGGCACGCCAATGCGATGGCGGCACGGCTTGCCGCGGCGATAGAAGATTCCCCTTCGGCCCGGCTGGCCTGGCTGCCGCAGGCGAACGAGGTCTTCGCAGTCATGAAAAAGGCCGAGGCCGAAAGAATGCAAGCGGCAGGGGCGGCCTTCCACGACTGGCACAGGCCGCTCGGCTACGACGGCTACATTGGCGAAGACGAAGCGCTCTATCGGTTTGTCACCAGCTTCGCGACCACGCCCGACGAGGTCGACCGTTTCGGCTACCTGCTCGCCGGATAGCAAGCCTTGCCCACCAGCAAAAAGAGCGGCGCATTGCTGCACCGCCCTTTCTTCCCGGGGAGTTGGCGTCCCGGAGTTTAGCTGCCTGGCTTAGGCGGCAGTCTTGGCCTCGATCTGCTTGGCCTTGGCCGGAGCCGAGGTGATCGCGATCTTGCGCGGCTTCAGCTCTTCGGGGATGTTGCGCTTGAGGTCGACGAAGAGCAGGCCGTTCTTCAGCGCGGCGCCGACAACCTCGACGTGATCGGCAAGCTGGAAGCGGCGCTCGAAGGCTCGGCTGGCGATACCGCGATAGAGCAGTTCGGAGCCTTCGCCATTGCCTTCCTCCTTGCGCTCACCCTTGACGGTCAGCACATTGCGGTGAGCTTCGATCGAAATCTCATCTTCCGAGAAGCCGGCCACAGCCATCGAGATGCGATAGGCATCCTCGCCCGTGCGCTCGATGTTGTAAGGCGGATACGTCTGGCCTTCCGGCTGCGCAAGCGAATCGAGCATGGTGAACAACCGGTCAAAACCGACGGTCGAACGGTAGAGCGGGGAAAAATCAACGTGACGCATAGTGTGTTCTCCTGTTGAGCAACAAGGTTGCGTATGGCCGGTGCGAAACCCGTGACGGCGTTCCGGATGGGCCAGCGGCCCCGACATTGGCGACCGCATGCCAAATTTGGGAAGCCGGCGACGGCATTTCAAGATTTTCCCGCGTCCGAACGGGACCGGTCCCCGGCCCACGTCCCGATGCCGATGAACGGCAGATGAACCGTGGCTTCGGCGAGCGTTCAGCCGGGCGGCACTAAAACTGTTCTCGAGATCACGAACAGGTCGCCGGAAAAGGCGACACGACGAGGCCGAACCGGGTGTAACGTCCCTTCCTCCCGGTCGACAGAGGCCGGAAGCACGCCAAGGCTGCTTCCGGCCTTACTTGTTCGCTGCCTGGCGGTCGACCTCCCCGGCGTCCCGAATTCCTTTGCTTTTGGCGCATGGGCGTTTATGCCTGACTTGCGCCCACACCGGCACCGACACCAACCAAAAACCGCATGACCGATCTTCTCCACCAGCCCCCTCTCTTCCAGGAAACTCCGGGCAATCCGCTGCCGGAAAACGCGGCCGGCGGCTTCTTCACCACGCGCGACGGCAAGAAGATCCGCTATGGGCTGTTTGCCGCGGTTGCCCGCCCGATGAAGGGCACCGTCGTCGTCCTGACCGGCCGCAACGAGTGCATCGAGAAGTATTTCGAGACCATTCGCAACCTTGCCGACCGGGGCTTTGGCGTGGCAACCCTCGACTGGCGCGGACAGGGCGCTTCCGACCGGCTGATCGGCGACCGACAGCGCGGCTTCGTCCGGAGCTTCTTCGATTACACCGGCGATCTGGAGCAGTTCTTCGAGGAGATCGTGCTGCCCGATTGCCGAGGACCCTACTACATACTGGCCCACTCGGCCGGCGCGGTGATTGCGCTGCTCGCCGCGCCCTCGATGGCGAACCGCGTGCGCCGCATGGTGCTGATCGCACCGTTCTTCACCGTGCCGGACCTGCCGGTTTCGGTAAAAACCGTCCGCCGCCTCTGTTCGCTGTTCTGCCTTCTCGGCCTTGGCCGGCTCTATGCCGCATGGGGGCCGCGGCCCAAGGAATCGGTGCCCTTCGCCATAAACAAGCTGACCAGCGACCCGGAACGCTATCGGCGCAACACGCTGATCTACGAAACCTATCCGCAGCTGGCGCTCGGCGGACCGACGATCCGCTGGCTGAAGGCGGCCACCGAGGCATCCTTGATCGTCAGCGACCCGGATTTCATGGCCAAGATCCAGGTGCCCTTGCTGATTATCGCCGCCGGCGCCGACCAGGTCGTCTCGACCAGGGCAGTCGAAGCCTATGCGAGACGTCTGCGCGTCGGCTCGCTAGTGATGATCGACGGCGCCCGCCATGAGATTCTCCAGGAAGCCGACCTCTATCGCGAGCAGTTGCTTGCGGCATTCGATGCCTTCATCCCCGGAACCGGCGACGCTGTTTGACCGCTTCGCCGGCGCCCGCCAACAAAGCCCGCACGGGTCGCTTGTCCGACGCAGCGTGCCCCCTTATTCCCGTTAAGGCATCGAGCGCTAGGTTGCTGCCAAAGAGAATGGAGGCCATTCGCCGGGAGAAAAACGACCATGAACGCATCGAATACGCTGTCACGTCAGGGGCATCGGCTACTGCAGATTGGCGTCGCGCTGCTGCTGTTTTCGTCATTCGAAGGGTTTGCAATACCGTATCTCGCCGCACCGCGGCTCGGACTGTCCGCGCACACGCTCAGCGCCCTGGAGGGCGTTCTCTTGCTGGGTCTAGGCCTCACATGGTCTAGGCTCAATCTCGGCGCGGCGACGTCGCGGATTGCTTTCTGGCTGCTGATCTATTCGGCTTTGGCGATCCTGGCCGCCTACGTGATCGCCAGCGCCTGGGCGGCCGGCAACGAGACTATGCCGTTGGCGGCCGGAGCCTTCCACGGAAGTGCCTTTCAGGAAGCTGTGATCAAAGGTGTGGCGTATTCGTCCGCGCCGACCGGCCTCATCTCTTTCGTGCTCATTTTGTGGGGCCTGCGTCTCTCGGACGCTTGGCCTGCCGACAGCTAATGCATGTCGCGCAGCGGTTTTGCGATAACATGCATAAAACAAGCGCGTCACATGAGTTCACTCAAACGCGACGCGATTTGCTTTAGGACCGTACCGCGGTTTCCGTCGGATTTGCGCAAAACAGACGCGTGGGTGCACCGGATGCTTAGCCGCGCAGCGCCGCCATCGCGGCTGCGTGCAGCTCAGGTGTCGCCGCCGCCAGGATGTCGCCGCCGTTTTCCGCCGGCCCGCCTTCGAAGGTGGTGACAACGCCGCCTGCCTTCTCGATGATCGGGATCAGCGCGACGATGTCGTACGGTTTCAATCCGGGATCGGCAACGATATCGACGCTGCCCGCCGCCACCATCGCGAAGGCATAGCAGTCGGTGCCGTAACGGGCGAGCTGGACCTGTTGCTCGAACAGGTCGTAGCGCAGGCGCGCGTCTCCCTTGAACAGCGCCGGCGTGGTGGTGAACAGCGTCGCCTCGGCGAGATTCGTCGTCTTGCGCGTAGCGAGTTTTCGGGAGCCACCGGGACCTTCATAATGCGAGCCGGAGGCATTGGCGTAGAACAACTCGCCGGTGAAGGGCTGCGACATCATGCCGGCGACGGCATCGCCGTCGACCGTCAGCCCGACCAGCGTGCCCCATACCGGCAGGCCGGAAATGAAGGCGCGCGTTCCATCGATCGGATCGATCACCCAGACATGCCGGCTGGAGATGTTTTCGCTGCCATGTTCCTCGCCGAGAATGCCGTGATCGGGGTATTGCGCTGATATCAGCGCCCGGATGGCGCGCTCGGCCTCGCGGTCGGCCTCGGTGACCGGGTCGAAGCTGCCGCGCTCCTTGTTGGTGACCGCGCCCTGGCTGCGGAAGCGCGGCAAGGTCTCCGCTGCGGCGGCACGCGCAATGCGCCG
Source organism: Mesorhizobium sp. M0207 (assembly GCF_040321995.1). Taxonomy (NCBI): domain Bacteria; kingdom Pseudomonadati; phylum Pseudomonadota; class Alphaproteobacteria; order Hyphomicrobiales; family Phyllobacteriaceae; genus Mesorhizobium; species Mesorhizobium sp. M0207. The sequence continues at coordinate 233,865 of NZ_JAMYSQ010000002.1, forward strand.
CATGAACTCGATGCTGATGTCCAACTGATTCTCCCGCTCCAGCATGTTTGGAGATACCCGTTTGCCTAGGGATTTATGCCGAAACAAGGGCGTTCGGAGCCTTTCGCATGGTGCCAACTGTTGCTCGAATGCAACGCCGTCGTCATGGAAATGCAGTTTCCACTTCACAGTGAATTAAAAAAGCCGGAACGCGCCTTGACATTTGTGCAGCGCACAATACGTTTGTTCTCGGACAGGGGTTCCTGTCCATGCCCTCCTTGGGCGTTTCCTCCCTAGACTTCGACCGTGTCGTGCAAACGATGCGGTCTTTTTTTACGCCGCCGCATGAGCGGTGAGTACCGCGATTCCGCGGCTATTCGGCGGCCAGCGGCAAATCCATGAAATTGTGATCGGGCATCGCCATCAGTTCGGCCGAAAACCGCGCCAGATCGTCGGCCAGGGCGTCGAAACCAGCCGATCTCTGGAACGTCCGCTCATTCATGTAGAGCCCGCGATTGACCTCGATCTGCAGCGCATGCAGATGGCGCACGGGGCGGCCATAGTGCTCGGTAATGAAGCCTCCGGCATAGGGCTTGTTGTGGGCGACGCTGTAGCCCATGCCGGTGAGCAGGCCGATCGCCGTCTCGGTCAACGCCGCCGCGGCGGAAATGCCAAAGCGGTCGCCGACGATGAAGTCCGGCCGCAATCCGCTGTCGCCGACCCTTATGCTTGCCGGCATCGAGTGGCAGTCAATCAGCACGGCGTAGCCGAAGCGCGCATGGGTTCTGGTCAAAAGCCGTTTCAGCGTCTCGTGATAGGGCTTGTAGACCGCTTCGATGCGCGCCACAGCTTCCGCCAGCGGCAAGCGGCCGGAATAGATGTCGAGCCCCTCGCCGACCAGCTTGGGCACGGTGCCGAGCCCGCCGGCCACCCGCGCCGAGCGGATGTTGCAGAATGACGGCACCGGTTCGGCGAACATGCGCGGGTCGAGTTCCCACGGCTCCCGGTTGACATCGAGATAGGCGCGCGGGAAGTTTGCCGCCAGCATCGGCGCTCCGAGCGCGACGGCGCCGCCGAACAATTCCTCGACATAGCAGTCCTCGGAGCGGCGGATGGCATTGCGGTCCAGCTTGGCCATAGCCATGAACCGGTCCGGATAGTAGCGGCCGCTATGCGGCGAGTTGAAGAGGAAGGGAACGCGCTGTTCGGCGCCCGATCGGATTTCGAAGGGTGGAACCACCGAAAAATCCTCGGCTGCCGTTTTCAATTTGAACGAACCCGGGAATACAAATGCATCATGATGGGAAAGTGCCACCTCGCCGCCCGCATGTCCAGCCGCCGAAGCGCCAGCCAAATCAGGATTGTGCGGCCAACGTTCACTTGATGTTTACCGTCACCTCCTCATATACAGCATGGTTAACGGGCTTGCCGCACGGCATTGTCGGTTGGGTGATTCGGACGGGACAACATGGCACGCATTCTGCTGGCGGAAGACGACGACGACATGCGCCGGTTCCTCGTCAAGGCGCTGGAGCGCGCCGGTTATCAGGTCAGCGATTTCGACAATGGCGCCAGCGCCTATGAGCGGCTGCGCGAGGAACCTTTTTCGCTGCTTTTGACCGACATCGTCATGCCCGAGATGGATGGCATCGAGCTCGCCCGACGCGCCACGGAGATCGATCCCGACCTCAAGGTGATGTTCATCACCGGCTTCGCCGCCGTCGCGCTGAACCCTGATTCCAAGGCGCCGAAAGACGCCAAGGTGCTATCGAAGCCGTTCCACCTGCGCGACCTCGTCAACGAGGTCGAAAAGATGCTGCAGGCCGCCTGACGCGCTTTTTGTCGCGTCTTGACCGACGCCGCAAGCCAGGCGTTCTTTCCCTTTTCCCGCTATTGACGTGCCGAACCAAAAATGGTGTATGCGCGGCTTCGGATGGGCGTGTAGCTCAGCGGGAGAGCACTGCATTGACATTGCAGGGGTCACAGGTTCAATCCCTGTCACGCCCACCATCCAAATAATCCCTCAATTGGCCGTCGGTATTTTTCGTCGACTGAGGTTCCCGGCCAATACCGGCCTCAGGCCGCACCGAGGCGCAGATCGCCGGTCTCGACGTGCTCCAGAAACCAGGCATAGGTCTGTTCCAACCCGCTGCGCAGCGAGTAGCGCGGGCGCCAGCCGGTGGCGAACAGACGCGACACGTCCATCAGCTTGCGCGGCGTGCCGTCCGGCTTCGTCGCATCGAATGTTATTGCGGCATCGGCGCCAGCGACCGACACGATGGTGCGGGCAAGATCGGCAATAGTGATGTCTTCCCCCGAGCCGACATTGATGTGGCTGTCGCCCGAATAATTCTTCAGCAACCAGACCAGCGCGTCGGCGGCGTCGTCGACATGCAGGAATTCGCGCATCGGCGTGCCCGATCCCCACACCTCCAGGCTCTTGCGGCCGGCGCGCCTGGCCTCGTGCGCCTTGCGCATCAGAGCGGGCACGACATGGCTGGAATTGAGGTCGAAATTGTCGCCCGGACCGTAGAGATTGGTCGGCATCGCCGAGATGTAGTCGACGCCGTACTGGCGCCGATAGGCCTGGCACAGTTTCAGCCCGGCGATCTTGGCGATCGCATACCATTCGTTGGTGGGTTCGAGCGGCCCGGTCAGCAAGGCGTCCTCGGAGATCGGCTGCGCCGCGAATTTGGGATAGATGCAGGATGAACCGAGAAACAGCAGCTTCTGCACCTCGTTGCGGAAGGCGCTGTCGATGACATTGTTCTGCATGACGAGATTGTCCTGCAGAAAATCGACCGGAAGCCTGTTGTTGGCCAGGATACCGCCAACCTTGGCCGCCGCCATCACCACTGCATCCGGCTTGCGGTCGGCCATCCAGCGCCGCACGCCGGCCTGGTCGAGAAGATCGATCTCGGCGCGCGAGGCGGTCAGGACCTCGCAATCCTCGTCGGCCAATCGGCGCAGGATGGCCGAGCCGACCATGCCGCGATGTCCGGCCACGAAAACGCGCTTGCCCTGAAGGTCGAAGGTCATCAGCTTACCCCAATGCAGAACGGCAGCTATGCCAGTTGGCCGGCGGAGCGCCGGATCGGCTTCTCTGTTGCCGGACGCATACCGCATACAGATTTGCCCAGACAAGGCAATCGCAAAGCCACCCGAAGCAACCTTTGGATCGGACGCTGTAGCGCTCGCGATCAGACGCCCGCTACCGCGCAGAGGCTTGTCATTCTGGCAATGGCAAGCCCGGGGTCGGCCAGCAACCCTGCCTGGTCGGCAAGGCGAAAGACGTCGGCATAGTGACGGATGCCGCGCGCCGATTGCATGCCGCCGACCATCGAAAAATGCTCCTGATGGCCGTTCAGCCATGCCATGAAGACGATTCCGGCCTTGTAGTATTCGGTCGGCGCCTCGAAGATCTTGCGCGACAGCGGCACTGTCGGGGCCATCAGCGCGTCGTAGCCCGCGCGGTCGCCGTCGGCCAGCTTTGCCAGCGCCGCATTGGCGACCGGCGCGATGGCATCGAAAATGCCGAGCAGCGCGTGCGAATGTCTGTCGCCGTCGCCGGCGATCAGCTCGGGGTAATTGAAATCGTCGCCGGTGAACATCAGCACGCCCTCGGGCAGCCGATCCCTGAGCGCAATCTCCTTGCCGGCATCGAGCAGCGATATCTTTATGCCTTCGACCTTGCCGGCATGGCGTTCGATGATCGCGACCAGCGTCTCCAGCGCAGTTTCGAAGTCGCTGCTGCCCCAGTAGCCTTTCAGCGCCGGGTCGAACATGTCGCCCAGCCAGTGCAGGATGACCTTGCCGGAGACCTGGGACAGGATGCGGTCGTAGACGCCGATATAGTCGTCGGGGCCTTTGGCGACCGCCGCCAGCGCCCGGCTGGCCATCACGATCGCCTTGCCGCCAAGCCCTTCGATGAAGCCGAGCTGTTCTTCATAGGCCGCGATGACATCGTCTAGCCTGCTGGCGCCCCCCGGCGCCAGATGGTCGGTGCCGGCGCCCGACGCAAGATCGGCGCCTTCGACGCTGTGCGCCTCGGCGATCGAGCGGCGGATCAATTCTTTGGCATTCGCCCAGTCGAAACCCATGCCGCGCTGAGAGGTGTCCATCGCTTCGGCGACACGGAAGCCAAGCCGCCAGAGGTGACGGCGAAACGCCATCGTCTTGTCCCAGTCGACCGCGGGCCTCGACCACGGATCGGTCATGGCGAGGGGATCGGCAACGACATGGGCGGCGGCGTAGGCGATGCGCGAGAAGCGAGCGCCGGCCACAGGCTGCACCGGCTGGCCGACAAGCCGGTAGCGGACACGGCCGGCGCCTTCCCCGGGCAAGGTGATGTCCATGGCTCTCTCCCTTACCAATGCCTATTAAATGGAACGTTCCAACAAATCAAGATATTTTACCCCTGCCTCGTGCGGCGAAAATTGCTGCATCGCAGTAGCCGAAAGCCCTGCTTGCCGGAGGATTGCGCCGCCGAGCCGCATTTTTCCCGGCTTCGCAAAAACGCGATTGACTCAAATGCGCCGCAGAGATTAGATCGTTCCAATAAAATCGCACAAGAAACCACCGGGAGGACAGATCTGGATGGCCAGCCGGGCCAAGGCTACGATACTCGACATCGCCCGTGAGGCGGGCGTGTCCAAATCGACGGTATCGCTGGTGCTGCAAGGCAGCGGGCTGATCCGGCCCGAAACCGCGCTCAAGGTGCGCAAGGCGATCGAGGACGTCGGCTATGTCTACAACCGCGGCGCCGCCAATCTGCGCAAGGCCCATTCCAACGTCATCGGCATGGTCATCAACGATCTCACCAATCCGTTTTTCGCCGAGCTCGCGGTCGGCATGGAGCGCGTCTTCCAGTCGGCCGGCGTTGTGCCTTTCATCGCCAATACGGCCGAAAACCCGGTGCGCCAGGAAGAGGTTCTGAAATCGTTGATGGAGCAGGGTGTCGCCGGGCTCGTCGTGTCGCCGGCGCGCGGCACCACGCCTGGCGCGTTCCGCCGCCTTGAGACCGCAGGCGTTCCGGTCGTCTTCGTCATGCGCCGGCTTCCCGAAAGCCGCATCCCGGTGATCACGCCCGACAATCATCGCGGCGCCTATCTTGCCACCGCCCATCTGATCGGCAAGGGCCACCGCCGGCTGGCCTTCTTCGGCGGCTCGTCCGACCTTGTCGTCTATCACGAGCGCCTGGGCGGCTTTCGCGAGGCCTGTGAAGCGCTCGGCATCGATCCGGCCGACAGGCTGGTCTTCGAGGGCGAAACCAGCCGCAAGGGCGGTATTGCCTGCCTGGAAACCGCACTTGCCATGGCCGCGCCGCCGACCGCGGCCCTTTGCTTCAACGATGCGGTCGCCTTCGGCGTCTTGCTGGCGCTGCGCAAGCGCGGCCTGGAACCCGGCGCGGACTTTGCCGTCGTCGGCTTCGACGACGTCGCCGAGGCCGAGCACTATATGCCGGCGCTGACCAGCGTCGCGGTGAACACCGCCGGCCTCGGCGAGCGCGCCGCCCATGTCGTGTTGAAGATGATCCAGTCGCGTACGACGCGCGCCGAGGATCATATCGGCGCCGTCAACCTCGTGGTCAGGGAAAGCTGCGGCCCCGATCGCAAGGAGCATGGCTGCGCAGGAATGGGAGACGCGGCATGACCGTCAGTTGGGGGCTGATCGGCGCCAGCACGATCGCAAGACAGTTCATGATCGGCGCCATCCGCGCGCAGCCGGACGGCGAGATCGCCGCGGTGATGAGCTCCAGCCCGGAGCGGGCTACCGCCTATGCTCTGGAAAACCGCATTCCGGCGGCGGTCGCGACGATTGATGAATTGCTCGGCTCCGACATCGACGCCGTCTACATCTCGACCACCAACGAATTGCATCTCGAACAGGCACTCGCCGCGATCGAGGCGGGAAAGCATGTGCTGTGCGAAAAACCACTGGCGCTGACCAGCGCCGACGCGCGCAAGATGGTCGCGGCGGCCAGCGCCGCCGGCGTCGTGCTCGGCACCAATCACCATCTGCGCAATGCCGGCTCGCATCGGGCGATGCGCGAAGCGATCGCTGCCGGCCGCATCGGCAGGCCGGTCGCCGCGCGCGTGTTCCACTCCGTCTATCTGCCGGAAAACCTGCAGGGCTGGCGCATCACCAGGCCGGACGCCGGCGGCGGCGTGGTGCTCGACATCACCGTCCACGATGCCGACACGCTGCGCTTCGTGCTCGGCGACGATCCCGTCGAGATCTCGGCATTCACGCAGTCGGCCGGCATGGCCGCCGGCGGGCTGGAAGACGGCGCCATGTGCCTCTGGCGCTTCGGATCGGGGATCATTGCCCAATCGCATGAGGGCTTCACCACCAAATTCGCCGGCACCGGCTTCGAGGTGCATGGCAGCGAAGGCTCGCTGATCGCCAAGGATGTGATGACGCAGAAGCCGCTCGGCTCGGTGTTGCTTCGCACGGCACAGGGTGAGGAGGAATTGAGCTTCGACCGCGAAGACCTCTATGCCCGTTCGCTGCGCCAATACCACGCGGCGATCCGCGGCGAGGGCCAGCCTTCCGCCACCGGCGAGGACGGCGTCTGGTCGCTGACATCAGCCGAAGCGGCATTGCAGTCGGCCAGGTCCGGCAAGGCCGTTGCCATCGACCCGAAGCTCGGGAGCGCAGCGTGAGCAAGCTCGTTTCCGCGGCTGAGGCTGCCGGCCTGATTAGGGATGGCGTGGTCGTTTCCGTGTCGTCGTCGAGCGGCCTCGGCTGCCCGGATGCGGTGCTTGCCGCTATCGGCGAGCGCTTCGACGCCGACGGCCATCCCAAGGACATCACGACGCTGCACCCGATCGCCGCCGGTGACATGTACGGCATCAAGGGCATCGACCATGTAGCCAAGCCCGGCCTGTTGAAGCGCACTTTGTGCGGCTCCTATCCGTCCGGGCCTTCATCGTCGGAACCGCCGCAGATCTGGAAGATGATCGGCGACAATACGGTCGCCGCCTACAACGTGCCGTCCGGCATCCTGTTCGACATGCATCGTGAGGCCGCCGCCAAGCGCCCCGGCGTGCTGACCAAGGTCGGGCTCGACACCTTTGCCGACCCGCGCCATCAGGGTTGCGCCATGAATACTGCCGCCAGCGAGCCGATCGTTTCGGTGCAGCAGTTCGACGGCGAGGAATGGCTCTATTTCCGCTCGATCGTACCGCAGGTCGCGATCATCCGCGCCACCACGGCGGACGAGCGCGGCAACCTTACCTATGAGCATGAGGGTGCCTATCTCGGCGGCCTCGAACAGGCGCTGGCCGCCCGCAACAATGGCGGCATCGTCATCGCGCAGGTCAAGCGCGTCGTCGAGAACGGCACGCTGAAGCCGCACGATGTGCGCGTGCCCGGCGTGCTGGTCGACCATATCGTGGTGGCGCCCGACCAGTTGCAGACGACGCTGACGCCCTACGATCCGGCCATCTCCGGCGAGATCTTCCGGCCGCTGTCGAGCTTTCGCAACGCCGAGATGAACGTCCAGAAGGTCATTGCGCGCCGCGTCGCCATGGAGCTTGCCGACGGCATGGCGGTCAATATCGGCTTCGGCATCTCGGCCAATGTGCCGCGCATCCTTATCGAGGAAGGCCAGCACGGCAAGGTCACCTGGGTCATCGAACAGGGGGCGGTCGGCGGCGTGCCGCTGCTCGACTTCAAGTTCGGCTGCTCGTCGAACGCCGACGCCTTCATGCCCTCGCCGCACCAGTTCATCTATTTCCAGGCCGGCGGCTTCGACGCCTCGCTGCTGTCCTTCCTGCAGATCGACCGCCACGGCTCCGTCAATGTCTCGAAGCTTTCGGCGCGGCCGCACGTCACCGCCGGCGCCGGCGGCTTCGTCGACATCACCGCGCGGGCGAAGAAGATCGTCTTTTCCGGTTTCTTCAATGCCGGCGCCAAGCTGTCGCTTGCCGGTGGCGGCATTCGCATCGACCAGGAGGGCAAGGTCAAGAAAGTCGTCGGCGAGGTCGAGCATATCTCCTTCTCGGGCAAGCGTGCCGTCGCCCAGGGACAGGACATCACCTATGTCACCGAGCGCTGCGTGATGAAGCTGACGCCGGCAGGGCTGATGGTGACCGAGCTGGCGCCAGGTGTAGACTTGGAGCGCGATGTGCTGGCGCAGGCCGAGATCCCGCTCGCCGTCGCCAACGAGCTGAAAATCACACCGGATGCGCTCTACCGGGACCGGCCGATCGGCCTGTCGCTCAATGGCGGCGCATCGCTTGGAGGCGCACATGGCTGAGCGTCTGGTCACCTTTGAAACCGACGGCGCCATCGGCATTGTCACGCTGCGCCGGCCGGAGAAATTCAACGCGCTCGACATCCCGATGCTGCGGGCGCTCGAAGAAGCACTCGACGAGGCCGAGACAGCAACCGGCGTCCGCGTCGTGCTGATCTGCGGCGAAGGCAAGGGCTTTTGCGCCGGTGGCGACGTCGAGGCTTGGGCAGAAATGAGCGCTGTCGATTTCCAGGTGCAATGGGTGCGCTACGGTCACCGGGTCTTCGACCGGCTGGCGCGGCTGCGGCAGCCGACCATCGCCGTGCTTGCCGGCCATGCACTGGGCGGCGGGCTGGAACTGGCGGCCGCTGCAGACTTCCGCGTGGCGGAAACACAGGTGAAGCTGGGGTTCCCCGAAACCTCGATCGGCGTCGTTCCCGGCTGGTCCGGCACCCAGCGCGCCGTGCGCCGCTTCGGCGCGCAGGCAGTGCGGCGGATGGCGCTCGGCGGCGAAGTGTTTCTGGCTACCGAGGCTCTTGCTCTGGGGATTGTCGACCGGGTGGTCGAGACCGGTAAGGCGTTCGCTGAAGCCAAGGCCTGGGCCGGCAAGATCGCCGAGCGCGGCCCGCTCGCGACCGAAGCCGCCAAGCTGATGATTGCCATCGCGGAGGGCGAAGAGAGTGCTGCCGCGACCGAAGCGCTGGCCAGCGGCTTCATCGCGCTGACAAGCGATCTCAGGACCGGCGTCGATGCTTTCAAGGCCAAGCAGAAACCGGCGTTCTCAAGATCTTAGGACCTGAAACTCACATGAACGCACCTCTCAACATCGCCATGCCCGCCGAGGCAGCCGCAGCGCCGAAAAGCTACCGGCTGCTGATCGGCGGCAGGTTCGTCGACGCCCAGGACGGCCGCACGCTGGAGCGCAGCAGCCCTGGCCACGGCTTCACCGTCTCGCGCTATGCACAAGCCGGCGCGGCGGACGTGGAGGCTGCGGTACAGGCCGCGCACAGGGCCTTCGAGACCGGCCCGTGGCCGCGCATGAAGGCCGCCGAGCGCGCCGCGATCCTGCTCAAGGCTGCTGACCTGATCGAGGCGCGGCTGGACGAGATTGCCCGGCTCGACGCACTGGAATCCGGCAAGCCGATTGCGCAGGCGCGCGGCGAGATCGGCGGCGCCGTCGATATCTGGCGTTATGCCGCGGCACTTGCCCGCACGCTTCACGGCGAAAGCTACGCCAATCTCGGCGATGCCATGCTCGGCGTCGTGTTGCGCGAACCGATCGGCGTCGTCTCGATCATCACGCCGTGGAATTTCCCGTTCCTTATCGTCAGCCAGAAGCTGCCCTTCGCGCTCGCCGCCGGCTGCACGGCGGTGGTCAAGCCGAGCGAGATGACCTCGGCCTCGACCTTTGTGCTCGGCGAGATCCTGATGCAGGCCGGCCTGCCGGATGGCGTCGTCAACATCCTTGCCGGGTTGGGCGCCGATGTCGGCGCACCGATGGTCAGCCATCCGCTGGTCGAGATGGTGTCGTTCACCGGCTCCACCCGCGTCGGCAAGATGACCATGGCGTCTGCCGCCAACTCGCTGAAGAAAGTCGCGATGGAGCTCGGCGGCAAGAACGGCCAGATCGTCTTTCCCGATGCCGACCTCGAGGCCGCCGCCGACGCAGCGGTGTTCGGCGGCTTTTTCAATGCCGGCGAATGCTGCAATGCCGGCAGCCGGCTGATCGTCCATGAGGCGATCGCCGACGAGTTCCTCGGCGCCGTCAATGCCCTCACCGCCAAGGTGGTTGTCGGCGACCCGCTCGACGACCGCACCAAGGTCGGCGCGATGATCTCCGCCGACCATATGGCCAAGGTCACCGGCTACGTGACGGCAGCGGAAAACGGCGGCGGCCGGATCTGTAGCGGCGGCAATCAGCTTGCTTCGAGCGCCGGCCAGTATCTTGATCCGACCATCGTTCGCGATGTCACCGAAGACATGGCCATTGCACGCGAGGAAGTGTTCGGTCCGGTGCTCTCGGTGCTGATTTTTGAATCGATTGAAAGGGCGTTGCACATCGCCAACAACACGCCCTATGGTCTGTCGGCGGGCGTGTGGAGCGCCAGCATCGATACCTGCATGTCGGTGGCGCGGAATGTGCGTTCGGGAACCGTTTGGGTGAACACGTTCATGGAGGGTTACCCCGAGCTGCCTTTCGGCGGCTACAAGCAGTCCGGTCTCGGACGCGAACTCGGCAAGCGCGCCGTCGAGGATTATACCGAGGAAAAGACAATCCAGTTTCATCGCGGCCAGCGCACCGGATGGTGGGTCGGCTGAGTTGGGAAGAACCCGGCGGGCATCCGCCGGTCGTGTAAGTTCAACAAGGGAGGAAGTACATGTTGCGCAAACTGCTTATCGGGACGGCTCTCGCATCGGGCGTTGCGTTCGCGGCCCATGCCGAGGACGTCAAGGAAGTCCAGATGCTGCATTGGTGGACGTCGGGCGGCGAAGCTGCCGCTCTGAACGTGCTCAAGCAGGATCTGGCCAAGGAAGGCTTTGCCTGGAAGGACGTGCCGGTGGCCGGCGGCGGCGGCGACGCCGCCATGACCGCGCTGAAGGCGATGGTGGCAGCGGGCAACTACCCGACCGCCTCGCAGATGCTTGGCTATACCGTGCTCGATTACGCCGCAGCCGGCGTTATGGGCGACCTGACCGAGACGGCGATAAAGGAAGGCTGGGACAAGTCCGTTCCCGCGGCCCTGCAGAAATTCTCCGTCTATGACGGCAAGTGGGTCGCGGCTCCGGTCAATGTCCACTCGGTCAACTGGCTATGGATCAACAAGGCGGTGATGGACAAGATCGGCGGCACCGAGCCCAAGACCTTCGACGACTTCATTGCGTTGCTGGACAAAGCCAAGGCGGCGGGCGTCATCCCGCTCGCGCTGGGCGGCCAGAACTGGCAGGAAGCGACAATGTTCGACTCAGTCGTGCTGTCGACCGGCGGGCCTGAGTTCTACAAGAAGGCCTTCAACGACCTCGACGAGGAGTCGCTGAAGTCCGACACGATGAAGAAGTCGTTCGACAATCTCGCCAAGCTCGTCACCTATGTCGACCCGAACTTCTCGGGCCGGGACTGGAACCTCGCCACCGCCATGGTCATCAAGGGCGATGCGCTGGTGCAGGTGATGGGTGACTGGGCCAAGGGCGAATTCAACGCCGCCAAGAAGGTCCCGGGCACCGACTTCCTGTGCTACCGCTTCCCGGGCACCGACGGCAGCGTCGTCTACAACTCCGACATGTTCGGCATGTTCAACGTTCCGGAGGACCGCAAGGCCGCCCAGATCGCCCTGGCCACCGCCACGCTGTCGAAGAGCTTCCAGTCGGCCTTCAACGTCGTCAAGGGCTCTGTCCCGGCCCGCACCGACGTGCCGGACACCGATTTCGACGCTTGCGGCAAGAAGGGCATGGCCGACCTGAAGGCCGCCAATGAAGGCGGCACGCTGTTCGGTTCGCTGGCGCAGGGCTATGGCGCGCCTCCCGCGGTTGCCAACGCCTACAAGGATGTCGTCTCGAAATTCGTGCACGGCCAGATCAAGACCTCGGACGAGGCCGTGACCCAACTGGTCAGCGCGATCGAAGACGCCAAGTAAGGCACCCGCCCATGTGAATGATCTCCCCGGCGCAAGCCGGGGAGATCCCCCGCGGCGAGGTTTTGCGGTCTGGCCGACCGGCACGCTTTCGTGCCGCAGAGCCCGAGACAGCAGAATTCCGGACCCGCCATACGGAATGGACAGATGAGCACAGTTGCTGAAACCAGTATCACGCTGACGCCGGAGCACGATGCCCGTCCGGGCGCCACGGTGCGCTCGCGCCTTCAGGACGCGCTGCCGAAGCTCGTGCTGGCGCCGAGCTTCGCCGCCACTATCGTCTTCGTCTACGGCTTCATCCTGTGGACGATCTATCTGTCCTTCACCAATTCCAAGACCTTTCCCTCCTATGCCGTCACCGGGCCACGCGCCTATCAGCGGCTATGGCGCTGGACTTTCGAAAGCGATCCGCCGTCCTCCTGGTACACGTCGATCACCAATATGGGGATTTTCGGCTTCCTCTATATTTCCATCTGCCTGGCGCTCGGCCTGTTCCTGGCAATCCTGCTCGACCAGAAGATCCGCGGCGAAGGTATGCTGCGGCCGATCTACCTCTACCCGATGGCACTGTCGTTCATCGTCACCGGCGTTGCCTGGAAATGGTTTCTGGACCCCGGCCTCGGCCTCGAGCAGACGCTGCACCAATGGGGCTGGACGAGCTTCCATTTCGACTGGATCAAGAACAAGGATTTCGTCATCTACACGGTGGTCATCGCCGGCGTCTGGCAGGCGTCGGGCTTCATCATGGCGATGTTCCTGGCCGGCCTGCGCGGCATCGACGGCGAGATCCTGAAGGCGGCGCAGATCGACGGCGCCACCACCTTCCAGCTCTACCGTCGCATCGTCATCCCGCTGCTGCGGCCGATCTTCCTGTCCGCCTTGATCGTCCTCGCGCATCTCGCCATCAAATCCTACGATCTGGTGGTCGCGCTGACCAGCGGCGGGCCGGGCGGTTCGGCCTGGCTGCCGTCCAACTTCATGTATGAGTACACCTTCAAGCGCAACGAGATGGCCGTCGGCTCGGCCAGCGCCGTGATCATGCTGATGACCATCACCGCGATCATCGTTCCCTATCTCTATTCCGAGCTTCGGGAGAAGCCGCGATGAGCGCCGTGGCCACTCCTGCTCGCCAGAGCACTGGCGGTATCAGCGCCAGGACGGTCAACCGTATTGTCATCTACGGGCTGCTGGCGCTGTTCGCGCTGTTCTATCTGATGCCGCTGTTCGTCATGCTGGTGACCTCGTTCAAGACCATGGACGAAATCCAGAACGGCAACATGCTGGCGCTGCCGCAGGAGCCGACCTTCGCACCTTGGATAAGGGCGTGGAGCGAGGTTTGCTCGGGTCTCACCTGCGTCGGCATGAAGGGTTATTTCTGGAACTCGATCAAGATGGTGGTTCCGGCCGTCATCATCTCGACCCTGCTCGGCGCGCTCAACGGCTATGTGCTGACGAAGTGGCGCTTTCGCGGGGCGACGCTGGTGTTCGGGCTGATGCTGTTTGCCTGCTTCATTCCGTTCCAGTCCGTCCTCTTGCCGATGGCAACGATCCTCGGCAGCCTCGGCCGGTTCGGCGTCAAGCTGCAGAACGCGACCGGCCTCACCTTCGGCTTCGGCAATCCGACCGTGAACCTGGTGTTCGTTCACGTCGTCTACGGCATCGGCTTCACTACCCTGTTCTTCCGCAATTATTACGAAGCGTTTCCGAACGAGCTGGTGAAGGCGGCGCAGATCGACGGCGCCAGCTTCTTCCAGATCTTCCGGCGCATCATGCTGCCCAACTCGCTGCCGATCATCGTGGTGACGGTGATCTACCAGTTCACCAACATCTGGAACGACTTCCTCTTCGCTTCCGCCTATGCCGGCTCAGGCGACGTGATGCCGATGACGGTGGCGCTGAACAATGTCGTCAACACCTCGACCGGCGTCGTCGAATACAACGTCAACATGGCGGCGGCGATGATCGCCGCGCTGCCGACGCTCCTCGTATACGTGCTCGCCGGCCGCTATTTCGTGCGCGGCCTGATGGCCGGCGCCGTCAAAGGATAATCGAATGGCTTTTCTGGAAATTGACGGGCTGAAGAAGCGTTTCGGAGCGGTCGAGATCCTGAAAGGCATCGACCTCGACCTGGAAAAGGGCGGCTTCCTCGTGCTGGTCGGGCCTTCCGGTTGCGGCAAGTCCACGCTGCTCAACACTATTGCCGGCCTGGAAACCATCACCGAAGGGGAAATCCGCGTCGACGGACGCACGATCAACGATCTCCACCCCTCCAAGCGCGACATCGCCATGGTCTTCCAGAGCTACGCGCTCTATCCGAACATGACGGTTGCCGGCAATATCGCCTTCGGCATGGAGATGCGCGGCGTGCCGGCCGGCGAGCGCCAGAAGGCGATCGACAAGGTGGCGAAGGTCCTGCAGATCGGCCATTTGCTGAAGCGCAAGCCAAGCCAGCTCTCCGGCGGCCAGCGCCAGCGCGTCGCCATGGGCCGGGCGCTGGTGCGCGATCCAAAGCTGTTCCTGTTCGACGAGCCTTTGTCCAATCTCGATGCCAAGCTGCGTGTCGACATGCGCATCGAGATCAAGCGCCTGCACGCCACCACCGGCACTACCATCGTCTACGTCACCCACGACCAGATCGAGGCGATGACGCTGGCCACCAAGATCGCGGTGATGCGCGACGGCGAGGTGCAGCAGTTCGGCACGCCAGCCGAAATCTATAACAATCCGGTCAACCTGTTTGTTGCCGACTTCATGGGCTCGCCGGCGATGAACCTGATCCCGGCGACGATCGGCAGCAACGGCAGCGGCTTCTCCGTCGTCATGGAGCGCGAGGCGCGCCAGCCGATCTCGCTGCCGCTGGGCAATGCGCCGGCCGGCCTGTCGGCATTCCAGGGAAAACCGATCATCTTCGGCGTCCGCCCGGAAGCACTGACCGATCCCGAGGGTGCCGAACGCAACGCCTCGAACATCGCCCGCGCCGACTGTCACATCGAGGTCATCGAGCCGGCCGGCTCGGATACGTTCGCGGTCACCAATCTCGGCGGCAAGGCGGTGGTGGCGCGGCTGCGCGCCGATGCCAAAATCCAGCCCGGCACGGTCACGCCGCTCGCCTTCAACCTGACCAAGGCGGTGTTCTTCGATCCGGCGACCGAGAAACGCATCGTCTAACGGCCATGACAAATCCCGACATCGTCATCATCGGCTCCGGCATAGGCGGCGCCACGATCGCCTCCGGCCTTGCCGGCGGTGGCGCCTCGATCCTGATGCTGGAGCGCGGCGAATCACTGCCAGCAACGCCGCACACACGCGACACCCGCGCGATCTTCGTCGACGGCCATTATCGACCGAAGGAGATGTGGCTTGAGGCCGGCGGAGCGCCTTTCAACCCGGGCAATTACTACTATGTCGGCGGCAATTCGAAATTCTACGGCGCTGTGCTGATCCGCTACCGCAGGGAAGACTTTTCGGAGATGGAGCACTATGGCGGCATCTCGCCGGCCTGGCCGTTTTCCTATGAGGAATTCGAACCCTGGTATTCCAAGGCCGAGCAGCTTTTTCACGTGCGCGGTGCACTCGGCGAAGACCCGACCGAGCCGTTCCACTCGACGCCCTACCCTTTCGGGCCGGTACCAGACGAGCCGCCGATCGCGCGTGCGCGCGCCGAGTTGAAGAGCCTAGGCCTGCATCCGGCATCGCTGCCGCTCGGCGTCGACATCGAAGCCTGGCTGAGAGATGGCAGCACGTCGTGGGACGCGTTTCCCAACACCGGGACCGGCAAGATCGACGCGCAATCCGGGCCGTTGGCAGCAGCCCTTGCCGATCAGAATATCCGGCTTGAGACCGGCGCCCATGTCGAATATCTCGAGGCATCGCCGGACGCCAGGACGATCGAGACCGTCCATTACCGCCAGAACGGTGCGCTGAAGAAAGTCGCGCCGAAGCTGGTCATCCTATCGGCCGGCGCAGTCAATTCCGCCGCCATCCTGCTGCGCTCGCCCACCCCTCAGGGCAGAGGCGGCGGCAAAGGCCTGGCCAACCGCTCCGACCAGGTCGGCCGCAACTTCATGAACCACAATTCGAGCGCCATGCTGGCGATCGATCCACGCCGCCGGAACAAATCCGTCTACCAGAAGACGCTGATGCTGAACGATTATTATCTGTCCGACGGCAAGGGCGGCAAGCCGCTCGGCAATGTCCAGCTCCTCGGCAAGATCGACGGCAACATCCTCAAGGCCAATGTCAGGCGCGCGCCCAAATTCGCGCTCGATTTCATGGCCGGCCACGCCGTCGACTGGTATCTGATGTGCGAGGACCTGCCCGATCCCGAGAGCCGCATCATGATCGACGGCAAGGACATCGTCATGCAGTGGCGGCGCTCCAACATGCAGTCGCTCGACGGACTGACCAAGGTGATGCGCGAGAATTTCCGCGCCTGCGGCTATCCGATCGTCCTGTCGCGTCCGTTTGACAAGCGCACGCCCTCGCACCAATGCGGCACTGTGAAGATGGGCAACGATCCAGCGACCTCGCCGCTCGATCCGTTCTGCCGCTCCTTCGACCACAGCAATTTATTCGTCGTCGATGCCGGCTTCCTGCCGAATTCGGCCGCCGTCAATCCGGCGCTGTCGATCGCCGCACAGGCGCTGCGCGTCGCCGACCATATCCGCAAGACGGAGCTCGCAACATGAGCCGCCCGGCAGCGATCGTCACCGGCGGCGCGCGCGGCATCGGCCTTGCCTGTGCCGAGGCGCTGGCCAGCGCCGGCTTCGATATTCTGGTCGCCGACCTTGCTGACGAAGCCGCAGACGGGCTCGCCGCCGACATCACCGGGCGCGGCGCGAAATTCGCCTATGTCAGCTGCGACATCGCCAACCTCGACGGCCACGCAGCGCTGATTGATGCCGCGACAAGCGCCTTCGGCCGCATCGACTGCCTGGTCAACAATGCCGGCATCGGCACTGTCCTGCGCGGCGATCTGCTCGAGCTCAAGCCGGAAAATTTCGACCGGGTGCTCGGCATCAATCTGCGCGGCACCGTATTCCTCAGCCAGGCCGTCGCCAAAGCGATGCTCGGCCTGCCAAGCGATGGTGCGAGATCGATCATCACCATCACTTCGGTCAGCGCCGCCATGGCCTCGCCGGAACGTTCCGATTACTGCATCTCCAAGGCTGGGCTTTCGATGTGGGTGAAGAACCTGGCACTGCGGCTCGCCGCCGAAAATATCGCCGTGTTCGAGGTGCGCCCGGGCATCATCCGCACCGACATGACCGCCGGTGTGACCGCCAAATATGACGGGCTGATCGACGGCGGGCTGGTGCCGGCGATGCGCTGGGGCGAGAGCGAAGATATCGGTACCGCCGTGGCGGCGCTCGCCGGCGGCAAGTTCGGCTTTTCGACCGGCTCGGTCATCAATATCGACGGCGCGCTGTCGGTGCCGAGGCTATGAACAGGTGATGCCATGACCGACTACATAATCGTCGGCGCCGGCCCGGCCGGGTGCGTACTCGCCAACCGGCTGAGCGAAGATCCGTCGCATCAGGTGCTGCTGCTCGAAGCCGGCGGCAAGGACTGGCATCCGTTGATCCACATGCCGGCCGGTTTCGCCAAGATGACCAAGGGCATCGCCGCCTGGGGCTGGTCGACGGTGCCGCAAAAGCACATGCAGGACCGTGTCTTCCGATACACGCAGGCCAAGGTGATCGGTGGCGGCTCTTCGATCAACGCCCAGATCTACACGCGCGGCAACGCCCGCGACTACGACGCCTGGGAGAAGGAAGAAGGCCTTGCCGGCTGGGGCTATCGCGACGTGCTGCCCTATTTCAAGCGCGCCGAGAACAACCAGCGTTATGCCAACGATTTCCACGGCGACCAAGGCCCGCTCGGCGTATCGAACCCGATCGCGCCGCTGCCGATCTGCGAGGCCTATTTCCGTGCCGGACAGGAGATGGGCATCCCCTTCAATCCCGACTTCAACGGGGTAGCCCAGGAGGGCGTCGGTTATTATCAGCTGACGCAGAAGGACGCGAAGCGCTCCTCCGCCTCTGTCGCCTATCTCCGGCCGATCCGCGAGCGAAAGAATCTCACCGTCAGGACCGGCGTTCTGGTGACACGCATCGTCGTCGACAAGGGCCGCGCCGTTGGCGTCGAGATCGTCGACAGGCCGGGCGGCCAGCCAACGATCCTGCGCGCCGAGCGCGAGGTGATCGTCTCGTCCGGCGCCATCGGCTCGCCGAAGCTTTTGCTGCAGTCGGGCATCGGCCCGGCCGACCATCTGAAGGCGGTCGGCGTGACACCGGTGCACGATCTGCCCGGCGTCGGCTCCAACCTGCAGGATCATCTCGACCTGTTCGTCATCGCCGAATGCACCGGCGATCACACCTACGACAACTACGCCAAGCTGCACTGGACGGCTTGGGCCGGCCTGCAGTATCTGCTCCTGAAGAAAGGCCCGGTAGCCTCCAGCCTGTTCGAGACCGGCGGCTTCTGGTACGCCGATCCGACCGCCGTCTCTCCCGATATCCAGCTGCATCTCGGCCTCGGCTCCGGCATCGAGGCCGGCGTCGAGAAGCTGAACAATCCGGGCGTGACACTGAACTCGGCCTTCCTGCGCCCGCGCTCGCGCGGCACCGTGCGGCTGAACAGTGCCGACCCGGCCGACCGCCCGCTGATCGATCCGAACTATTGGTCCGATCCCTATGACCGCGACATGTCGATCAAGGGGCTGAGGCTGGCGCGCGAGATCATGCGGCAGAAAGCGCTGCAGCCCTATGTACTGCGCGAGGTACTGCCGGGACCCGACCTGCAGAGCGGCGACGAGCTGTTCGACTACGCCTGCCGCAGTTCCAAGACCGACCACCACCCGGTCGGCACCTGCCGAATGGGCCACGATGCGATGAGCGTGGTAACGCCAGATCTCAGGCTGCGCGGTATCGAGGGCCTGCGCGTCTGCGACGCCTCGGTGATGCGGCGCATCCCCTCCTCCAACACCAATGCCCCGACGATCATGGTTGGCGAAAAAGGCGCCGATCTGATCCTTGGCCGCGAGCCGCTGCCGCCGGCGGTGTTTTCCACCAACCGAGCGGCATGAGGGACAAAGAATGATCAGGCACTGTGTCTTCGTCAGATTTCGCAACGATGCCGCCGACGCCGAGCGCGCGGCAATCCATGCCGATCTCGAAGCGTTGCGGGCCGTGATCGACGGCATGGGCAAGGTCGAATTCAGCGCTAATACCAGCCCGGAACCCTTCGCCCGCGGCTTCACGCACGGCTTCACCATCGACTTTCGCGACGCTGCGGCACGCGATGCCTATCTGGAGCATGAAGCGCATCAGCGAGCCGGCGCAAAACTGGTCGCGGCGCTCGAAGGCGGCACCGACGGGCTGATGGTGTTTGACCTGGAGATCGCGTGACTATCCCATTCTCAGCGCAACGACGCCGGCAACGATGCTAAGCACCGCGGCACCTCGCCATGCCGTCATCTTCTCGCCGAGCGCGAACACCGAGATCATCATGGCGAACAGGATCGATGTTTCGCGCAGCGACGCCACCGAGGCGATCGGCGCCTTGGTCATCGCCCACATCACGATCCAGTAGGCGCCGCCGCTGAGCACGCCGGTATAGATTCCGGCCTTCCAGTCGCGCGCCAGCACCGGCAGCGCCTGTGGGCCGCGAAAGACGACGCATAGCACCAGCGCCCACAGCGCATCGCAGACGAACAGCCAGGCGGCATAACTCGACGCGGTGGCGGCCAGCCGCGCGCCGCTGCCGTCCGACAGCGTGTAGCTGGCGATGAAGATCGATGTGCCCAGCGCGAAGCCGACGGCGCGCAGGTTCAATTTCTCCAGATGCGCGCCGCCGCGAAACGACAGCACCAGCGTGCCCGCCGACAACAAGAGGATGCCGAGAATGGCGAGCGGCGCCGGCATCTCGGCAACCACCACAACGCCCCCCAAAGCGGCCAGCAATGGCGCGGTGCCGCGCGCCAGCGGATAGGTCTGGGCGAAATCGCCGGCCTTGTAGGCGCCGATCAGGAACGTCCTGTAGCCCATGTGGAAGACAACCGAGGCGAGGATGTATGGCCACACTTCCGGCTTCGGCACCTCGACGAAAGGCAATGTCACGAGCGCAGCGGCACCCATGCCGAGCGTCATCAGTGTGATCGACAGGAAACGGTCGAGATGGACCTTCACCAGCGCGTTCCAGATCGCATGCATGGAAGCGGCGGCGAGCACCGCGAAAAAGACAAACAGGCTCATCGGCGGTTCATCCGCCGCCCGTCCCGATGACGATCGGCGTCTCCAGGTCGATATCGACCCAGAGCGGAAAATGGTCGGAAGCGATTTGGCCGATATCGGCGCTGACCGAGCGCACGCGCCCGGCAAACATGCCGCCGACGAAGCAATGGTCGAGCCGGCGCTTTGCCAGCCTGCCATCGATAGTCTTCACATGGGTGTGGAAATCCGCTGTCGGTTCCATTGCGACGGCGGCGACATCGACAAAACCGTCGAGATAGGCGGCACCGCGATGATAGGGCGCGCTGCCGACAATGCGCCGGTACTCGGCGCTGTCCGGCTCCATGTTGAAGTCGCCCAACCAGATCGCCGCTACGGGGTTTTCTGGCTCCTGTTCGCCATTGCTCCAGTTGCGCGCGGGCTCGTCGTCGGCGCCGCTCCATGGGCCGCCCTCGGACGGCGCACGGCGATGCTCGGCGAGCAAATAGTCGATCTGCTCCAGCCGCTCCTCGGCCGCGATATGCGCCAGATGCAACGACAGCACCCGCACCGGACCGGCAGGGGTGCGGATCATGCATTCGAGTGCGGCATTGCGGGTGTTGAGCGGCCGCAGCGTGCGCCTGAGCGGCAGCGTATGCAGCCGCGACCAGACGATCGGAAGCTTCGACAGAACCATGGTGCCGAATTGCCGCCGCCGGTTGACGATGCGGCCTTCACGCCGGTGGCTGGCATCCATGTCGAAGGCCGGCCCGTAGACCCAATGGTAGTCGGGCAGAAATTGCGAAAGAAGTTCCGGCTGGTCGTCCTCGTTGCTGCGCAACCAGTGCCGTTCCACCTCCTGCAAGGCGATGATGTCGGCGCCGGCCACGACCTTGGCACAACGCGCCAGGTCGTAGCGGCCATCGCTGCCGAAGCCGTACTGGATGTTATAGCTGACCAGCTTCATTGCTTATCCGGCTCAGTTTCCTGCTGGCAGTAGCCGTTCGCTGACAGCCTTGCAATGTGCAGCCGGGCGGAGGGAGCTTGGGCCAGATGCTAAGTGGTCAGCGGCTGGAACCGACCGGGCGGGGATGCTGCCAGTTCCGACCAGTCGATTTCTTCCTCAAGGCGGTGGTAGGCTTCGTCGCCGATCGTTCCGTCGATGCGCAAACGCTCCAGCGCATCGCGCTGGCTCTTGATGGCGTAGAGACGCAATCTGTCATACTCGGTCGCCGCCTGGGCATCCTCGGGGTTTTCGGCGATGGCGCGCTGGGCGGCATATTGCTCTCGCACCGCCCCGGCCGCGCTCGATGTCTTGCCGCTGAGCACGTCCAGCGCCGCCTGCATGATGGCGACGCGCGCCTGCGCCACCTCCCGGTCGACCGTCCGGTCGAGGTCGAGATTGAGCAGAAGCAGCAACGGTTTCAGGCTGACGCCTTGCAGCACCAATGTGCCGAGCACGACCGTGAAAGCGGCGAGCACGATCGGATCACGGCCCGGAAAGTCGGCCGGCAAGGCGAAGGCTGCCGCAAGCGTCACCAGGCCGCGCATGCCGCACCAGCCGATGAGCACGCCGCCGCGGAATGTCGGTGCGTCCTTCCGCCTGTCCTCGTCGCCCAGACGTGCCAGCGCTCTGAGGATCGCGCCGCAGCCCAGAACCCAGACGAGCCGCGATACGATGACGACGGCCAGCACAGCCAGGGCAAAGACGAACGCCTCGCTTTGTCCTTGCTCGGCAAGTCGGCCGACGATGGACCGCGCTTGCAGGCCCATCAGAACGAAGGCCAGCACGTTGAGCACGAACACCGCCGTCTCCCAGACCGAGTAGGAACTGACACGATTCCTTGCCGGCATGCGGCGCGGCGATGTACGTGCGATCGTCATGGCGTAGACGACGATCGTGATGATGGCGGAAAGCCCTATCCTGTCGGCCAGGATCCAGACGCCGAAGGTTGAGGCGAATTGCACCACGGTGCCGCTCGCCGGGTCGTCGATGCGGCCGAGTATGGCGAGAGACAACCGGCCGAGCACATAGCCTGCGGCAAGGCTGCCGACCGTCGACAGCAGGATCATTGGAACGGCACTGCTCAACAGGATGGTGCCGGCGGCTGCGGAAACCGACATCCTGTAGATCAGCAGCGCCGTGGCGTCGTTGAGAAGGCTCTCGCCTTCCAGGATGGCGGTGATGCGGTGCGGCACCTTGAACTGTCCGAGCACGGCCGCCGCCGCCACCGCATCGGGCGGCGCTACGATCGCGCCGAGCGCTATGGCGGCGGCGATGGGCAAGCCTGCCATCGTCCAGCCGACCAGCGCGACCGTCACGGTGGTGAAGATGACGGCGCCAAGCGCCAGCAGGATGAGCGAAACCTTGTAGCGGTTGAGATCGCGCAGCGACGTGTCATAGGCCGCGTCGAGCAGAACCGGCGCGATGAACAGAGCGAGCGCCAGCCCCGGGTCGATCT
Organism: Mesorhizobium sp. M0207; assembly: GCF_040321995.1. Taxonomy (NCBI): domain Bacteria; kingdom Pseudomonadati; phylum Pseudomonadota; class Alphaproteobacteria; order Hyphomicrobiales; family Phyllobacteriaceae; genus Mesorhizobium; species Mesorhizobium sp. M0207. Next base: position 256,384 of record NZ_JAMYSQ010000002.1, read on the forward strand.
CGATGGTCGGGGCAAACGGCAGGAAGGCGATGCCGGCGCCGGCCAGCGCCAGCAATGACGGATAGGGAATCTGCAGACGCCGCGACAGCGCGGTCAGGGCGACCGCGATGAGAAGCAGGACAAGGGTGAGTTCAAAAAGCGCCATGCCTTATCGTAGCGGTGAAGCCGGGCGATTGGCACTGCAAAAACGACGACGGCTTTGGCTGCTGGTGAATGGTGAATGGTGAATGGTGAATGGTGAATGGCTGCGTGCAGAGGAATTTCGGCGCGTAAAGCGCATTCTTACTATTCACTGTTCACTATTCACTCTTCTCCTAATGCAGCACCAGCATGTCGCCCGACGAGAACGAAATCTCGGCCTTTTCGCCGACGGCCGGCGGCGGTGTGGCCGGACTGTTGAACGTGTCGAGCGAGACCGTGCTGCCGCCGATGCCGACGCGAACCCGGATGACCGAGCCGAGGAAATGCACCTCGGCGATTTCGCCCCAAAGGCTGGAATCGCGGCCGGGGTGTCGGCCGAGCGAGATCGCCTCGGGCCGCAACGCCAGCGACAGCGTGTCGCCGGATTTCGAGCCGTTGAGCTTGCCCTTGAGCGAGACCTCTTGCGAGTTGACGCGCACCTTGCCCGAAGCGGCGTCGGTGACCGTGCCTTCGAGCACGTTCAGCGTGCCGACGAAATTGGCGACGAATTTGGTTGCCGGCCGGTTGTAGATCTCGAACGGCGTGCCGACCTGCTCGGCCTTGCCGCCATACATGACGGCGATGCGGTCGGAGATCGACAGCGCCTCTTCCTGGTCGTGGGTGACGAAGATGGTGGTGATGCCGAGCTTCTTCTGGATCGAGCGGATTTCCTCGCGCAGCGACACGCGCACCTTGGCATCGAGCGCCGACAGCGGCTCGTCGAGCAGCAGCAGTTTCGGCTTGGGCGCAATCGCCCGCGCCAGCGCGATGCGCTGCTGCTGGCCGCCGGACAGTTGGTAGGGATAGCGGTCGCCCATCTGCGGCAGCTTGATGATGTCGAGCATCTCGGCAACGCGCCTGTCGGCATCGGCCTTCGGCATACCGGCGACCTTCAGCCCGAAGCCGATATTCTGCGCCACGGTGAGGTTCGGAAACAGCGCATAGGCCTGGAACACCATGCCGATGTTGCGCTGGTTGGGCTTGAGCCGGGTGACGTCCTTGCCGGCCACGACGATCTTGCCGGCGGATGGCTCTTCGAAACCGGCGACCATGCGCAGCACCGTCGTCTTGCCGCAGCCCGACGGTCCGAGAAAGGAGACGAATTCGCCCGGCTCGACGTCGAGGTTGAAATCCTGCACCACAATGGCGGCGCCGAAGGATTTCTGCACATGCTGGATTGAGAGGAATGGCTCGGCCATGGCTTTTTCCTTCGGGTCAGTTCGGACGGTTCGCCGATCGCGGCGCGAAGCGCGACAGGATCTGGATCAGCGACATGCAGCCCCAGGTAATGGCAAAGGCGATGATGGCAAGCGCCGCCGGCTCATAGGCGCGATTGGCGCCGACGTTCTGCAGATAGGGTCCGAAAGCAGGCCGGTTGAGCAGGCTGGCCATGGTGAATTCGCCGATGACGATGGCGAAGGTCAGGAATGCGCCCGACAGCACCGCGATCAGCACGTTGGGCAGGATGACCCGAGTGATGATCGTGCCCCAGCCGGCGCCGAGGATCTGCGCCGCCTCGGTCAGTGTCCGTACGTCGATTGTGCGAAGCCCGGTGTCGACGGCACGATACATATAGGGCAGCGCCAGTGTCGCATAACCGATGACCAGCAAGGCATTGGCTCCTGTCTCGCTGGCCAGGAACGGCAGCGGTGAGTTCGACCCGTACATTCTGATGTAGCCGAAGACGATAACGATGGCCGGAATGACCAGCGGCAGCAGCGTGATGAACTCGACGACGGGCCTGATCTGCGGCAGCCGCAGACGAATCCAGTACGCCGCCGGCACCACCACCAGCACGCCAAGGACGATGGTGCAGATGGCTGCGACCACCGAATAGATGAAGGTCGCCTGGAAGCGGGGATCGCCGAGCACGACCTGATAGGCATCGAAGGAATACGCGCCGCGCCGCATGCGCATGGAGAATTCCACGGTCGCGATCAGCGGAATGAAGAAATAGGCCGCGCCCAGCGCGAAGACGATCCAGGCCCAGAATCTGCCGGACTTCATTTGAGCCACCTCTCAGAGCGCGTCCGGAACCAGATGTAGAAGACATTGGCCAGCCCAGTGATGACGATCATGCCGAAGGCGATGGCGTAGCCGAGATGGGCATTGTGCAGCACGTCACCGCGGATCTGCGCGTAGAGCAGGATAGGGACGATGTTAAGCGAGGAGCCGGTCAGAGCGTAAGCGGTGGCGATGGCACCGAAGGCGTTGGCGAACAAGAGGATGACGGTGCCGAGGAAACTTGGCCAGATCACCGGAATGACGACCATGCGCCAGAACTGCGCCTGGGTCGCGCCAAGCGTTGCCGCCGCTTCGCCCCATTCCTTCTTCAGCCCATCGATCGCCGGCACGATGATCACCACCATCAGCGGGATCTGGAAATAGACATAGGTCAGCGTCAGGCCCCAGAACGACAGGATGTTGAAACCATGGGCATAAATGTTGAAGCCGACCAAGACGTTGAGCAGCACCGTGGCGAGCCCGAGCCGGCCGAGCGTCGCGAGAAAGGCGAAGGCCAGCGGCACGCCGGCAAAATTGGAGGCCACGCCGGAAAAGGTCAGTGTCGCCGAGCGTATCCACTCCGGCAGCCCGCCGCGCACGATGGCGATGGCAATGGCAAGTCCCGCGAAAGCACCGATCAGCGACGAGGCGAGGCTGACCTTGATTGAGATCCAGTAGGCGGCAACGATCGACGGCTGCGCCAAGGCGGCTATGTTTTCGAAAGTGAATTCGCCGGCATCGTTCCGGAATGCGCCCAGCATCAGATAGAGCGTCGGCAGGATCAAGAACATGATGGCGAAGATGAAGAAAGGCGCAACGCCAAGCCATTGCGTCGGCAGCCGCATGCTGCGGGCGTCGGCAGGAGGCGCGGTCTTCCCGGCAACAGCGTGATCGGACAACGAGATATCGGTCATGCGCCGGCTACCGTCCTGGAGGTATGCCGGGCGGCGATCTAAGCCGCCCGGCTGATCTCAAGTCTTACTTGACGTTGGCGCCGACGACGGCATCCCAGTTCTTGGTGATGGCTTCCTTGGCCTTGCCCTGCTCGTCGAGCGTCGGGAACACCGCGGCTGCATAGGACTCGGCCGGCGGCAGCTTGGCCATCACGTCAGCCGGGAGCTTGCCATTCTTGGCGAGGTCGTTGAAGCGGATCGGGTGACAATAGCCCTTCAGCCAGCCGATCTGGCCTTCGTCGGAATAGAGATATTCCAGCCACAGCTTGGCAGCATTCGGGTGCGGCGCATAGGCGCTGATCGCCTGAACATAGACGCCGGCGACGACACCGGTCTTCGGCACGACGACGTCGACCGGCGGATTGCCCTTCAGCGTATCACGGCCGGCAAGCGCGTTATAATCCCAGGTCACCAGGATTGGCGTCTGGCCTTGAGCAAGCGTCGCGGGCTTGCCGATGACCGGCACGAAATTGCCGGCGGCGTTGAGCTTCTTGAAGAAGTCGAGACCAGCCGTGCCGGCGGCTTCGCCGGCAGCCGCACCGCCGGAAAGGCCGGCGGCATAGACTGCCTGGATGGCCTGGTTCGAAGCACGCGGGTCGCCGGCGAGCGCCACGGTATTGGCGAATTCCGGCTTCAGCAGATCGGCCCAGTCGGCCGGCGCTTCCTTGACCAGGTCCTTGTTCACCAGAAACGAAAGCACGCCGTAGTAGTCGCCGGTCCAAAAGCCTTCGGCATCCTTGGCGCTGTCCGGGATCGAGTCCCAGGTTGATACTTTATAAGCCTGGATCAGGCCATCCTTCTTGGCGGTCGGGCCGAAGCTCAGGCCGACGTCGATGACGTCGGGCGCTTGCGGGCCCTTGTTGTCCTTGTTGGCCTTGATCGCCTCGACCTCGTCGCCGGAGCCGGCATCGGGGTTGAGCTCGTTGACGGTGATCCCCGGATATTTTGCCTTGAAGCCGTCGATGACCGCGCCGTAGCCGCACCAGTCATGCGGCAGCGCGATGGTGGTGAGCTGGCCTTCAGCCTTGGCTGCGGCGACCAGTTCATCCATGGACTGGGCCGACGAGATGGCAGAGGTCGCCATCAGGGCGACGGCCGAAAGGGAAAGCAGTTTTCCCGTGAATTTGAACATGTGTTCTCTCCGTTGAACTGACGCCGTTGGACGCCTGCGATGCGGTATCGTTTTCGTGTGACAGCCAGATGAAAGCTTTGTGAAAGCGATGCCCCGCAGTATGAAAAAGTAAACTCTTTTTAACCGGCTGTAGCAATCGCTCCGCGATTCTTTTTCCGGCTAACTAGTTTCGATCTTGCCTTTCATCTTTCCCCCTTTCCTTTGCCTCTTTTCCCAAGTCGATTTCCGATGCGAAAATTGTCTCAGACGGTGCCGGCGATGGCGTTTTCGAGCAGCGTCAGCGCCGCCTTCTTGGTCAGCTTGACCGGGTTGCCGCCGGCGGTCGGATCGACCACCGCCATGTCGGCAATCAGGCCCTTGCGCTTCTTGTCCATGTCGAGCCCCTTGATCAGGCCGGGCAGCGCATGCGGCACCTTGAGCTCCTTGCGCAGCTTGATGATCGCCTTGGCAAAACCGTCGAAGCCGCCCTTGATGCCGCAATAGGCGGCAAGCCGGGCGATGCGCGGCTCGATCGCCTCGCGGTTGAAGGCCAGCACGTAGGGCATGAACACGGCGTTGGTCATGCCGTGGTGGCTATCGTAGAGCGCGCCGATCGGATGCGACAGCGAATGAATCGCTCCAAGCCCTTTCTGGAAGGCGGCCGCTCCCATGGCAGCGGCGCTCATCATGTTGGCGCGGGCGACCAGATCCTTGCCGTTGGCATAGGCTTTCGGCAGGTTTTCGAAGACCAGCCTTATGCCTTCCACGGCGATGCCGTCGGCCATCGGGTGATAGCCCGGCGCGCAATAGGCTTCGAGACAGTGAGCGAGCGCATCCATGCCGGTGCCGGCGGTGATGAAGCCCGGCATACCGACCGACAGCTCCGGATCGGCAATGACGATCGCCGGCAAGAGCTTTGGATGGAAGATGACCTTCTTGGTATGGGTCGCTTCATTGGTGATGACGCCGGCGCGGCCGACTTCCGAGCCGGTGCCGGCGGTGGTCGGCACGGCGATGATCGGCGCGATCGCATCGGCATCGGCGCGTGTCCACCAGTCGCCGACGTCCTCGAAATCCCAGACCGGCCGGGTCTGCCCGGCCTGGAAGGCGATCAGCTTGCCGAGGTCGAGCGCCGAGCCGCCGCCAAAGGCAATGACGCCGTCATGCTTGCCCTTCTTGAACACGGCAATGCCGGCGGTCAGGTTGGAATCCACCGGGTTCGGCTTGACCTCGGAAAATACGCCATAGGGCACCTTGGCGTCGTCGAGGATCTTCAGGGTCGAGGCCACCACCGGCAGCCTGGCCAGTCCCGGATCGGTGACGAACAGCGGCCGCTTGATGCCGGTCGCCGCCAGCACCTCCGGCAGCTCCTTGATGCGTCCGGCGCCGAAGCGGACGGTCGTCGGGTAATTCCATTTGGAAACGAGTTTTGTCATTTCGACCTTCTTGACTGCTTTCGTGCTCTCGGATGTCGTCAATTCACAAAGGTATTGGCCACACGGTCTGACCGCATCATGTACGGAATCCAGATGGCTGCGGCCCAGACGGAACGGTAAATTCCGCGCATCGTTTCGCTGTCGAACGCATCAGCCAAGGTTGGAAAGCTCTCGCGAAAAACCAGATGCGCAGCCCATGGGTCGAGGATGGCATATACCGGCATCGCGACTGCCCAAATCATGTACCAGCCCGGGAATATCTCCCAGCGCTTGAACATGAAGAACAATAACAGGACCGGGGCTGTAAGGCTTAGAACGCCTGCTGTCACCAGTTCGGCAACGAGCAGCGCACCTTGAGAAAAACTGAAGGCCTGCCAGTCGAAGCCGAGATAGTCGGTATTGTGCAGTTGTACCAACCCCAGTATCGGCGTGAGCATCAACCCGAGCATCGGCAGGACAAGCCATCCGCCGATACCCTCGGGACCCTCACCATCTGGCAGCGCCGATTGTTGTGTATCCGCCATTACTCCCCCTCAACAGCGATCGCATGCCTGTCGATCGCCACCTTAGATCACCTCGCGCAGATGGTATGATTTCGGCCTGGTCAGATTGTCGTAGCCGATGGCCGACAGTGCCGCGCCCTTGCCGGTGTCCTTGACGCCGGTCCAGACCAGCGCCGGGTCGAGATAGTCGCAGCGGTTCATGAACACGGTGCCGGTCTCGACAAGATCGCCGATCGCCGCCGCATGCTCAATGTCGCGCGTCCAGATCGAGGCCGTCAGCCCATAGGGGCTGTCGTTCATCAGCGCGATCGCCTCCTCGTCGTTGCGCACCTTCATGATGCCGACGATCGGGCCAAAGCTTTCCTCGCGCATGACGCTCATCTGGTGGTCGACCTGGGTCAGCACTTCCGGCGCCAGATAGGGCGAACCTTGCCTGTCGTTGGCCACCTTCATATCGATGTGCGCCCTGGCGCCCTTGCGCAACGCCTCGGCCTTCTGCTCGCGGATCAGGTCGGCGAAGCGCGCCTGCGCCATCGGCCCCATGGTGGTCGCCTGGTCGAGCGGATTGCCGACGACGTAGTTCCTGGTCTCGGCAATGAAGCCCTCGACGAATTCATCGTAGACCGTCTCATGCACATAGACGCGCTCGATGCCGCAGCAGCACTGGCCGGAATTGTAGAAAGCGCCGTCGACCAGATTGGCAACGGCATGGTCCATCTTTGCGTCCGGCAGCACATAGGCCGGATCCTTGCCGCCGAGTTCGAGGCCGAGCGTCATGAAGGTGCCCGCCGCCGCCTTCTCGATGGCGCGGCCGCCGGCGACCGAGCCGGTGAAGTTGACATGGTCGATCTTGCCGGAGCCGAGCAGCCTTTCGGTCTGCGCGTGGTTCAGGACGAGGTTCTGGAACAGGCCCTTGGGCAGGCCGGCCTTATCAAACGCCTGCTGAAACCGCTCGCCGACCAACAATGTCTGTGCCGCATGCTTGAGGATGACAGCGCTGCCCGCCATCAGCGCCGGCACGATGGTGTTGACGGCGGTGAGATAGGGATAGTTCCACGGCGCGATCACCATGACCACGCCGAGCGGAACCTTCTTCACATAGCGGCGAAAGCCGTCCTTCGGATTGGAGGCCATGACCGGCTTCAGGGCCGCCTCGGCGATCTCGACCATGTAGCTGACGCGTTCCCTGACGCCGCCGAACTCGCCGCCATAGCGCACCGGCCGGCCCATCTGCCAGGCGATCTCCGGCACGATCTCGTCGGTCATGGCGACCAGCGCTTCCAGCATGGCAAGCATGTATTTGCCGCGCTCGATGACCGGCGTCTCAGCCCACTTCTCCTGCGCCGCCTTGGCACGTTCGACCGCGGCACCGATCGCCTGGTCGGTGGCAAGAGGCCGTTCGGCATAGATCGAACCGTCGACGGGGGATTTTATCTTGACCGTTTCGGTCATGCCTTGGGTCCTCGCATTCTACAATAATGTCGTTGGTTAGCGCCGCCCCTCATCCGCCTGCCGGCACCTTTTCCCGTATACTGACGGGGAGAAGGGACAAGCTCAGCGCCGGGCCCCCTCTCCCCCGTTCTTCACGGGAGAGGCTGAGGGTGAGGAGCGGCGCCAACGTTGCCAGATTATTCAATACCGCTCGAACCCCCTGTGCAGTTCCCAGTCCGTAATCCGGCGGTCGTACTCGAACTGTTCCCAGTGTGCCGTGTGGACGTAATGTTCCAGCACATCGTCGCCGAGCGCTTGCCTCAGCATTTTCGATTCCGCCAGCGTCGCGGTGGCGTCGCGCAATGTCTTTGGAATTTCAGGCAGCTGCGAGGCCTGGTAGGCATCGCCGACGAAGGGCTTCTGCAGCTCAAGCTTTTCATCGATGCCGGCGAGCCCGGCCGCGATCAGCGCGGCGAAAGCCAGATAGGGGTTCAAATCGGCGCCGCCGATGCGGCATTCCATGCGGATGCCCTTGGTGCCCTCGCCGCAAAGACGGAAGCCGGCGGTGCGGTTGTCCTCGCTCCACATGATCTTGGTCGGCGCAAACGTGCCGGCCTGGAAGCGCTTGTAGGAATTGATGTAGGGCGCCAGGAACCAGGTGAATTCCTTGGCATATTTGAGCTGGCCGGCCGCCCATTGCTGGCCGAGTGTCGACAGCGTCCACTCGGCATTTTTGTCGTAGAACAACGGCGTCTTGCCGTCGGCGCTCCACAGCGAATTATGGATGTGGCTGGAATTGCCGGCGAGCCCGTAATTGTACTTGGCCATGAACGAGATCGCCTTGCCTTCGGACTCGGCGATTTCCTTGGCGCCGTTCTTCAGGATGACGTGGCGGTCGGCCATGTCGAGCGCCTCGGCGTAGCGGACATTGATCTCTTCCTGGCCTGGCCCCCACTCGCCCTTCGAATTCTCGATCGGGATGCCGGCCGCCTCCATCTCGTTGCGCAGCCGGCGCATGACGCCTTCTTCCTTGGTGGTGATGCCGATCTGGTAGTCGCCGATGTAGGGCGATGCCGTCTCGAGGCCCTGCCAGTGCTTCTTGCGGGCGGAATCGTAGGTTTCGCTGAACAGATAGAATTCGAGCTCGGAAGCGAAATAGCCGATATAGCCGCGATCCTGCAGCCGCTTGACCTGCTTCTTCAGCATGGCGCGCGGCGAATGCGCCAGGTCGTCATGGGTATGGTGGTCGAGCACGTCGCAGATCACCAGCGCCGTCTTCTCCAGCCACGGAACGAGCCGCAGCGTCGCAAGGTCCGGCTTCATGACGAAATCGCCATAACCCTTCGACCAGCTCGCCGCCTTGTAGCCGGGCACCGGTTCCATATCGATGTCTGCCGCCAAGAGATAGTTACAGCCATGCGTCTCGTCATGCGCGGAATCGACGAAATAACGGGCCAGGAAACGCTTTCCCGCGAGCCGCCCCTGCATATCGACGATGCAGGCCAGCACCGTGTCGACCTCGCCGCTGGAGACCGCTTGCTTCAACTGATCGAACGAGAAATTTCCGGCCATTCCTTTGGCACTCCAGCGCTTGTCGTTTCGGGCTTGTCACTTTGAAAAGGAAACGGAAACCCATGGCCGGCACGATGCCGGCCATGGTCATCAGAGAGCGTCAGGCGCCGGCCTCGCCGACAGCTATCTCGGCTGCCTTTATCGCCGCCTGGCGCTTCGCGATCTGGTCGCCGATGGGCGGACCCTGGAAGCGGCGGTTCTCGAAACCGAACCAAAGCACCGCGGTCAGCACGATGAAGCCCAGGGTGATATAGAGCACCTTGTCGTTCGGCGGCTGGATGGCGATGTAGAAGATGATCGCCATGCCGATGATCGACAGGATGCAAAACAGCTTGAACAGGCCGGCGCCGAGATTCCATGGGCCGGGATTCGGCCATTTCGCCGTTCCGAAAGCCGTCATGCCGAGCGCGATCGGAATGGTGAAGGACAGGAACAGGAACACCAGCGTCGAATTGACGACGATGGTGTAGATGTTGGTGCCGCCGATCGAAATGAACTGGGCAAGAAAGACATAGATGATCTCGAGGATCGCAGCGGTCCAGATGGCATTGACCGGCGTGCGCCAGGTTGGGCTGACTTTGGCGAGCCCGGCCGAACCGACCGGCATGCCGCCGTCGCGAGAGAACGCAAACAGCATGCGCGAGGCCGAGGTCACCGTGGCGAGGCCGCAGAGGAACTGCGAGATCAGGATTGCCAGATAGAGCAGTTCTTTCAGCCAGCCCGGTAGGATTGCATCCATTGTCGAGAAGAATACGCTCCAACCCTGCTTGGCGCCTTCCGCCAGGTCCGGAATTGCCAGAACGATCGCGCAGACCATCGCCCAGCCGATCAGCGACGACCAGAGCACGGACGAAATGATCGCCCGCGGAACGGAATGCGCTGCCTTCAGCGTTTCTTCCGAAGTATGCGCCGACGCATCATATCCGGTGATGGTGTAGACCGGCAGCAGCAGGCAGAGCAGGAACAGGTAGCTCATGGAATCCGACTGTGGGAAGACACCGCCGCCGGCATCACCCGAATAGTTGGTGAAGGTCCACAGCCGCGTGATGTCGATTGCGGGCGCAAACACTAGGCAGGCAATGATCAGCACAGCTGTTGCGCCAAGGATCAGGAAGCCGGAAGCGTCAGTCAGCATGGCGGTCAGCTTGATGCCGAAGTGATTACAGAGCGCCTGGATCGCGGTGATGACGGCAACAAATCCGACAATCTCGCCCGGAGTACCGGTAATGCCGAACCAGCTCCCGAACGTTCCGACGAAGAAGAAAGCAGTACCGATGTTGATGGCGCCGAGCACGGTGATCAGGCCGAGCAGATTGAGCCATGCGGTGAGCCAGCCAGTGAAACGGTTCCCTAGGATGGATGCCCAGTGATAGAGGCCGCCGGCGGTCGGAAATGCAGAGGCGATCTGGGCCATGGCGAGCGCGAAAAATCCCGAAACCATGCACCCGACGATCCAGCCGATGCCAGCGCCGGCGCCACCGATGGACGACGTCGCTTGCGCGAAGGAATTGATGCCGCCTGAGAGGATGCAGATGATCGAGAACGAGATCGCGAAATTCGAGAAGCGGCTCATGCTTCGCGACAGTTCCTGAGCATAGCCCATTCCGTGGAGAACTTTCAGGTCCTCCTTCTTGTCAACTTCGCTGTAACCCGGTGCTACCATTTTAAAGTCCCCTTTGGTTTCTTAGCTGGCCGATTGAACTGACTTTCCGACTGCGCTTGGTCTGGAGGCCTTGGCCGCTTCGGGCTCCAGATTGAGAAAAATACCTGCGAGCAGATCCGCCCATTTCCGCTGCCCGGCTGCGCCGGCGATCTCGTCGTTGCGGATTTCAATCATTGCGCAGGCCAGCCCGCGCGAGCGGGCATGGCGTTCCAGTGTGAAATAGACGCGGTCGGCCGGCGAATAGGGTTCATTGACGCCGACCGTGACGCCGGCGAGCCGCTTCAGCGCCGCGATCAGCGGCGCCGCCAACCGACCATCCTCGTCATGGATGATGCCTATGTGCCAGGGCCGGCTCTTGCCCTTGTATACCGGCGTGAAGGAATGGATCGAGACCAGTCTGGTTTCTCGCCCGGCCGCCTGGCGTTCGTCGATGATTGCAGCGATCCTCTCGTGAAACGGCCGCCACGCCAGAGCGATGCGCGCCTGCCGCTGGTCGGCGGAAAGCCCCTGGTTGGCCGGGATCACGGTTTTTTCGCTGGCGCTGACCGTCACTATCAGGTCCGGCGCGTCGATCGGCCGGTTGCAGTCGATGACGAGCCGCGAGACGCAGGTCTCGACCAGCGTCGCATCAAGCACCTCGGCCATCCGGCGCGCCACCGGCAAGGCGCCGGGATCCCAGGCGATGTGGTGGGAAAGTTCCTCGGCGGCAAGGCCGAGCGTTCCGAATTCCGGTGGCAGGAAATTGGAGGCGTGGTCGCAGGTCAGCACGAAAGGGCTTGATCCGCCGGGGTTCGTCACCCTTACGGTTTCAGGCGATGCAAGGCTGGCGGGCCGTGCTGTCTCCATTGTCTGCTGTCCCCGGGGAGCGCTGTATCGTATGTTACGTATTTTGCCTCATTGCGTCCCTGCGGATGATTTCATACAGTTTGGCCGGCTTTGTCAAACGCGATTTCGATAATGCGCTAACGGCACGGCCAGGGTGGGGAAAAAGCATGGTTTCGAGCATTGCCGAACTGATCTCCGACCGCATCGGCACCATGCCGGCCGGCGAGCGGCGCGCAGCGCAAGCGCTGATCGCCAGCTATCCGCTGATCGGGCTGAAGACGGTCGCCGAATTCTCGGCTACGGCCGGCGTATCATCGCCCACGATCCTGCGTTTCGTCGCCCGGCTCGGCTTCCAGAACTATCCGGAATTCCAGTCGGCGCTGCAAGACGAACTGGCGGCGCAATTGCAGTCGCCGGCTTCGCGCACGCTCAATCCCCCCTCCCAGGGCAGCAGCGCCGTGTCGCCGATGCTGGAAGCGACCCTCGACAACATGCGCGAGACATTCCGGCACCTCTCGGACAAGCAGCTTGCCGACATCGTCGCCAAGCTAGCCGACCGGCGCGGCAAGACATTCCTGATCGGTGGCCGCTTCACCGACCCGCTGGCGCGCTACATGGCCGCCCACCTCGCCATCATCCAGCCCAACGTTTTTCACCTCGGCGGGCAGGAAAGCGTCTGGCGCGACCGACTGATCGACATGGGGAAGCGCGACGTGCTGGTGATCTTCGACATCAGGCGCTATCAGGACAGCCTGGTCCGTTTCGCCGAGACGGCCAACCAGCGCGGCGTGCAGATCGTGCTGTTTACCGACCAGTGGCTGTCGCCGATCGCCCGCTTCGCCCGCCATGTCATCGCCGGGCGCACCGCCGTGCCTTCGGCCTGGGACTCATCCGCCGCGCTTTTCGTCGTTGCCGAAGCCCTGATCGGAGCGGTCACAAGGCAGCTCGAAGCCGACGGCGCCAAACGCATCCGCGAACTGGAAAGCCTGCGGTAGAGCCCCTCCGGAAAGGCACGCCTTTCGCTTCGCTCTAGTCCAATAAAAAACTGATCATCTGCAGGATCAGGATCAGCAAAAGGACGCCAAAGACAGTTGCAACAACCGCTGCCAGCAGGACGGTGCGTTGTTTCTTACCCATGGCTTTCCCGCCGACAGCATAGTCCCCGTCCACGACTACGAATATCAGTCCCGCCCCACTGCTCGGCCACCTCCCAACTCCTCAAGACCCGCCTGCGGCTTGGGCGGAGGAGTAATGACGACTGGTTCACGCGCGAAATGAACCGCTTACCAAGGTGCTCGCTAACGGGCACGGCCGCATCATTCATCCGACCCATGTCACGTCCGAATGACCACCTTGCATTTCGGGCTTAACCATCCAGCCACTAAATGTGCCCCACCCCAGCTACTTTACCCATGGCAAGCATGATCGAAGTTCGGCTAGCCTTGTCGACGTGAAGCCGCTTCCTTGAACCAAAGCGCGGTGAACTGCGCGGAGGGTACGATGAGCTATCTGGACGAGCTGTTCTCAGTCGCCGGCAAGACAGCGCTGGTCACCGGCGCCGCGACCGGCATCGGCCGCATGGCGGCGACCGCTCTGGTCATGGCCGGCGCCTCGGTGATGATTGCCTCGCGCAAGGGCGAGGACTGCGCCAAGGTTGCCGGCGAGTTGAACGGACTTGGCGCCTCCGGCCGGGCGGAAGGTTTTGCCGGCGACGTCTCCAGCGAGGCCGGCATTGCGGCGCTTGTGGCCGAGGTCAGGGCGCGGACCGAGCGGCTGCATATCCTGGTCAACAATGCCGGCATCTCCTGGGGCGCGCCGCTGGAAAGCTTTCCCTACCATGCCTGGGCCAAGGTGTTCGGCGTCAACGTCACCGCGGTTTTCCACCTGACGCGCGAATTGCTGCCTCTGCTCGAAGCCGCCGCCAGCGACGCCGACCCGGCCCGGGTGATCAATCTTGGATCGGTGATGGGCACGCAGCCGTTGGCCGAAGACGCTTACTCCTACTCGGCCTCGAAGGCTGCGGTTCACCACCTGACACACATCCTGGCGATCGAATTCGCCGCCCGCGGCATCACCGTCAACGCCTTTGCGCCTGGCCCTTTCCAGAGCCGGATGACGGCCTTCGCCACCGGCACCGAGGACCAGGCAAGACATATCGGCAACCACGTTCCGATCGGCCGCATCGGCGCACCGGATGACATTGCCGGCGCAACGCTCTATTTGTGCAGCCGGGCCGGCAGCTATGTCACCGGCGCCATCCTGCCGATCGATGGCGGGCAGTCGGTGCAACACGGGCTGACATTGTTCAAGGAATGAGACGCACGCCATCCGGCGAGTGAAATGCCGGGGGTGAAGATGGAGGACATCAGCGTGGAACCGATCAGTCTCGATGTGCTTCTGGCCAACGTCGGCAAGGAAGTCGGCGTGTCGCCATGGCGGGTCGTCACCCAGCGCATGATCGACCAGTTCGCCGATGCCACCGACGACCATCAGTTCATCCATTGCGATCCGGAACGCGCCAGCCGCGAAACGCCGTTCGGCGGCACCATCGCGCATGGCTTCCTGTCGCTTTCGCTGTTGTCGGCGATGACCTTCGAAACCATGCCGCCGCTGGAAAACAGCAAGATGGGCGTCAATCATGGCTTCGATTCGCTGCGCTTCCTGGCCCCGGTGAAGACCGGCTCGCGCATCCGCACCCGTTTCGTGCTGGCCGACGTCAAGGTCAGGCCGTCGGGGTGGGTGCAGACGGCGCACGACGTGACGATCGAGATCGAGGGCTCGAAAAAACCGGCGCTGACCGCGCGCTGGCTGACGCTGACGCTGATCGAACGCCAGCCGGAAGCGGTCTGACTCTCTCGGGCGGAGAAGCCCAAATCTATCTGTGCCAAATCTATTTAGCTTCGGCCGCGACGTACTTCATGTGACGGCTGACCTGCAGCGCAATGTAGACGACCAGTGAACAACCGATTGGGAACACGATCTCGTTGAGGCCGGTTGCGATCGCCTGTGGCATTGCGAGAGCAGCGTCATTTGCCGCGGCCGTCTCGATGGTTAGCACCGTGATGCCGCCGCCGAATACCGCGCCTATCAGGGCGCCTGCCAGCGCGAAATGGAGCGGACGCGGTTCTTCCTTCGATGCCAGCGACGCCAGTGTCCAGCCGAGCAGCCCGTATTCGATCGCCCGCAGCACACCGAGCGTCGTGAGCGACAGGATGGCCGGCTTTGCCGCCGCGTCCAGCGCGCTGACCATAACCTTTTGCGTCCCTTTGGCGATGCCCATCGCCAGTGGCGCCGAAATCGCACCGATCAGGCCACCGAGCGAGGCTCGCACCTTGGTGAGCGCCGTGCCGAGGCTGACGCCGGCGCAGACGAAGAACGACCAGGTCACGCCTTGCGCCAGTTCGATCAGAACCTGCGTCGTAACGGGGTAGGCACCTGCCGCAAATCTGACGGTCAGAATGAGAGCTTCCATGGCGAAGCCGAGCGCGATCGCCAGCCATGCGACAGTCAAGCTTCTGCTTCGTGCCACCCTTGCCCGACGCCGTACAGCGTATATATGCTGCATCCAGCCATCAGTCGTAAGGCAGTAGAAAGTTGCAGCTAAGCGTCCAGGAGCGCCGCGAAAAACAAAAGGCCGAACTGCGTTCCGACCTTGTCGACGCCGCGCACAAGCTTGTTCAGGAAGAAGGCTATGACGGCCTCACCATCCGCAAGCTCGCCAAGCGCGTTGGCTATGCGCCGATGTCGGTCTATTCCTATTTCGCCGACAAGCAGGACATCCTGTTCGCGCTGGCCGAGGATGCCTTCGAGACCTTGGCCAGGCGCATCGCAAATCATACGGCCGACGACCCGATCGAGGCGCTCAAGGCGGTGCTTATCGAATACGCCGCCTTTGGGCTGGAAAATCCCAACGAATACCGCACCGTCTTCATGACCGAAAAAGTCAGGCCGCCAGCCGGAAAGACCTTCGCCGAAATGGAGAGCGGCAACCCGGCGATGAAAGTGCTGATCGCGAGGGTCGAAGCCTGCGTTGCCGCCGGCAGGCTCAAAGGCGATCCACGCGCCATCGCCACCATGCTGTGGGCGGTCGGCCACGGCGCCATCTCGCTGCTGATCACCTTCCCGTTCTACCCGTTCGGCGACCAGACGACGTTCATCACACGGATCGGCGACATCATGCTCGAAGCCATCGCCGCGCATGAGATTGCGCCGCTCACGCCGCCGGTCAACTGCTGAAGAGCGGCGCTCCTCCCGATCTGCAGGATCTTCTCCGAACGATCCGCGCCCCGGCGCCGAGCGTTCGGCAATTCTCCGTACGCGTACGATTTTGCTTGAACATCTGGAGTCCAGGGCGTATCTGTACGCAATGTCGTACATGTACGAGAAATTCAATAGCTGAACCGGAGACCGACGATGAAGAAGGCAATCCTCACGCTCGCCGCCCTGCTGGCGCTCTCTGGCGCCGCATTTGCCGGCAGCAATCAGTCAGGCAAGCAAGAAGTGACCTGTATCGATACCAAGACCGGTGCGAAGCTTGATTGCGCGCCGACCGGATCGCTTGAAAAGGCCGATGCCGCGGCCCACAAGGCCGGCAGCAAGGGCCCGAGGCTCGGCATCGGCATCGACCCGTGGATCGTGCCAAGCAGCTTCTGAGCCGATCGGCGACAATACGCGGTGAGGAAACGAAAGGGCGGCAGCAATTTCCGGCCGCCCATCGTGCCGGCCTCAGCCCTGCTTTTTGTCACCCCGCGCAGATCACTTCTTGCGCTTCTGTCCCACCACGCTTTTGGGCTTGCCGGGTCTTGCCGGTGCGCCGGGGATGGCCGTTCCGGTGATCGACACCGGATCGCTGGCCGGGAATGTATCCTCGAGGCCTTCCTCGAGTTCCTCTTCGATATCCGTCCCAGTGCGCTGCTCGTCTTCGAAAGAGCGCACGGCCGGCGTCTTGACCGGCGACTTCGGCGCGGAGTTCGGCGGCATTTGCATTCTCCCTCGGCTCGCTGTCGCAGAACGGTCGGGCGCGGCGAACATGCCTATGCTGCCGCGTCGCGCGCTGCCTCCGACAGAAAAGTAAAGACATAATCGGAAAAGGAACGCCAGCATTCGACGCGGAACGCGTCGGCCGCCGTGCGCAACAGCACGATTTCGACCTTGCCGAGAATGGTACGCGACGCCGCCCCGACCGGAAAGGCGTCGAGCGACAGATCCTGCGGGCAGCCGGCATTGATCGTCGCCGCGGCAGCCGGACCGGTAACCGATATGGCGACGTTGCGGTGCGAGATGCCGACCGCCGAATGCAGTACGGAAATGCTGGCGCAGTCGGCGAGCGGATCTTTTCCGCTCTCGTCGATGACCAGCCATTCGTCCGGCCCGAGCCACAAGGCCGTGCGTCCGGCCTTTGCCGCCGAGGTTTTCGGCCTTTGTGGCAGGACGACGCCGAGCGCTTTCGAAAGTGCCGCAATCGAGGCTTCCGGCGCGCGCAGCGATATGCGCTCGGCCGGCGGCAGCACGGCAAGTGTAACGCCGGCTGCGGAAAGCGACTGGCCGGCGAGAGCCGGACGGCGTTCGACTGAGGGTCCGGCGGCGTCGGTTTTCAAAGCGGCCTTAGCCATTGAGGCGCTCCCCCTTCTCGTCGAAGAACACCATGCCGGTGACCTCCACCTCGATCACCCCGTCCGGCATCGGCACATAGAGCGTCTCGCCCGTGCGATCGCGGCCGCCGGCGACCAGCCCCAGCGCGATCGAGCGGCCGCAATTTTGCGACCAATAGCTCGAGGTGACATGGCCAATCATCTTCATCGGGATTGCCTGCTTCGGGTCCGCGACGATCTGCGCGCCCTCCTCCAGCACCACCTTGGGATCCCTGGTCTTCAGGCCGACAAGCTGCTTGCGGCCCTTGGCGACCAGGTCCGGCCGCGCCATGCCGCGAATGCCGACGAAATCGGTCTTCTTCTTGCCGACGGCCCAGTCGAGCCCGGCATCGTTCGGCGTCACCGTCCCGTCGGTATCCTGGCCGACGATGATGTAGCCCTTTTCGGCGCGCAGCACATGCATCGACTCGGTGCCGTAGGCACAGGCTCCGTGCTTCTGGCCCTCGGCCCATAGCGCTTCCCAGACCGCCTCGCCATAATCGGCCGGCACGTTGACCTCGAAGCCGAGCTCACCGCTGAACGACATGCGAAACAGCCTTGTCGGCACGCCGCAGATCCTGCCTTCGCGCACCGACATATGCGGCAGCGCCTCATCCGACATGTCGATGCCCTCGACCAGCGGCGCAATGATGTCGCGAGACTTGGGTCCCTGCACGGCAATCACCGCCCACTGCTCGGTGATCGAGGTCAGCCAGACGTTGAGATGCGGGAACTCGGTCTGGAGATAGTCTTCCATATGGTTCATGACCCGCGGCGCGCCGCCGGTCGTCGTCGTCACATGGAAACGGTCGGGTGCAAGCCTGCCGACGACACCGTCGTCATAGATGAAGCCGTCCTCGCGCAGCATGATGCCGTACCGGCAGCGGCCGGGCTCGAGCTTCTCCCATGGATTGGTGTAGAGCAGTTCCATGAATTTGGCCGCATCCGGCCCGACCACCTCGATCTTGCCCAGCGTCGAGGCATCAAACAGGCCGGCTGTCTTGCGCACCGTGACGCATTCGCGGTCGACGGCGGCATGTATGTCCTCGCCCGGCTTCGGGAAATACCAGGCGCGCTTCCATTGGCCGACATCCTCGAATACAGCGCCCTGGCGCTCGGCCCAGGGATGGATGGCCGTCTTGCGGGTAGGGTCGAACAGGGGACCCCGCGCGTGCCCGACGATCGAGCCGAATGTCACCGGCGTATAGGGCGCGCGGAACGTCGTCAGCCCGACCTGCGGGATCGGCTTGCCCAACGTCTCGGCGGCAATCGCCAGGCCGTGCATGTTGGAGGTCTTGCCCTGGTCGGTCGCCATGCCATTGGTGGTGAAGCGCTTGACGTGCTCGATCGAGCGCATGCCCTCGTGCACTGCCTGGCGGATGTCCTTGGCGGTGACGTCGTTCTGGAAGTCGACAAACGCCTTGACCGTCGTATCCGCTCCGGCACCGGGTGCTGCACCCAGCATGCCGCGCGACCAACTCTCGCCGGCGTCGACCTTCGGCTTGGTGCCCTTGGCCGGCCTGCTGCCGGCGTCCTTGGCCGCCTTGGCGCCCGCTGCATAGGCCTCGTCGATCGTCGCCGACAGCCCGTCGGTACCGTTGCAGGCGCCGACCGAGACGCAGTCCTGCGCATAAATTCCGGGCACGAAGCGCTTGGTCTCGTCGTTGAAGGCGACCTTGCCGCGCGATTGCGAGAACAGATGCACCGATGGCGTCCAGCCGGCCGACATCAGGATCGCGTCGACCGGGATGGTGCGCTCGCCGCCGCCATTCTTCGGCTGCACGGTCATCGACGACACCCGCAATTTGCCGCCGGCGCGGATCACCGCGCGGCCGAAATTGACCTCGATGCCGAGCGCCCTCGCCTCGTCGATCGCCGGCCCGGTCGGGTTGTCGCGCAGGTCGACGATCGCCGCTATGTTGATGCCGGCCTTTTTCAGGTCGATCGCCGCCGCATAGGCGGAATCGTTCGCCGTATAGACGCCGATACTCCTGCCGACGGCGACGCCGTAATGGTTGAGATAGGTGCGCGCCGCCGACGCCAGCATGATGCCCGGCCGGTCGTTGTCGGCAAACACCATGTGGCGCTCGATGGCGCCGGTCGCCAGTACCACGCGTTTAGCGCGAACCTGCCACAGCCGCTCGCGCGGCAGGTCGCGGCCGGGGTTCTGCAGATGGTCGCTGACGCGCTCGACCAGCCCGACGAAATTCTGCGCGTAATAGCCGAAGGCCGTGGTACGCGGCAGCACGCGGACATTGTCCATCGCGCTCAACTTGGCGAGAGCCGATTGCGCCCAGGAAAAACCGTCCTGGCCTTCGATCTTCGCGCCGCTCTCGAAGCGCAGGCTGCCGCCGAATTCCGCCTGCTCGTCGGCAAGGATGACGCGCGCGCCGGTCTCGGCCGCGGCCAATGCCGCGGCGATGCCCGCGGCACCGCCGCCAAGCACCAGCACCTCGCAATGGGCGAAGCGCGCCGAATAGTGGTCGGGATCCGGCTGGTCAGGAGCGACGCCGAGACCGGCCGCGGCGCGGATCTTGGGTTCGTAGAGGTTTTTCCACGCGGCCTTCGGCCACATGAAGGTCTTGTAGTAGAAGCCGGCCGAAAGCATCGGCGAGGCAATACTGCTGACGGCACCGACGTCGAAAGCGAGCGACGGCCAGCGGTTCTGCGACTGTGCGGTCAATCCGTCATAGAGCTCCTGCACCGTGGCACGCACGTTCGGCGTCTTGCGTGCCGCGTCGCGCTTGATCTCGACCAGCGCGTTCGGCTCTTCGGCGCCGGCCGACAGAAAACCGCGCGGCCGGTGGTACTTGAACGAGCGGCCGACGAGATGGACGCCGTTTGCAAGCAGCGCCGAGGCCAACGTATCGCCCTCGATGCCGGTATAGGGGCGGCCGTCGAAGCTGAAGCCAGCTATCTTTGCCTGTTTGAGCCGCCCGGCGCCGGCAATGCGGAACGTGGCGCTCATTTGGCGGCTCCCGGCAGCTTGGTGGGCTTCGGTTCGCCAGCCTTGTAGGTCATCAGGAACCTGTCGCTGACGGTGTCGCGCACGGCATTGAAGAACCGCGCGCAGCCATGCATGTGCCGCCAGCGCTCATAGATGATGCCTTTGGGATTTGAGCGGATGAAGAAGAACTTTTCGAAGTCATCGTCAGTCTCGCCGGCGATGTTTGGGGAACGCGCGATATGCGCCTCGCCGGCGTTGCGGAATTCGAGCTCCGGACGCTCTTCCTCGCAATAGGGGCAGCGGATGAGAAGCATGGTTGGTCCTACAGTTCGCCGTGGCCGACGCGAGCGCCGGCAGGTTGGTCGCAAAGCCTCTGGCCCATCGTCACGAAGGGCGCGACCAGCCGGATGCGCTCCTCGATGCTGGCTACCGGGCGGAAAAGGTCGCGATACGCCATATTGCCGACCGAAAGCGTCATCGGTTCGGTCGTCACGATGACGTAGCGCCGCTCGAATTTTTCGCCCTCCTCGAGATCGGCTGGCCGGTTCTCCATAAAGGTGACCACTCTCTGACCGGCGCTCCAGGCGCAGGCGAGTACACCCTCGTCGACGGAAAACGGCCAATCCGCTTCATTGCCGGCGCGGCTGATGGGCTGCAGGCGCACCTCCTCTGGCGTGGGGATATGGAACAGGCCTTGCTCGCCGGCGAGCATCAGCGGCATGGCGACGGCCATCTCGGTCATCATCAGTGCGCCACCGCTGCCGCCGCCGCCTCGTCGATGAGGCGGCCGGTGCGGAAGCGCTCGATGGTGAAGGGCGCGTTGATCGGGTGCGGATCGTCTCTGGCGATCGTATGGGCAAAGACATGGCCCGAACCCGGCGTCGCCTTGAAGCCGCCTGTGCCCCAGCCGCAATTGACATAGAGGCCGGGTACCGGCGTCTTGGCCAGGATCGGCGAACGGTCGGGCGTCACGTCGACAATGCCGCCCCACGAACGCAGCATCTTCATGCGCGTGAAGATCGGGAACATCTCGCAGATGGCGTCGAGCGTGTGTTGCAATATGTGCAGGCCGCCGGTCTGCGAATAGGAGACATATTGGTCGGTGCCGGCGCCGATGACCAGCTCGCCCTTGTCGGATTGCGAGATATAGGCATGCACCGTGTTCGACATGACAACGCAGGGCACCACCGGCTTGACCGGCTCCGATACCAGCGCCTGCAGCGGATAGCTTTCCAGCGGCATGCGCACACCGGCCATGTTCATGATGACGGACGAATGCCCGGCTGCGACCACGCCGACTTTCCTGGCGCCGATGAAACCGCGCGTCGTATCGACGCCCATGACTGCGCCATTGGCGGCGCGCTTGACCCCGGTGACCTCGCAATTCTGGATGATGTGGACGCCGCGCGCCGAGGCGCCGCGCGCATAGCCCCAGGCGACGGCATCGTGCCGCGCCGTGCCGCCACGGCGCTGCAGGGAGGCGCCCATAACCGGATAGCGCGCATCGCGCGAAATGTTGAGCGGCGGACAGAATTCCTTGGCCTGCTCCGGCGTCAGCCATTCATTGTCTATGCCGTTCAGCCGATTGGCATGGACGTGCCGCTTCAGGACCTGGATGTCGTGGATGTTGTGGGCGAGCATCATGACGCCGCGCGGCGAATACATGACGTTGTAGTTGAGTTCCTGGCTGAGCCCGTCCCACAGCTTCAGCGCATGGTCGTAGATGCCGGCGCTTTCGTCATAGAGATAATTGGAACGGATGATGGTGGTGTTGCGGCCGGTATTGCCGCCGCCGAGCCAGCCTTTTTCCAATACCGCGACGTTGGTGATGCCGTGCACGGTGGCGAGATAATAGGCGGTGGCCAGGCCGTGGCCGCCGGCGCCGACGATGATGACGTCGTACTCCTTCTTCGGCTCCGGTGAGGACCATTGTTCCTCCCAGCCCTTGTGACCGCGCATGGCCTCGCGGGCGATGGCGAATACCGAGTATTTCTTCAACGTCGCAGGCCTCGCAAATGACGGCCGGGCATTCACTCGAACGCCGGCGCGCGAGCTGTATCACTAGCGAAACGGCGCTGCCAGCCTTGCACTGTTTGCGACGGCGCTTGCCGTTTTGCGCCGTGGTGAAAAAGCCGCATCCGGGCAGGTTGATTGCAATTGCCTTCCACCGCTATCCGTCGCCTGACGATCGGAGGATTATGGCGGTGGCTAACGTCTGGTGGAACCTGACATTGCGCTTCTTGCTGGAGCTCGCCGCTTTGCTCGGCCTCGGCATGGCGGGCTGGAGCCTCTCAGCGGGCATGTGGAGTTGGATCCTTGCCGTGGCATTGCCGTTCGTTGCCGCCGCGCTCTGGGGTACGTTCGCGGTGCCGAACGATCCGAGCCGCTCGGGGCGGGCGCCGGTTCCGGTGCCGGGCGGTGTGCGGCTGGTGCTCGAGCTCGTCATCCTGTTCGGCGGCGCTGCCGGATTCCACCTGGCCGGTTACACGACAGCCGGCATTGCCGTCGCCCTGCTGATCGCCGTCAGCTACGCATTTTCGCTCGATCGGCTCGGCTGGCTGCTTAGGCAATAGTCGCCTTGCACCGTTTGCGACGGCGCTTGCCGTTTTGCGCCGTGCTTTCACTGGTCGCTCTTCTGAGCTTCGCCTTTTGAGGGGTCAGCCGGAGCACGCTTCAGGATGGACGGCCCAATCGCATAGGTCGCCCGCAAATAACCTTTGTGGCAATCGGCAGCGATTTGACGAATTTCCGCATCGTCCGACTGCTCCGCCATGGCCACGAAGCGCTCGACGATCACCTCGCGCGGCCTGATAGCCACGGCCGCCGCAAAGCGCCGCAAAACCGCATCCGGATGTTCGAGTAACCGTGGCAGGTCCTTGGAACTCGGCATGACATAGTGACCATAGGCGTCGACCAGTGTCGTGAAAGCCGAGTCCGGGCGAAGCGCGGCGGCATTTTCCACCGCAAGCCCTAGCTGCCAGCGCTGTGCAAGGCAGATGAACTGGACGACTCTCCACCGAACGCCGGCATGTTCGTCATCCAGCCGCAGCATCACGCGCCCGAGAATGGCGGCATCGGCCGGCGTGGTGCATCCAGAAGCGCCTCGATTGCGTCGAAGCGGAGATGAGAAGCTTTGCTATCGAGCAGATCGGCTATCTCGGCGACAACACAATTTAGCTTGTAGCTGAGCCTGGAACCCATTTCGACCGCTATGAACACCGCTGCAGCTTGTGTCTGGCCATTGCTGGAGACCAGCAGCGGCCGGAGGTTTTCGATCGGAAAGCCTTTGCCAAATTCCGAAACGAAGAGCCCACGTCAACTCGCTGTCGCCCTCGTAGCCGGGCTCCAGCAACTTGCTCATCATGTCTTGGGGGGTCATTGCAAATGGGTGGCGCGTCCACCCGCAAGTTTGGATGACGACCCGTAGCCTGGTGGCCAGCGGACGTCAAGAAGCGCTGTCGGCCACAGCGCAGGTATCGGGTGGCTCGCACCGCCTCTATCTGCGACCAAGCATCCGATTGCCGGCAAGAGCCGGCGCCAAAAAAGGATGCAGAAAATGTTCGCACTCGCCAACAAGGTCGCCATCGTCACTGGCGCCAGTTCCGGCATCGGCCGCGCCACGGCAAAGCTCTTTGCCGAGGAAGGCGCCAAGGTGGTCGTCGCGGCCCGCCGCCAGGCGGAACTCGATGCGCTGGTTGCCGAAATCGAAGACGCCGAGGGCACCGCCATTGCGCTTGCCGGCGACGTCCGCGACGAAGCCTACGCGAAAGTCCTGGTCGACCTGGCGGTCGAGAAATTCGGCGGGCTCGACATCGCCTTCAACAATGCCGGCTCGGTCGGCAGGATGGGGCCGGTCTCTGAGCTGTCGCTGGAGGGCTGGCGCGAGACGCTCGATACCAATCTGACCAGCGCCTTTCTCGGCGCGAAATACCAGGTGCCGGCGATGGTCGAACGCGGCGGCGGCTCGTTGATCTTCACCTCAACCTTCGTCGGCTACACGGTCGGCATGCCCGGCATGACCAGCTATGCCGCGAGCAAGGCCGGACTGATCGGATTGACGCAGGTGCTGGCCGCCGAATTTGGCGCCAAGGGCGTCCGGGTCAACGCGCTGCTGCCGGGCGGCACCGACACGCCTTCGGCGACATTCAACACACCTGAATCGCGGGCGTTCGTCGAAAACCTGCATGCCTTGAAGCGCGTCGCCGAGCCAGAGGAGATCGCCCGCTCGGCGCTTTACCTGGCTTCCGATGCATCGAGCTTCACCACCGGCACGGCACTGTTCGCCGACGGCGGTGTCTCGATCACCCGCACGTGAAGCGTTTCGCGGTTGGCGTCGGCCCGCCAGCCGCAATGTCGGCCGCCAGCCGCAATGCCGGAAAAACCGGTCTTGCTTTTCCCGGCGATTTGACGATTCCGTCTTCTCCTCGAAAACGGGTTGGAAACATGCTGCTGATCAGGACCTATATCGCTGCAAGCGCAATCGAAGGCGTCGGCGTGTTCGCCGCCGAGCCGATCCGGAAAGGGGCGCAGATCTGGCGGCTCGATCCGGACTTCGACCGGCTGATCCCGATGGAAAGATACGAGACGGCGCCGCCGCACCTCAAGGAATTGCTCGACAGATATGCCTATCCCAGTCCGGACCGGCCGGGCTTCATGGTGTATGAGGTCGACAATGGCCGCTTCATGAACCACGCCGACAAGCCGAACACCGACTTTTCGCAATATGGCGGGGCCACCGCGACCCGCGACATCGCCGCCGGCGAGGAAATAACCTGCGACTACGGCGAGTTCTTCGAGGGTTTCGAGCAGCTCCACCTGGCCACGGCGTAGCGGCGCCTATCTGGCCCAAGGCGAATTTTGTTCTTGCTTTGTGCCGGCAGCTATGCTATTAATTTCCCTACGGTGCTGATTCACACCAGCGACCCGCCGCCGAGGCGGGTTTTTTCGTTTCGGGATTCGGCGGCCTCAGGCTTCGGTCTTTTCGGCGGTGAGTTTCACCCCTAAGGCCTTCACCACGCCAAGCAATGTCGAGAGGCGCGGGTCGCCATCGGGGCTCAGTGCCTTGTACAGGGCCTCCCGGGTGACGCCGGCATCTTTCGCCACCTTGGACATGCCACGCGCGCGGGCAACTATGCCGAGAGCATTCGCGATATAGCCGGTATCGCCCGTGGCAAAGGCGTCGGCAAGAAGTTCGGCCTGGGCCTCCGCGCGGCCGAGATGTTCGGCAGGATCAAAAGGCAAGGTCTCGTGGGGCATTTCAGATCTCCTTGGCCATTTCAATGGCCTTCCTGATATCGCGCTTCTGCGAGGACTTGTCGCCGCCGCAGAGCAGGATAACGAGCGCGCTGCCGCGCTTGACGAAGTACAGTCGGTAACCGGGACCGTAGTCTATCCGAAGCTCGCCGATGCCATCGAAGAACTTCACGTCTCCCATCAGTCCGGACTGGATACGTGCCACGCGGATCGCAATCCGCTCGGCCGCCCGCATATCGTTTAGACCCTTGAGCCAGTCCCGGAACTCGGCGGTTTGCTCAACGATGGTCACTCGTGAACTATAGTTCACAGATTGAAAAAATCAAGCCGCCATGTGGGACTGTCGTGCCCGCCCGGACGGCACCGCCTCTCAATCGGCTGTGGACAGAGCCCCTTGATTCTGCTATCAGCCGCCCCAATTCGTGGTGTAACGCGCCGCGGAGGCTTGCGGCTATGGCCGCTTGCCTGTTGATTTCAAACCCGAAAGACAGGATTGCACGTGCAGGTACTCGTCCGCGACAACAATGTTGATCAGGCGCTTCGCGCGCTCAAGAAAAAGATGCAGCGCGAAGGCATCTTCCGCGAAATGAAGATGCGCGGACATTACGAAAAGCCCTCCGAGAAGCGCGCCCGTGAAAAGGCGGAAGCCGTGCGCCGTGCCCGCAAGCTGGCCCGCAAGCGCGCCCAGCGCGAAGGCCTGCTGCCGATGACGCCGCGTCCGGTCGCGGCCGGTGCTGCCGGTGCCGGTGCTCCGCGTCCGCCGCGGTTCTGACGTCAATTTTTCGTCCTTTTCCAAGGATATCCAAGGTGGCGCGATGCGGAATCGCCGCCACCTTTTTGTTGTGAGTTCGACCCGGTCCGAGAGGACCGGTTGGGGGAGATGCCGGTTCGGAGGGGGAACGGACCAGACGGCGCAGTAAGGACAGGGCAGACATGGACGCAATCACCGTAGAGCGCAGAACCGCGTGGCGCGGCCTCGCCCTGACGGCAGCCCTGCTTTCCGGGATGGCGCTTGCCAGCTGCCAGAGTGTTCCGACCGGCGAGTTCAACAACATCGACAAGGCGCAAGGCTCGAGCGAGAACATCTCCTCGCTGTCGGCGGTGATCCAGCGCAACCCCCAGGATCCGGAAGCCTACAATGTGCGCGGCTCGGCCTATGGCCGCGGCGGCCAGTACCAGGCGGCGCTGAAGGACTTCAACACCGCCATCCAGCTCAATCCGAATTTTTACCAGGCCTATTCGAACCGTGCGCTCATCCAGCGCTTCCTCGGCGATCAGGCGAGCGCGCTCGCCGACTACAATCGCTCGATCCAGATCAATTCCAACTATGACGCCGCCTATATCGGCCGCGGCAATCTCTACCGCAGGGCGGGCCGGGTCCAGGAAGCCTTCAACGATTTCCAGAAAGCCATCCAGCTCGACACGACCGATGCGCGCGCCTATCACAATCGCGGCCTGATCTACCAGAGTCAGGGCCAGCACGCCTTTGCCATCGAGGATTTCTCGACCGCCATTTCGTTGGCGCCGGACGCCTCCGAGCCTTACAACGGGCGCGGCCTCTCCTACCTTGCCATGAACGACGAGGACAATGCCTTCGCCGACTTCAACATGGCGATCAAGCTCGACGGCAAGAATGCTGAGGCCTGGTCCAACCAGGCGTTGATCTACGAGCGGCGCGGCGACAAGGTCAGGGCCGCGAAATCCTACCGCGAGGCCGTGCACCTCAATCCGACCTACCAGCCGGCCAAGGACGGCCTGGCCCGCACCAGTGCCGGCTGAGCGGCCGGTTAATCGGGCCTCCGTTTCCGCACTCCGACAACCCTGCGTTTAGCTTCGCCTTGCTGGCGCCAAGTTTTCGGCGGAACGCTCGGCGTGCTCAGCCGTTTGTACAAGGCAATTTCGAAAGGACCCTGCCATGATCAAGAAACTCGCTTGTGCCGCTGTTCTCGCCACGACCGTCGTTGCCGCTCCCGCCAGCGCCAGCAAACTCCAGCTCGGCGTGCTCGACTGCACCATCGACGGCGGCACGGCCTATCTCGTCACTTCCAACAAGGGTGTTTCCTGTGTCTTTCGTCCGCATCGTGGCGGCCCCTCTGAAGTCTATACCGGTGTGATTTCCAAGCTCGGCGTCGATGTCGGCCGGACGCATCAGGGCCAGCTGGTATGGGCGGTTCTGGCGGCGACCCGCAACCACGATGAAGGCGACCTTGCCGGCAGCTACTATGGCGTGAACGCCGAGGCCAGCGTGGTCACCGGTGGCGGCGCCAATCTCCTGGTCGGCGGCCTCGACAGCGCCTTTTCGCTGCAGCCGCTCAGTGTCCAGGCACAGACCGGCGTCAACTTGGCGGTCGCCGTCACCTCGCTCGACCTGATCCACTCGTTCAAATAACGGCGCAGCATGGCTCCCGAGCGGCGGGGAGCGTAGGTGTCGGCCTGCGAATGGCTGCCGAAGGCTCATAGATTCCGGCAGGCCCACTCCGCAGAGGACGGGCCGCCCTGATGTTCAAAGTTGCGGCGCTCGAAGATCACGGCATGGCAACTGTGTTCATGCCGTTACCGTGACCGAAGATTGCGGCGATCCAATATTGCTTGTCTTCGGTCTGACCAGAATCTCAACGCCTCGTGATCGTCCCCCACCGCACAATTTTGAAATCCGCCACGTCAACGGCGATCAAGACCGCTTGATCTCAACTACGGTTGAGGTTCTAGAAGTCCTCCCATACTGCGGCATGTACTCATTTGGACGTGAAGAACGCTCCAATACTTCAGACCAGCAAAGCCTGGGGGACCGGATGACCAAGACAAGCACAAACAGGGTCGACTGGCGCGCGCTGTGGGCGAGCGGCGACCTGGCGCGCTTCTGCTTCATCAGCCTCGGCATCCTGCTGCACGCCACCAACGAAACCATGGTGGCAACGGTCATGCCGGCCATGGTCGGCGAACTCGCCGGCGTGCAACTGGTCGGCTGGTCGCTGGCGATCTACGAGCTCGGCGCCATCGTTGCCGGTGCGGCCGCCGGACGGCTGGTGAGCTATGTCGCGCTGCGTACCAACATGATGGTCGCCGCAATGCTCTATGCCGCCGGCGCGCTGGTCTGCGCCACCGCGCCTTCGATGCCGCTGTTCCTCTGCGGCCGCCTGATCGAGGGGCTCGGTGGCGGCGCGCTGGTGTCGCTGGCCTTCGTCTCGGTCGAGCGGCTGTTTGCCCGCGCGATCTGGCCGCAGCTTTTCGGCGTCATGTCGGCGATCTGGGGCGTCGCCGCCTTCAGCGGCCCCGTGCTCGGCGCGGTCATGACCGAATTGCTGTCCTGGCGCTGGGCCTTCGGCGTCTTCACCCTCGGCGGCACGGCGATGGCGCTGGCAAGCTTCATCGTGCTCGACACACCGGAAGCAACAAGGCCGCAGGCGACGGGCGGCTCGGCGCCACCCTTTCCCTTTGCGGCACTTGGCTGCCTCGCCGTCAGCGTCGTGCTGATTGCCACCGCCGGCGTCGACATCGCCCTGCTGCGCTCGTCGCTGCTGCTCACCCTCGGCCTGGTCGGCCTGGCGCTGTTTATCTACATCGACGCACTGAAGCCGCGCTCGCGCCTGTTCCCGTCGCGGCTGTTCTCATGGCGCTCGCCGGTTGGCGCGGGCATGACCATGGTCGCCGCGTTCTCGGTGGCGACCTGCTCCTTTACCGTCTACGGTCCGCTGCTTCTGACCAGCCTGCACGGCATTCCGATCCTGACCACCGGCTACATCATCGCCGCCGAATCGATCGCCTGGTCGATCCTGTCGATCCTCGTCGCCAATGCGCCGCCGGAACGCGAGCGGCTGATCATCGTCGGCGGGGCGCTGATGATCGCCACGGGCGTCGCCGGTTTCGCCTATACGGTGCCGGCCGGCTCTATCCCGTTGATCCTGCTTTGTGCCTTGCTGCAAGGCGGCGGTTTCGGCATCGCCTGGCCGTTCGTCACGCGTGTCATCGTGGCATCGGCCAAGGAAGGCGAGCAGACGATCGCCTCGGCCGCTGTGCCGACCATGCAGCGCATCGGTTATGCCGTTGGTGCGGCACTGACCGGCATCGTCGCCAACGCCAGCGGCTTTTCCGAAGGCCTGAACCGTGAGGCCGCGGCAAGTGTCGCCGCCTGGCTGTTCCTAGCGTTTATCCCGCTCGGAATCCTGGGATGCCTTGCCGCCTTGCGGATTTCGGGGGCGACCGACACGAAGCCGGCGAAGCTGTCAATCTCCGTGGGGGAGATTGACTAGACAACGACCGTCTTCATCCGGTCGGCGATCAGCGCCGCGAGCCGCGTCGCCACCTCGTCCTTGCTCATCTCCGGCCATTCCTCGACGCCGGCCTTCGAGACGATCCGCACCTTGTTGCGGTCGCCGCCCATCACGCCCGGGGAACCATCTTCATGGGAGACATCATTGGCAACGATAAGATCGGCGC
The DNA here is from genome assembly GCF_040321995.1 of Mesorhizobium sp. M0207. Classification (NCBI taxonomy): domain Bacteria; kingdom Pseudomonadati; phylum Pseudomonadota; class Alphaproteobacteria; order Hyphomicrobiales; family Phyllobacteriaceae; genus Mesorhizobium; species Mesorhizobium sp. M0207. The sequence continues at coordinate 286,329 of NZ_JAMYSQ010000002.1, forward strand.
CCTTTTTTGCAAGCTTGGCCTGGGCATTCCTGACCAGGTCCTGCGTCTCGGCGGCGAAACCGACCACCAGCATCGGCCGCTTTTTGTGATGCCCGACACCGGCGAGAATATCGGGATTTTCCACCATCTGCAGCGCCGGTGGCCCCTCGCCCGCCACCTTCTTGATCTTTTCCCCGGCCGAACTTTGAGTGCGCCAGTCGGCGACAGCCGCGACGAACACTGCCGCGTCGGCCGGCAGCAGCTGCTCGACGGCGTCCTTCATCTCGACGGCCGTTTCGACGTGCAGCGTGGCGACGCCGGCCGGATCGGCAATGCCGACCGGGCCGGAGACGAGACGCACGTCGGCACCGAGCCTGGCCAGCGCCGCCGCAATGGCGTGGCCCTGCTTGCCCGACGACCGGTTGGCGATGTAGCGGACCGGGTCGATCGGTTCATGCGTCGGCCCGGAGGTGACAATGATCTTCCTGCCCGCCAGCGGCTTTGGCCGGCTGTCGAGCAGCGCCTCGATCGCGGCGACGATCTCCAGCGGCTCGGCCATGCGGCCCTCGCCCACCTCGTTGCTCTCGGCCATCTCGCCCTTCGCCGGGCCGACGAATGCGACGCCGTCCTTGCTCAGCGTCGCGCGGTTGCGGCGGGCCGCCGGATGCGCCCACATTTTCGGGTTCATCGCCGGCGCCATCAAAACTCGCTTGTCGGTGGCGATGAGCACGGTCGAGGCAAGGTCGTTGGCATGGCCATTGGCGAGCTTTGCCATCAGGTCGGCGGTGGCCGGCGCCACGACCAAAAGGTCGGCCTCGCGCGACAGCCTGATATGGCCGATGTCGTGCTCGTCCTGCCGGTCGAACAATTCGGTGAAAACATGGTCGGCCGACAGCGCCCCGACCGACAGCGTAGTGACGAACTCCTGCGCCGCCGCGGTCATCACCACCCGCACTGCCGCGCCGCGCTCGCGCAGCCGGCGGATCAGGTCGAGCGCCTTGTAGGCGGCGATGCCGCCGCCGATGATCAGCAGGATGCGCTTGCCGGAGAGGATGCCTCGCGGGCTGGAGACGGCGACCACCGGCGCTGCTGGACTCTGCGAACTCGTCAGTTCGCGCAGTGTTTTCTCGATCTGATCGATGCGACCGGCCGAACCGAACTGACCTTCGACCGCTGTGCGGATCATCACCCGCGCCTGGTCTTCCATCGACCGGCCATTCTCCGCCGCCAGTCGGCGCAGCAGGTCCTTGACCTCGTCATCAAGGTTGCGGATCGTGATGCTGGCCATCTGATTGCACCTTGCCCGGAATTGCTGAGTGTAATGATAGCAATGCAAGCACTTTGCAACAAGCGCTAGAAAATACGCCAGGCGATATACACCAGCGTCAATGCGATCACCCACAGCGCCAGCCGGCCGGAGCGGGTGTAGCGCGCCTCGGCCTTGCCGATCGCGCGTGCGGTCCTTTCGTCGAAGCGCAGGCCGTGTTCGGCCATCAGGTCGATCTCACGCGACAGCCGCTCGGTGCGGGCGGCGAGGTCCGGTGCCTGGCGGGCCAGCGCCAGCAGCGCGTTGGCACCGTCGCGCGCATCGGCCAGCAGGGCGCGCGGGCCGAGGTTGCGGGCAATCCAGCCGCTCACCACCGGCTCCGACGTCTTCCACATGTTGAAGGCCGGGTCGAGCGTGCGGGCGACGCCTTCGACGACGACCATGGTCTTCTGCAGCAGCACCAGCTCGGACCGCGTCGCCATGTCGAAGAGGTCGGTCACTTCGAACAGCAGCGTCAGCAGCTTGGCCATCGAGATGGTCTCGGCAGGCTGGCCGTGGATCGGTTCGCCGATCGCCCGGATCGCCTGGGCGAAGGCCGCGACATTGTGCTGGCGCGGCACGTAGCCAGCCTCGAAATGCACCTCGGCGACGCGCTGGTAATCGCGCGTGATGAAGCCGTAGAGGATTTCGGCGAGGAAGCGGCGCTCCTTTTTGCCGAGCCGGCCGGCAATGCCGAGATCGACGGCGACGATGGTGCCATCGGCTTCTATAAACAGGTTGCCCGGGTGCATGTCGGCGTGGAAGAAACCGTCACGCAGCGTATGGCGCAGAAACGACTGAACGAGGTTGGCGGCAATCGCCTTCAGGTCGTGGCCGGCGGCGGTCAGGCCGGCAATATCGTTCATCTTGATGCCGTCGACCCATTCCATGGTCAGCACGTCACGACCGGTGCGCTCCCAGTCGACTGACGGCACACGGAAGCCGGGATCGTCCTTGGTATTCTCGCCGAGCTCCGAAAAAGCCGCCGCCTCCAGCCTCAAATCCATTTCGATCTTGGTAGTCTGGGCCAGCGTCTCCGTCACCTCGACCGGCCGCAGCCGGCGCGACGACGGGATGTACTTTTCCTGCAGCCGGGCGGCGAGGAAATAGCTTTCGAGATCGCGAAAGAAGCGGCGGCGCACGCCCGGCCGGATGACCTTCACCGCCACTCGCCTAACGACGCCGTCCTGCAGGGTTTCAGCGGTATGGACCTGGGCGATCGAGGCGGCGGCGACGGCCTCGCCAAAACTGGCATAGAGCTCACCGACCTTGCGTCCGAGCGATGCTTCTATCGCCGCTATGGCCTCGGCCTTGGGAAACGTCTGCATCTTGTCCTGCAGCATGGCAAGATCAAGCGCGATATCGTTGCCGACGACATCCGGCCGTGTCGCCAGGAACTGGCCGAGCTTGACGTAGGATGGGCCGAGCCGCACGACCGCCTTGGCCAGCCTGTCGCCGCGCTCATAGGCAAGCGCCCGACGGCGGGTGAATAGCCGGGCCATGCGCCAGCCGAATTTCGGCAAGCCGAAGAGCTCGTCACCGGGCAAAGCCGCGATGACGCCCTCGCGCACAAGCACCCAGCCGGCCCGCACGAGCCTGAAACCAGCGCCGATGCTGCTCATGGCTGGCTTTGCCCTGCCGGTTTCCTGAACTGGCGCAAGGCACGTCGGAAAATGCGGGCCAGCCTCAAAGCTTCCAGCCCGAATGAAGCGCGGCGATGCCGCCGGAATAATTGCGGAATGAGGCGCGCTCGAAGCCTGCGCGCGAAATCATCGCCGCGAAATTCTGCTGATTGGGAAACTTGCGGATCGATTCGACCAGATAGGAATAGGGCTCGTCATCGCCGGTCACCACCTTGCCGATCCGCGGAATGGCGTTGAACGACCATGCTTCATAGACCTTGTCGAGCAGCGGCATCTCGACCTCGGAGAATTCAAGGCAGAGAAAGCGCCCGCCAGGCTTCAGAACGCGATAGGCTTCGGCAAGCGCCACATCGATGCGCGGCACGTTGCGGATGCCGAAAGCGATGGTGTAGGCGTCGAAAGTAGCGTCGGCAAAAGGCAGTTCCTCGGCATTGGCTTCGACGAAATCGGTATTTGCCGACAGGCCTTTTTTCTCGGCCCGATCGCGGCCGACGGCGAGCATCGAGCCGTTGATATCGAGAACCGTTGCATGAGCGTGCCTGCCGCTCGCCTCGACGATGCGGAAGGCGACATCGCCGGTGCCGCCGGCAACGTCGAGAACGCTCCAGCCCGGCCGCTTCGGTGGATTGAGCCAGGCGACCATGGCGTCCTTCCACAACCGATGCAAGCCGGCCGACATCAGGTCGTTCATCAGGTCGTAGCGGTTCGCCACCTTGTGGAAAACATCATTGACCAGGGACTGCTTGTCGCCTGGCCCTACCCGCTTGAAACCATAGGAGGTTTCCATGCCGCCCGCAGCAGTGGTTCTTTCAACCGACATCGTTTTGATCCGCCATAAAATCGGCGGGACCATAGCCGATCGATGGTGCGGGCGCTATTGTTTAAGGCGCGGTGTTCGGCCGCGCTTCGAAGCAGGTTCCGGAAAAGTGTCACACGGTTTTTCGACAGGAACTTGCGTCATAAGAAAAAGCCTGACGGGATAATTGAATGCCTTTGAAAGCAGAACTGCACTGCCACATCGAAGGGGCAGCGGCGCCTGAACTCGTCCTCCGCCAGGCTGAGAAATACGGTAAGGATGCCTCGCGCTACGTCCAGGACGGCTCCTTCGTCTGGCGCGACTTCACCTCTTTCCTCGCGGCCTACGACTTCTCGTCGGACCTGTTCCGCACCGAAGAAGACTATGCGCGGCTGGCCGACCATTACCTGACCAGCCTCGCCCGCGACGGCGCCATCTATTCCGAGGTTTTCACCTCGCCCGACCATGCCAACAAGGCCGGGCTGTCGCCAAAGGCCTATACCGACGCGCTCGGCGAAGGCATGGCCCGCGCCAAGGCGAAGACCGGCATCGAAGGCCGCATGATCGTCACCGGCGTGCGCAATTTCGGTGTCGAATCGATCGAGCGGGCGGCGCGTTTCGCCGCGCGCTGCGGGCATCCGCTGGTCACCGGTTTCGGCGTCGCCGGCGACGAGCGGATAGGCGACCTGGAAGATTATGTCAGGGCCTTCGAGATCGCCCGCGAGGCCGGCCTCGGCATCACCGTCCATGCCGGCGAATTGATGGGCTGGGAGAGCGTCGAGGCGGCACTCGACCACATCCGCCCGTCTCGCATCGGCCATGGCGTGCGCGCCATCGAGAACCCCGAGCTTGTGCGGCGCATCGCCGACGAAGGCGTCGTGCTCGAATGCTGCCCTGGCTCCAACATCGCCCTGAAAATCTTCGACAGCTTCGCCGACCATCCCTTCCCCGCCTTGCGGGCAGCGGGCTGCAAGGTGACGCTCAACTCCGATGACCCGCCCTATTTCTGGACCTCGCTGAAACGCGAATACGACATCGCTGCCGAGCATTTTGCGATGGACGACAAGGCGCTCGCCGCGGTCACCAGGACGGCCATCGAGGCAGCCTTCGTCGACAGGAAGACCAGGGCGGCGCTGCTGGGCAGGCTCGGCGCCAAGGGCAGGTGAATGGTGAATGGTTCACCCGGCGCTTCGGTTCGTCAGCCGCGAGTTTTTCCGCGCAACCAAGGACTCGCAAACCAGTTCACTATTCACTATTCACTATTCACCATTCACCATTCACTTGCGCAGTTGGAGAACACCATGAAGGGCGTCACCGTCGTCGACCATCCGCTTGTCCAGCACAAGCTGACCATCATGCGCAAGAAGGAAACCTCGACGGCCGGCTTCCGGCGGCTGCTGCGCGAGATCTCGCTGCTGCTCGGCTACGAGGTCACCCGCAACCTGGAACTGACGACGACGACCATCGAGACGCCGATCGAAACGATGGAGGCGCCGACGCTGGAGGGCAAGAAACTGGTCTTCGCCTCGGTGCTGCGCGCCGGCAACGGCTTGCTCGAAGGCCTGCTCGATCTGGTGCCGGCGGCGCGTGTCGCCCATATCGGCCTCTATCGCGACCATGAGACGCTGGAAGCGGTCGAGTATTTCTTCAAGGCGCCGGGCGACCTCGCCGACCGGCTGGTGATCGTCGTCGACCCGATGCTGGCGACCGCCAATTCGGCGATCGCGGCGATCGACAAGCTGAAAGGCCGCGGTGCCACAAACATCCGCTTCCTCTGCCTGCTGGCGGCACCAGAGGGCCTCGAGCGGTTTACCCAGGCGCATCCCGATGTTCCGGTCTTCACCGCTTCGATCGACCGCCAACTCAATGAGAAGGGCTACATCATGCCGGGTCTCGGCGATGCCGGCGACCGCATGTACGGCACCAAATAGATCCGTTTACCGATTGTTTACGCAAACGGCTGGTTTCCGCATTCGTTAAAGCGGCAGACACCATGTCGGACTAAGGATCGGCAACCACAAAGGCCGGTCCATGCTGCGCAAGCTTCTCATCCTTGGCGTGTTTGCCGGAACGTCGGCATCGCTGCCGATCGTGTATCAGTCCAATTCACAGGTAATCGAGCGGCTGTTGAAATCAGCCATCGGAGCCAGGCCGGCCGACACACAAACCGACCTGAATCTCGCCGCCGTCCCGGACAGGCCGGCAACGCCGCAGCCGCTCGGCCGCAAGGTCGTCGTCACCGCGGACGCGCGCGGGCATTTCATGTCGCTCTTCAAGTTGAACGGTCGCCAGGTCGACGGCATGATCGACACCGGTGCGACGCTCGTCGCCATCAACACCTCGACCGCGCGCAGGATCGGCATCTCGCTCAATTCGACGGACTTCAGCCATCAGGTCAACACCGCCAATGGTGCGATCAAGGCCGCCGTGGTGACGATTGATCGCCTGCAGATCGGCAAGATCACCGTCGAGGGCGTCGAGGCCGTCGTGCTCGACGACAGGGCGCTGCACACCAACCTGATCGGCATGAGCTTTCTGCAGCGGCTCGAAAAATACCAGGTCGAAGGCGGCAAGCTGCTGCTGGTTCAGTAGAACGTGATCCCGAACCGCAGGTCCGCGCCTGCGAAAAGTTGGGGACCAGTCTTCGGACAAGATCGTGGTCCAAAGAAAGATAGAACCCATCCGATACCGTCGGAATGGCTCTACCCGCGGGGCAGGATCCGCCGGATGACGGTTTTCTCCGTGGCCGGTTTGGAAGTGCCGATGGTATACGCCGAAAGCACGGCGGCCGCGGCCGCTTCGGCATCCCCGGTATTGCGGGCATGGACCAGCGCCAGCGCTTCGCCGGCCCGCACTTCAGCGCCGACCGGCAACAGCCTGGTGATGCCAACGGCGTGATCGATCCTGTCGTCGGGCCGCGTCCGCCCGCCGCCAAGCCCGACCACGGCAAGCCCGATCTCGCGGGTCGCGATGCCGGTGACAAAGCCGTTCGCGCTCGCCTTGACCGCGAATTCCGTTGCCGCTTTCGGCAGATATTTTTCCGGATTGTCGACAAAGTCGACGGGACCGCCCAGTGCCGCCACCATGCGCGCGAAGATGGAAGCGGCGCGGCCGCCGGCCAGCGTCTCGGCGGCGCGGCGCAGGCCGTCCTGGTTGGACGACACCAGGCCTGCCGATTGCAGCATCTCGGCGGCCAGCGCCAGCGTCACGTCCTCCAGCCGCCGGTCGCGAAAGCGGCCGGTGAGAAAATCGACGGCGTTGCGCACCTCGACCGCATTGCCGGCGGCGGACGCCAGGGGCTCGTTCATGCCGGTGACCAGCGCCGAGGCCTTAAGGCCGGCGCCATTGGCGACGTCGACCAGGCTGTTGGCCAGTGCGGTTGCGTCGCGCGATTTCTCCATGAAGGCCCCGTTGCCGACCTTGACGTCAAGCACCAGCGAATTGAGGCCGGCGGCCAGCTTCTTCGACAGGATCGAAGCAGTGATCAGCGGCACCGATTCGACCGTTCCCGTCACATCGCGGATGGCGTAGAGCCTGGCGTCGGCGGGTGCGAGATCGGCGGTCTGGCCGATGATGGCGCAGCCGGTTTCGAGCACCGTCTTGCGGAAGCGCGCAACATCCGGCTGGCTGATATAGCCGGGGATGGCATCCATCTTGTCAAGCGTGCCGCCGGTATGGCCCAGACCCCTGCCGGAAATCATCGGCACATAGGCGCCGCAGGCAGCGACGATCGGCGCCAGCATCAAGGAGACATTGTCGCCGACGCCGCCGGTCGAATGCTTGTCGGTGACCGGGCCGGGCAGATCCGACCAGTCGAGCACATCGCCGGAATCGCGCATCGCCATAGTCAGCGCCACCGCCTCGTCGCGGCTCATGCCGTTGAAGAACACCGCCATGGCAAAGGCGCCGACCTGCGCGTCGGTGACTGTGCCGGCGGTCAGACCCTCGATGAAGAACGCTGTCTCCTCAGCCGAGAGCTTCTGGCCGTCGCGCTTGCGGCGGATGATTTCCTGGGGAAGCATCAGGCGTCGACCCTGTGCTCCGGAAGCCCGTCCTGAAAAACACGCTGCAGAATGGTCGCTAGCCGCGCGCCGCCGACCGGTGCCATGTCCTTGGTCTCCTGGTGCGACAGCTCGGCTCCGGTCATGCCGGCGGCAAGGTTGGTCACGACCGAACACGCGGCGACGCGCAGCCCGAGGAAGCGGGCGAGAATGACCTCCGGCACCGTCGACATGCCGACGGCGTTGGCGCCCATGACGCGCGCCATGCGGATCTCGGCGGGCGTCTCGAAGCATGGGCCGGAGAACCACATATAGACGCCCTTGTGCAGCGTGGTACCGGTAGCCTTCGCCGCCTGCTCGATGGCGGAGCGGAGACCGGCGTCGTAGGCTTCGGTCAGGCCGACGAAACGGCGGTCGCTCGGTTCGCCGATCAGCGGGTTGGAGCCCGAGAAATTGATGTGATCGGTGATCAGCATCACCGAGCCCGGGCCCATCCCGGGATCGACCGAACCGGCGGCGTTGGTGAGGATCAGCCTGGAGATGCCGAGGCCGGCGAGCACCTCGAGTGCCGGCCGCATCGCCGCCGCGTTGCCGTGCTCGTAATAATGCGCCCGGCCGGACAGCATCAGCACCGGCGTGCCGGCAAAGAGCCCGGCCACCACCTCGCCGGCATGGCCGCTGACGCCGCTTCGGGGAAACCCCGGCAAGTCGGCGTAGGAGATGCGCACCGCATCCTCGACCTGGTCGACAAGCCCGCCAAGCCCTGACCCCAGCACCAAGGCGGTGGTCGGCGCCAGCCCGTCCAGCCTTTCGACGAGGTGATCGAGCGCTTCCTTCATTTCAGCACATCGCCTTCAAACCCGTATGGCAGCAACTCGCCCATGGTCACGGTCTCAACCACGCCGCTATCATCGCAGAGATAGAACTTCGTCTCCGGCCGGCAGAATTCCGCCAGCCGCTGCCGGCAGCCGCCGCAGGGCGAGCATTTTGCCACGCGTTCGGCGATCACGGCGATTTCCGTGATTTTGCCGCCGCCGCCCATGACGTAGTGGCCGAGCGCGGTGGTTTCGGCGCACCAGCCCTCCGGATAGGACGCGATCTCGACATTGGCGCCGGTGAAGACACGGCCGTCCTCGGTGCGCAACGCCGCGCCGACCGGAAATTTCGAATAGGGCGCATAGGCCTTGGCCATGGCGGCTTTCGCCGCTTCGAACAGATCATGAGCCATGATAGATCAGCGTTCCTTGACATAAGGCACGCCGCCGGCGCGCGGCGGGATTGCCTTGCCGATGAAGCCGGCGAGCAGGATGACGGTCAGCACATAGGGCAGCGCCTGCATGAATTGCACCGGCACCTTGCCGATCAGCGGCAGCGGCGTGCCTTGCAGGCGGATCGAGGCGGCGTCGAGGAAGCCGAACAGCAGGCAGGCGAACATGGCGTTGACCGGTTTCCATTTGGCGAAGATCAGCGCGGCCAGCGCGATATAGCCCTTGCCGGCGGTCATGTCCTTCACGAAGCCGCCATTCTGCACCATCGACAGATAGGCGCCGGCAATGCCGGTGAGCACGCCGGTGCAGATCAGCGCCCGGTAGCGCAGCCAGGCGACTGATATGCCGGCGGTGTCGACCGCGGCCGGGTTCTCGCCGACGGCGCGCAGGCGCAAGCCGAAGCGAGTGCGGAACAGCACCCACCAGGTGAACGGCACGGCCAGGAAGGCGAGATAGACCAGCACGGAGTGGCCGGAGATGAGTTCCGAATAGATCGGCCCGAGGATCGGCACGCTCCTGAGCGCCTCCGCGCCCGGCCAGGTGATTGCCTCGAACCGCTCGCCGGCGGCCAGCGCCGGCGTGCGCCCGCCTTGCTGGAACCAGGCCTGGCCGAGCATGATCGTCGATCCGGCGGCAATGAAATTGATCGCGACACCGGAAACGATCTGGTTGCCGCGATGGGTGATCGAGGCAAAGCCGTGGATCAGCGCGAAGGCGACCGAGATCAGGATGGCCATGCCGAGGCCGATTAAGGCCGAGTGGAAGACCGAGGCGGCGGCCGCACCGGCGAAGGCGCCGACAAGCATCTTGCCCTCGAGCCCGATGTCGAAGACGCCGGCCCGCTCCGAATAGAGGCCGGCGAGACAGGCGAGCAGCAAGGGCACAGACAGGCGGATGGTCGAGTCCAGGACCTGTACGATGGCGTTGAAGAAATCCATCTCAGGCGCCCTTCCCCTTGACCGCTTCCATGCCGACCGATTTCGGGCTGAGCGAGGCGAACAACGCCTGGACGTAGGGCCGGAACATATGCTCGAGCGCGCCGGCGAACAGGATCACGAGGCCCTGGATGATGACGATCATGTCGCGGCTGATCACCGGCATCTCGAAGGCGAGCTCGGCGCCGCCCTGGTAGAGCATGCCGAACAGGATCGCCGCCAGCACGATGCCGACCGGGTGCAGGCGTCCCATCAGTGCCACCGCGATGCCGACGAAACCGGCGCCCGAAACGAATTCGAGCGCGACATTGTGCTGGTCGCCCATCGTCGGGTTGAGCGCCATCATGCCGGCCAGCGCGCCCGAGATCATCATCGCAATGATGATGATGCGGATCTCCGAAATGCCGGCATAACGCGCCGCTTTCGGGCTGTGGCCATAGGTGCGCATCTCGTAGCCGAGCTTCGTGCGCCAGATCAGCACCCACACCAGAAAGGCCATGGCTAGCGCCAGCAGGGAACTGACGTTGAATGGCGCCGAACGGATTTTGGCGCCGAACAATTCGATGACCCAGTTGAGCTTCGGCAATTGCGCGCCTTCGAGGAAGGTGCGCGTCTGCGGCGCCATCGAGCCGGGCGGCTTCAGCATCCCCACCAGCGCATAGACCATGACGCTGGCGGCGATGAAATTGAACATGATGGTGGTGATGACGATGTGCGAGCCGCGCTTGGCCTGCAGATAGGCCGGGATCAGCGCCCACAGCCCGCCCATCGCCGCGGCGGCGATAATGGCGATCGGGAAGGTCAGCCACCAGGGCAGCACGCTGTCGAAGGCCAGGCAAACAATGCCGATGCCGAGACCGGCGATATAGCCCTGGCCCTCGCCGCCGATGTTGAACAGGCCGCAATGCGCCGCAACCGCCACCGAAAGCCCACTGAAGATGAAGGTGGTGGCATAGAAAAGCGTGAACGCGATGCCTTGGCCGCGGCCGAAGGCACCCTCGACCAGGATGACGGCTGCACGCAGCGGGTTCTCGCCGACCAATATGACGACGAAGCCGGCGACGACGAATGCGACGAACAGATTGATCAGCGGGATCAGCACGTAATCGGCCCAGGCCGGCAGCTTGGCATAGGGGGTGCTCACTCGGCGGCCTCCCGGTGCTCGACGCCGGCCATCAGCAGGCCGAGCTCGCCCTCGGTCGCGTCGGGGCCGCGTTCGCCGACGATGCGGCCGGCAAACATCACCAGGATGCGGTCGGACAGCGAGCGGATCTCGTCGAGCTCGACCGAAACCACCAGCACCGCCTTGCCCTGGTCGCGCATGGCGATGAGGCGCTTGTGGATGAATTCGATGGCGCCGACATCGACGCCGCGTGTCGGCTGGCCGACGATCAACACGCCGGGATCTTGTTCCATTTCCCGCGCCAGCACGATCTTCTGCTGGTTGCCGCCGGAGAAATTGGCGGTCTTGAGGCGGCAGTCCGCCGGGCGGATGTCATATTTGACGATCTTGTCCCGGGCATCGTTACGGATGGCGTCGATGTCAAGGAACGGCCCCTTCAGATAGCGCGCGTCGTCCTGGTAGCCGAGGATCGAATTCTCGTTTTCCTCGAAGGCCAGCACGAGCCCGACATGATGGCGGTCCTCCGGCACATGGGCGAGGCCGCGCTCGCGCAGCTCGCCAGGGTCGGCGGCGCCGGTGAGGTCGATCGGCTTGCCGTCGAGCATGACCGAGCCCGAAACGGCATGCCTGATGCCGGAAATCGCCTCGAGCAATTCGGACTGCCCGTTGCCGGCGACGCCGGCAATGCCGACGATCTCGCCGGCATGGACGTCGAAGGAGACGTCGTCGACCATGGTGACGCCGCGGGAATCCTTGACCGTCAGGTTCTTGACCGCAAGCTTGACGCCGCCGGCCTTCGCCTCGCCCTTTTCGACGCGCAGCAGCACGCGCCGGCCGACCATCAGCTCGGCCAGCTCCTCGACCGTGGTCTTCCTGGTTTCGCGTGTCGCCACCATCGTGCCCTGGCGCATCACCGACACCGTGTCGGTGATCGCCATGATCTCGCGCAGCTTATGGGTGATCAGCACGATCGTCTTGCCCTGCTCCTTCAGCTGCCTGAGGATGCGGAACAGGTGGTCGGCCTCGGCCGGCGTCAGCACGCCTGTCGGCTCATCGAGGATCAGGATCTCGGCGCCGCGATAGAGCGCCTTGAGGATTTCGACGCGTTGCTGCAGGCCGACCGGCAACTCCTCGATGATGGCGTCGGGATCGACTTCGAGCCCGTATTCGCGCTCGAGCCGCTCCAGCTCGGAACGCGCCTTGGCAATGCTCTTCTTCAGCAGCGCATCGCTTTCGGCGCCGAGAATGACGTTTTCCAGCACCGAGAAATTGTCGACCAGCATGAAATGCTGATGCACCATGCCGATGCCGAGCGCGATCGCATCATTCGGTGTCTTGATCGATGCCGGCTGGCCGCCGACACGGATCTCGCCGGAATCGGCTTGGTAGAAACCATAGAGGATCGACATCAGCGTCGACTTGCCGGCGCCGTTTTCGCCGACGATGCCATGGATGGTGCCGCGCATAATCTCCAGATTGATGTCGCGGTTGGCGCGCACGGCGCCAAAGCTCTTGTCGATGCCGATCAGCTCGATTGCGGCTTGCGCCATGCAGCCTGTTCCCACTGTTATTTTTTTACCGCTTGGTCAAACGCCTAGCATGACGCCCAGTCTGTGCCAATTGGGTCCGTAGCAATTGGCCGGAGCAGGTTCACTCTCGACAAATCCCGCCATGCTTGTCAATTTCCAACGTGGCCGCAGCCTGCACAATCGCCTGATCGAGGATTTCAAATGACCATGCCCGAGGACCGGCTGACGACGCTGGAAATCCGCGCCGCCGAGCAGGAGAAGATCATCGAGGAACTGTCCGGCCAGATCGCCGAGCAGTGGAAGGTGATCGAGCGCATGCAGCGCAAGCTGGACGCGCTGGCCGAGCGCTTCCTGGCGCTGGAGGAACAGGCCGCGCCCGACGTGCCGGTGACCAAGCCGCCGCACTGGTGAGGCGAGCAACGGTTATAGGCTGGGCCTTCGCGACATCAGCAACATGGGTGCGCAATCTTGTTCGAACGTTTCGACCGTCATCCAGCCGAGCGCCGCATAGAAATCGCGCGCCTGCCAGGTATAAAGATAGAATTCGACAACGCCGGCCGATGCTGCGCGCGCTTCGGTCGCCCTAACCAGTGCCGTGCCGATCCCTTGGTGCTGGTGCTTCGGAGCGACAGCCAGCCCGGCTAGCCATGGCGTCAGTTCATGCGCCAGCTCCAGTTCACGGCGGACCAGCAAACACGTACCGACTGGGACATCACCGATCCGGGCAACCAGGGAAGTCTCGAATCCGTCACCAGCCAGCAGCTTGCGAAGGCCGGCGATGTCATCTTCGAGCGTCCTTGCGGTGCCATCAAAAAAGGCGGCAAGGCGCAATTGCGCGACTGCCTCAACATCGCGCTCGCGCATCGGTTCGACTGTCGGCTGCATCTGCGTCCCCGGGGGGGTTGATGGTTCACCGGCGTTTGCCAAAACAAAACCGCCGGGACCACGCCCGGCGGTTCGCAATCAGTGCCGGCGGATCAATACGGGCAGGCATTGTCCGACATGTAGTCGTGCACCTTGATGGTGCCGGCGATGATGTCGGCCTTGGCTTTTTCGACCGCCGCTTTCATCGCATCGTCGACAAGCGCCTTGTTGTTGTCGTCCATGGCGTAGTCGACGCCGCCTTCCTTGAGGCCGAGATCGTTGACGCCCGCCGTGAACTTGTCGTTCTTGGCATCCATGAAGGTGTTGTAGACGGCAACGTCGACGCGCTTGACCATCGAGGTCAGCACCTTGCCGGGCTGCAGGCCGTTCTGGTTGGAATCAACGCCGATGCCGAGCTTGCCGGCGTCGGCCGCTGCCTGCAGCACACCGACACCGGTGCCGCCCGCCGCTGCGTAGATTACGTCGGCGCCCTGGTCGATTTGCGTCTTGGCGATCTCGCCGCCCTTGGCCGGATCGTTCCAGGCTGCCGGCGTATCGCCGGTCATGTTCTGGATGACGTCGGTGGCCCCGGCCGCCTTGGCGCCGCCGACATAGCCGCAGCCGAACCTGCGGATCAGCGGAATATCCATGCCGCCGACGAAGCCGACCTTCTTGGTCTTGGAAGCCATCGCCGCCATCACGCCGACGAGGTACGAGCCTTCCTGCTCCTTATAGACCAGGGAGCGGACATTGGGCTTGTCGACGACCATGTCGATGATGGCGAATTTGGTGTCGGGGAACTCGGTTGCGATCTTGTCAAGCGCGTCAGCCCACGAGAAGCCCGCCATGACGATCGGGTTGCGGCCGTCCTCGGCGAAACGGCGCAGCGCCTGCTCGCGCTGGGTGGCGTTGCTGACCTCGAATTCCACATAGGGGATGCCGGTCTCGGTCTTGAACTTTTCAGCGCCGTGGAAGGATGCCTCGTTGAACGACTTGTCAAACTTGCCGCCGAGATCATAGAGGATCGCGGGTTGAATGTCCGCGGCGAAGGCCGGAAGAACCATTGCAGCTGCGGCCATGAGGCCGAGAACGATACGTTTCATGTGATCCACACCCCTGTCGGTTATTTGTCCATTATGCACCGCATGCCGGCCCGGTTCTCCGGCAGGCATACGGTTTCGGGCAGGAGTGTCTTCCTCCCGCTTCGGGTCAATCTGGCACGGCCCGAAACAAAATTCACGTGGAATTTTGACCCTTTGGAAAAGCATGGCGCCGCATCGCGGCGCCACAGCATATTCCTTGCGTCAGGGGCATAAAATCAGGCGGAGACGGCGGCCGGAATGGCGCAGGTGACGCCGGTTCCCTGCAGGCCGCAATAGCCGTAAGGGTTCTTCGCCAGATATTGCTGGTGGTCTTCCTCGGCGAAGTAGAATTCCGGCGCCGGCGCGATCTCGGTGGTGATCTTGCCGCGTCCGGCACCGCGCAGCGAAGCCTCGTAGGCATCGCGCGAGGCGAGCGCCGCCTGGTACTGCGCGTCGTTGAACGTATAGATCGCCGAACGGTAGGTGGTGCCGACATCATTGCCCTGGCGCATGCCTTGCGTCGGGTCGTGGCTTTCCCAGAACAGCTTCAAGAGCTCGGCATAGGACACGATCTTGGGATCGTAGATGACGAGCACGACTTCGGCATGGCCTGTCAGGCCCGTGCAGGTTTCCTGATAGGTCGGGTTGGGCGTGACGCCGCCGGCATAGCCGGCCGCCGTGACCCATACGCCCTCGACTTGCCAGAACAGGCGCTCGGCGCCCCAGAAGCAGCCCAGCCCGAACATCGCCATTTCCATCCCTTCGGGATAAGGACCCTTGAGCGGCCTGTTCGAGACAAAGTGCTTCGATGCCGTCGGGATCGGCCGGTCGCGGCCGGGCAACGCCTCGGAGGGTTTCGGCAGGTTGAGCTTCTTGTTCAGCATGTCGCTGAGAAACATGTGTGGCTTCCTTTTCTTCTTGGTTGAGCCTTCCTGGTACGGGATCACCGGGTCAGGCTGGAAATGTCAGGTTGCGGCGAACCGCCCGCTGGGGCGCTGCCGCCTGTAACCGATGGCATAAAGAATGAACGCCAGCACCGCGAACACGGCAAAGCCGGGCTGGCTGAGCACCCAGGCGATGGCACCGTCCCACAGCAGCGGGTTGACCTTGTCGCGGACGAAGCTTTCGAAGGCGCTGCGCGTATCCGGCGAAACCGCGAGCCAGCTGGTGTTGAGCGGAGTCATCACCAGCGCCGAAGCCGCCACCGAGCGGGTCGCATCGAGCACGGCCATGATGACCGAAACCGAAAGCGCGATCATTGCGGCAAGACGGAAGATAAAGCGGAACATCCGGACCCTTCCTCCCCAGGAGTTTATCAGAATGTCGTGTGGACTGTTAAATAGGATCTGCGTGCTTTATCCGCAATCGCGACACGCGAAGTTGAACCTGCGGCCGCCGGTTCGCCGGGACCGGTGGCGCGCCGGGGACGGCAAGCACACCTCCGCCGCTCCTTTCGATAGGCTCCCAACGGGTGCCCCAGCGGCATGGGCTGAGCATCCGTATCCGGCAAAGCGAATAGACTGCCGTTATGTCTTGGCATTCGGCACCGGATCGACTAGATGAGCCCCGCGCCTGTTGCTTTGACGGCTCAGGTGCGGGGAAAGGGTATCCGCTGGTTGACGGCGCCCACGGCCGGAATTCCGGCACCGGAATCCCAAAGGAGATGCATCTCCCCAACCCGCGCGGCGAAACCGGCCGCGTCGAAAATGCTAAAGAGACGGAGAGGTGGCCGAGTGGTTGAAGGCGCACGCCTGGAAAGTGTGTTTACGGGAAACCGTAACGCGGGTTCGAATCCCGCTCTCTCCGCCAGCGTCCCTATAACTATGTAACTGTCTGACTTAGTGATGTTTTTTTAGACGACTTGGAATTGTGGTGCCCCACGCCGGTGCCCCAAACTAGCCGCTCAGTTAGAGCTTATAATGCTTGCGCCACGGCCCTAGCCGCTGCAAATAGTCAATCTTCGCGCCGACGACACGGGGTGCATCGTTGGGCGCGTGACCGCTTATGACGTCCACCGCGTGGATCAGCTCCCGTACCAATTCTTCGAGGATAGCGGTTAGGAGACGCACATCCGGGAAGGCCCCGATATTGGTCATGTTGTTCGGCGAGATGACGGTAAACCCCTCAGGCGTCGGATGGGCACCGTACTTGGAGAAGATGCTGTAGTCCTCCTGGCGTTTGGTATCCTTGCTTCCATCGAACGCCTCCAAAGCTATCCGGACTTTCGGCGGTGAAAACTTGGATTTGCGCTCAGCCTCAGGAAGCGTATGCCATTCCGCCAAGCGCTGCGGTTGTCGGTTGAATAGGTCCAACAACAGCCTGCATTCCATCATGTCCCGAATCATCGCCAAGGAAGGCTGGAAGTAGCCACATCTCACTAGGCGCAATGCGGCCGCAGCGTCGTTGAAGCACCTCGTGGCCAGCCTCAGGGCAACAACGTCGTCGCGGGTGTCATAGGGCGTGGCTCTGATTAGCTCGTGGATAGTATCGAGCGCGGCATCGATCATCCGCTGATGTGCCAACAGGTCCGGACTGTCGGCAATCATCCGATCATGCTCGGCGACTACCGGAGCCTCATCAATAAAGTAGGTGGGTTCATTTGCCATCGTGGGCTTGGTTCTAGCCCGGCCTTCGAATGTCATCTGGCGTGGTGGCGTTCATAATGCGTCGGATGCTGTCCTCCACCGTGCGAACATCAGCCTGAGCGCCGCTTTCGGTGACAAGCTTGACCATGTGGCTAATGCCGCTCTCGTATGCCGGCCCGAACATTGCAGAAAGGGCGATTGATTTCGCCTTCCGATTCACATCTTCATAGACGGCCTCAATGAAGCACTCCGGCAGGGCTGATGCATCTGGATTGGATGCGCTCGCTCGGAGGACTTCGGCCCGCTGAGCCAGATCGGAGACTATGTCCTTTCCCCGCTTCGACAGATCAAACCGAGAGGTCTCCCGGTCGAGCGTCTCTTCGCCTATCTTGGCCAGGTATAGGTAGCCCTGCCACACGGCTTGAAGGGTCTGGTCTAGTCGGTCTCCGTTTGGCTGCGGCATCGAAAGATGCGGCCGATCAACCAAGAACCGCGCAAGCACCTCCGGTTGCCGCCTGAAGTCGGCCAGGATCGTCAGGTCAGAGTCCCCAAATTCCAGCATGCGGACAAAGACCTCTGAAATTACATCCCTCCAGATGGCCTCGACATTGGAGTCCTTGCGGCGATGGGCGGGGAACTGTGATAGCCCCTTCCGAACACTGACCGCGTACTCATCGGTCGATTGCTTTATAGCCAGGAGTAATGCCATCGGCCTAACAAGGCTTTCGGCTAGTGCGCCAGTGCGGGGGTCCCTCCGACTCAGACGTCTCTTCAAGCTGCCAAACATGCCCCCCACTGCCCTTTCCGGTCGCGCTGTTCTGTCCAAGGCTCCTAGCGCGTGGGCCGCTTAGGTCGCATCGGGATTGCCGAGTGACTTCCCCTTGAGCACCCTGCCGCTCGCCTCCAACATGCTGACCGCTCCCGCCAGGCACGAGCCCATAATGCACGCCGCGAAGAGCCAGTCGGTTGGTCTGCCCGAACGAGACAGGGCGAAGAAGGCGACGAGTTCCCCGGCGGCTAACCCAAGGTTGGCACCGTAGACGGCAACAATCACCAGCCATCGGGGCGCAGGACTTGCAGCATCGAGGTTGATAACCCGCATGACCAACAGCGCAATCCCTACGGCAATCGCGATGAACCCTATCGTGCCGAAAAAAACCATTGATGCCCCTCCCTCATTGCCGAACGCAATAGTGACACTCTTACGACTCCTTGGGAACTCCGTGCGGCAGTCGGCGGGCGATTGCTTATTGAGGGCTTCGGGTGCAAGCTCAAATACAGACGTTGGGGGGACGATGTTATGCGCAATGCCTGGGCCGCACTGGCGGCGATGCTGACGATTAGCGGTTGCGCGATGACGCTCCCAGTTAAAGGGCAATCTGGCGACGGCTCGGAGACCTTTACAGGGTCCGCGACAGGTCAAATCGATGGAGCCGGAACGCTGTCGATAGTGAGTAATAAAGGCCGCAGCTGCAAAGGCGACTTCGTCTACGTCACCAACCGTGAGGGCAGCGGCACGTTCACTTGCAGCGACGGCCAGAGCGGCCCGTTCACGTTTGTCTCGACGGGCACTCGCGGGACCGGATCGGGTACTCTTGGTGGCAAGCCTTTCACCTTCTCGTTCGGATGAGTGGACTGGCCCCACGCCACACACAAAGTCGGCTGACGAGCGACCTCATCTTTGGCGGTCTCGGATACCTCATCGGCCTTAGCACGGGTGTCGCGGCACTGGGTAGCGCGGTGAGCGGCGCGGTCGTGTTCGGTCCTATTGGCTTCGTCGTCGGGTGGCTGCTGCCGGCCAAATGGACGGATGCGGAAGCACCGCCGACCAGCTCGTTGCTTGCCTCAGTGCAGGCTTCGATTGAGGCCGCGCCAGACCCCGTTAAGCAGACTGCGGCCCCGCGTAGCGACTTTCAGCGTGTCGAGGATTCCTTGAACGAGATGATCCCCATTGTCGGGCGCGTCCTCGGCTCCGTCTGGAACCTGGAGATGCGGCTGCTGATAGCGGTCGGCCTCATGCCGTACTTGGTGCGCCACGCATGGCTGCTATTCGGCATGGCCGTCGTGTTGCGGCGGTGTTCCCTCTGGGGATCGTCTTCACAGTGACAGGGGTTGCCGCGATGCACCACGGCGCGAAGGCCAAGAGCAACTTCCTGGTGAACCTGGAGCGACCCACGAGCTGACCGGACTTCTGGTCCCGCCCCATGCCACCGCCTCATGCCGTACCTTTTGGCCCTCCGGCACTTCCTGTTGCGAGACTCTAAGCTTTCGCTGCCTCTTCGGCCCTAAGCTTGCATTTTGTAAGAGCGGGTCTTACATTTTGTAGCATTCGTGATTCTCGGAGACCAAAATGGAGAAGATGCCGCGCCTTTCGAACGTCGAGTATGAGATTTTGAATCTCCTTCGCGCGGGCGAGATGTATGGCCTTGAGATGGTTAGGGAGTCATCGCTGTTGAAGCGTGGGACCGTTTACGTGACGCTGGACCGTATGGTGGCGAAAGGGTTCCTCACATCTCGGTCGGAGGACCTACCACACGAGGCCGGCATCGCTCGCCGCATGTACAAAATTACTGCTTTGGGTCAGCGGGTACGCGCCGCGCGTGACGCAGCCGAGACAGCGTTCGCAAGGGGGGCTCTCGCATGAAGTCGGCACGGTTCGCCGTCCGTTTCGGCCTTGAAGTCATTCGGGACAATGGCAGATCGTTGTGGCTCGCCGTGTTGGATGGCATGCTAAAAATCGGCCTCCCGATGGTGTTGGTCATGGGCACGTTCCTGCTGGCCTTTGGCGGGAAGCCGCTAGCCGTTGCGCTCGTTTGCTTGTCGACAGCGTTTGGAACAGTAGTTTCGGGGCTCGTCGGCTTTATGTGGGGCGCCTATGAAGTCCGCTATCCAGTGACTGTATCCGCACCCGGCAGCCGGCTTATCATATTACTGCGGTTCGTTTTCCCCAGGCGAGCATTCGAGGAAATCTTTGCTCAAACGGTTGTCGATGGTCGCGAGGAATATTTTGCCGCCCTCGCCGACGACCGACCGCAGCTGGCCCGTTTGCGGCTGATGCAGATGTATCTCGCGCTGATCTTTGCGGCGACTACATGGGCCGGCGTTTCGGTGGTAGGAAAAATCGTTCGGATTTGGCAAATCGGGCGCTAGGGAGTTCTCGGCCGCCTTGTCCCGGTGGGGCAATGAGCCTCACGAAGCTGGAGGCCTGGTTGGGAATTAGCTTCCCTCCCTCCTCTACCGGGCGGACTACCCCGAGACTTTCCGGTACTCAAGGCAGCCACTTTGAGCACTACCCCCTAGCGACCAAGCGGCCATCTGGAAGCGGGGGACGATGAAGGCGAGGATCGCAGGCCCTCTTACCTGAAGCGTCTCGGCGCAGCGCACACCTAAGGCCACCAGGGGGACCACTCCTACACCATAGGGGGGGAGTTATCGAATTGTCGTGCTCCCGCGCCGCTTCTGGCTCACCGCGTGGAACAAATCCTAGGCCGGCCCGTTCGACTCGCCAGCTTTGGGTGAGTGGCGTGATGCGCGACGAGCAGTTGGACATTCCGGTGACCATCCAAACTGAGCAAACAGGGCGATACCTCACAGTTACCCGCACGGCTCAAGCGGCCAGCTTCTTGGTTGAGCGATGGCCCGTCCAAAACCGTGGCCCAAAGTACCGTTCAGCCCTTAAGGCGATGATGGACGTAATGGAGCAGCGGAAGACAGTCAGTGCGGCCCGAAAGGCTTTCGTCGGGGCCGCCAAGGAAGCCGGCGTTTTCGTGCGAGAGGACTAAGTCCGCCTCACTCCATGTCCGGCACGTCGCCATCCACAAAGAGCGTCGTGGGCTCCCCATATTCGCCAAGCGAGGGGTTGGCATCACGCGACCACGCAATGACGCCCCCATGTTTCCCCGCCAATCCCTTCGCGGTCCTTATCGCCCGGTCCTCTGCCTGCAGCTCGGCTGGCCCAAAGACAGGCTGAAGGTCGCCGGTCTCATCACGGTCGAAGGCGGTAACGACAATGAGCTTGGGGGCTTTCTGCTGCGGCAGGAGGTTATCTGACATGTCGGTTGCCTTTCCGCTTGGCCGGGACGAGGGCCGCCACCCGGTGGAAGTTGCTTCCAGGCGGATCAAACCAAGGTCGTGCCGAATATAGGCACCATCGCAGGCTCCGACTCTGGCGCTTCCCGTTTCGCCTTCAGGCCCGTGATTTCCTCGTCGCGTCTGGCAATTCGGCTTTCCAGATTGGCGACGCGCTCGGTCAGCAAGTAGCGGCCGACTAAGAAGCCCCCGCCTCCGGAGAGAAAGGCAAATCGCAAATGCGGCCGGTTCGACAGCACCAGCGCTAAGTTGGTCTCTAGGAAAGCGATGAGGTCCTGCATGTTATCCCAAGACTGGCGACGGGTCGTCGTAGCTGATCGCCACAAGCCCCGGGTGACGGTGGGCAAGGGCGATTATCTGGGTCTCCAGCTCGCAGTTGTAAGCCATGAGCGCCTCCACGGTCTCAAGCGAGCAATGAGCTTCTCCGCTTCAGCATGCAGTTCCGCTTTGGCTTCAGCGTCGAGGTGCATGATGCCATTGTTGTTCCTTCCTAGCGTGTGGAGCGGCGCGGTGCAGTGAGCGCGTCAACGCGGTCTTGGAGGTGGCCGTTGAGGACGATCATTTCCTTGAGGGCCCTGACCGGGTCGCCCTTGTGCTGGGTAACAAATTTGTCGTCGATTTCCTGGAGGGCTGCCTCCTGGCGGCTGTCCAGAGTCACAATGTGGTCCATAGCGATCAATCCGAAAGCGTTATGCCCCAGCGATCTCAGGGAAATCTTTGGGGACGTTGAGGCCGCCGAGTTGGTGGGGAGCAAAATGAGTTGCAGACGGGTGCGGCAAGAACGAGTACATGCCTGCCGAGACACAAAACCCATCGGCGAGAACGGCAGAGCATTCGGGTTAGGAGGCTTGCCGAATCCGAGGTGCGGGGTCTGGTCTGATGAGGGTTGAGGGAAAAGAGCCCATGGACGGTCAGAATGGATTCTCGTTTTCGGCCTTCTTCATATCATCACCCCATTTTCCGGAAAGGCGATCAATCTCGTTCATTATGCAATTGCCCGCGTAAGGCCAAAGACACTTGCTCAGTCGATGTGCATAGGCTTGAAAGGACTCGTCGTCATTGCGGCCTATTGAATCGTCCTTAGGGTTGGCAGAGTTGGCGTCAGGCTCTGGATTGGGGGTTTGGACAAGCGGCCCAGAGGCGGCATCGTCCCGCTGGAGCGCCTCAGAAGGCTTGACAACCTCGGGAGTGACGTCCACCAAATCGTCCTGTCCGGGATTTTCCATTTCAGGCTGCGGAGTCCAATCTGAGCCAGATGTTGCAGGGTCGTCAGGCGCGGAATCTTCCACTGCCGGCTGTGAATTCGAATTCCCGCCGTCTTGGTGATCGCAAAAAACACTAACCAGATTAGGGAAGTGGGCTCTAGCGTCATCACACATGCCACTGGCCGATGACGGCTCGCAAAACATGACCGCGACAATAACTGCCAAAGAGCACCGGGACGGCAGAAATATTCCGCTATATGCCAAAGATTTCCTACCTCTCGAAACGCCTCTACTCCTCAGAGACATGGATCGCCTCCGCAAACAGCTTTGCAAGCCTGCCCTGCGAACAATCTCCGGCCATCTGAGCCGCAAGCCCAAACTCAGGAGCGGCCTGCTTTGGGTAATTCTCCTTTAATAGGATCTGGCCCTGATAGTAGTGAGCCACCCCGTCCATCAAAGACTTTCCGCCTCGGTCAAATCCTTGTTCAAATAATAGCTTTGACTCGCGGTAGTCACCGTCCTTATAAAGATGAAAGGCCATATGATAAAGACTATCAATCGCAAGTCCTCGTTCGGAACGCCAAACGGTCGAGGAGAAATTCGCACCACGAACCAATAGAGCATCGGGCGGCAAAGGGACGTTGTGCATACTGCGATATTCGTCAGCGTTTTTTGCCCAGGTTGGGCCGGACACGACTGCATACCATCCGTTCTTAGACCTTAAGACTCGGGCCTCGATCTCAGCGTAGCTTTGGGCAATATCTTGCGCTTTAGTAAGGTCCTGCCGACTTGCCAGTTCAAGCCATCTTGAAGCAGGTGTCCATATGGTCCTAACAAATGTAAGCCCCTTAGATAAGATGGCGTCGTCAGGGATGACAGCGCCGTGGTAGTTCAAAAGGAATTCGGCTAAGGTGCTTACTTTCTCCGGGCCAAGTACAATTGCGTACCAGCCGTTTTGTGCCACTACTATCCTGGCCTTCTGATTTGAAAAGGGAAGGGCAATGCCAACTGCTTGAGCGAGGTCTGATCGACTTGCAATCATTACCCAGCGTTCGGCGCCATCAAGCGCCAGTGATTCCGCCGAAGAATCAGTGCTCCATGCAAAAATGCCAAATAAGCAAACAGCTGCAACGCGAGTTGCTATGCGAGCGATCTTGGACACAAGGCTCAGACCCCACTACCCTCCCGATCTTTGGCACGTTCCTTCAGGAAACACAATGTTGTAAGAGCAGTACTCTTTCGTCTTAGAGAAGCGGCAACTGGCCTTTTTTGTTCTGTGACCCGTTCGGAAACTTGATCTGTGTGGCCGGCTTCTCGACAATCACGAGAGCATCATCTGGCGCAGTCCGCTGTAGCCGCCTTGCCTCCGACCACGGAGCAGTTAGCCACGTCTCGGTCTCCTCTTGCGTCCTCAGGATCACCGGCATGGCCTTCTCGTGGATTGGCGCGATGAGAGCATTGGGCTTGGTGGTCATGAAGCCATAGACCTGATGATCGCCTGGGCCTTCCTTGACCTTGCGCACCCCCTGCCAGCGCGTCCAGAGGCCGGCGAAGAAGAACAGCGGGCGGTCCTCGCTAAGGGCGAACCAGTAGTTCCGCTGAATGCCCCCCGTTTCTGGGTCCTTGTCGTTCGGCGTGGGGCTGGGCTCCGCGAAGCTTGTCACAGGGACCACGCAGCGGTGCTCAACGCCGACATATTGTTGCCAATGGCCATACTGCGGATTGCGGATGTTGGTGGTGCCAGAGTCCGCGTTGCCCCTTACGCGGTCCAGTGGCGTCGGCATCCCCCAGCGCAGACTGGCAAGCTCACGGTCACGGTCCGGTGCATTGCGAACCACGGGGCCGAACTGGTTGGGATAGATGTCAACGGACGGCTCAAGGTTGCCCAAGATATCCCGCAAGGCACGGGTCCACTGGCGGATGGCCTCTTGCGATGTAGTGATGTTGTAGAGGTTGCACATAGTCGCGCCATCGCCCTCCTCGACCCCTGATGTCGCCGCATGATGCCATACCTACTGGTCCCTCGGGTACTCCTAAGCCCCTGCGCGGCAAGTGCTTTGATACTCGCCATGATGGCGGGAGACCCCTTGGACTGCATTATGGGCGGGCCTGCGGTGGTTGGTTGGGAATTAGCCTCCCTCCCTCCTCTACCGGGGGCGGAGCTACGGTGGGACTTCCTGGTATTAAAGGCTGTCACTGTCGAGCCGAAGGAAGGGCCATCTGGCAGCCGGGTCGATGAAGGCGAGGATCGCAGGCCCTCTTACCTGAAGCCGTCTTTGTGCGAGAGCCTAACGTCACCAGGGGGCACTCCTATTACACCCGGGGTTAGCCTATTTGCGGAAGGTCGGGCCAATCGTGGCGGTCCATTTGGTCGCGATCGGAGTGCGGGCCATTGATCGGGCGTGGCTGCGGGCGGGCAAGCATTAGGTCAGCGGCCCCACGAGGTGGTGTCCGTATTTTCATTTGAAAATGATCAACTTGCCGCACTGCGAATTTCGTGGTCGAACAGCAGGATAGGGTTTGGCGAAGGGAGAATCTCGTGGCCGTTTCACCGCAGGGGATAAGTATTCAATCCCTCTATAGGTCTTTTCGCGACGGGACTCTCATCGTGAACAGGCAATACCAGCGCAAACTGGTGTGGACGGTTCTGGAAAAGCAGCGTCTTATAGACAGCATTCTTCGCGATTATCCCCTTCCGTTGTTTCTTCTCGCAGACAAAGTAGCCGCGATCGGTCAAGGGTCGGAGCTTGAAGTTATAGACGGCATGCAGCGGCTGAACGCAATCTTCAGCTATATCGAACACGGCTTTTTGCTCGACGAGACCTGCTTCAACATCAATGAATTTGCGAGGGCACGACAAGCCGCCGAGAAGGGTCTGTTTAAGGAGTTCCCGGACAACATATCGAGGCTTTCGGCACAGCAATGCGCAGACATGCTCGATTACCAGCTAGCAGTGACCATTTTCCCCGGCGAGAGAGATGAACGTATCACGGACGTTTTTGGTCGGATCAACTCAGGCGGCAAGCAGTTAAGCGATCAAGAAAGGCGGCAAGCGGGCGTCCTATCTCCCTTCGCGGAAATGGTTCGAACTTTAGCTGCTGAAATACGCGGTGACGTTTCGAGGGACACGTTGCTTCTGAGCGAGATGCCTGAAATCAGCATAGAAACAAGCAGAAATCCACACGGATATGCGCTGAAGGCGGAGGACATTTTCTGGTGCTATGAGGGAGTGCTCCGGACCGGCGACCTAAGAGAGAGTGATGACGAGCAGGCGCTAGCCGATATCTGCGCTTCGATTCTTTTTGACGACCCAGTTGAGGCATCGGGGGAGTTCCTTGACAAGCTCTACAGCAAGGATTTCGAACAGTATGCTGACGTGAATTCCCGGTTGGCCGCCTATGGCCGGGATCGCCTGATGCAAGAAGTGAAGACTACTTTCTCCACCATTCGGGCGGCCATCGAGGCCCATGATCCAAATAGATTTGCGTTTAGGAAACTGGTCTATCCCAAACCGACCTCTAACGCGCAGAAGTCTCCATTTTATGCAGTCTTCATGGCGTATTTTGAATTGATCCACCGCGAAAGCATGACGCCTGCCGTCGGTGATGACATCATGAAATACCTAGAAAACCTAACAAATAAGATCGAAATTGGTCAGAAACATATAAAGAGTGAAGACAGGCGGTCAAACAT
Source organism: Mesorhizobium sp. M0207 (assembly GCF_040321995.1). Classification (NCBI taxonomy): domain Bacteria; kingdom Pseudomonadati; phylum Pseudomonadota; class Alphaproteobacteria; order Hyphomicrobiales; family Phyllobacteriaceae; genus Mesorhizobium; species Mesorhizobium sp. M0207. Next base: position 312,427 of record NZ_JAMYSQ010000002.1, read on the forward strand.
AAAGATAACGAAAGGACTAATTCGCGATCATTTCGTCAAAGCAGATGTTGCATCCTTGGCGCATGGACCAGGGCTCCTCTTCGATTTCGAGAATTCTTTGAGGCGTTCTAGAACGGAAACCGCTCGATACGAATTTAAACAAGGCTTACTTCGTCTCGATTCGAACAAGGAACCAGACCCAAAAATCATTCAAGTCATTCTGGAGACGATATGTGGCATCGCAAACGTTGGACCCGATGCAGACGGATTTGTCTATATTGGTATCGCTGACAAGAAAGAGGATGCGATTCGGGTCAAGGCTATTTACGGCATTGATGCAGTTAAATTTGAACACGTGGAGATCGTCGGCGTAGATCGCGAAGCATATCATATAGGTGACCTCGGCAAATATATGCGGCGCATAGAAGATGCCATCAAGCAGTCGAAGCTTACCGATCCTCTGAGAACACAAGTTTTATCAGCACTGGACGTTATTGCTTACAAGGGCATGACGGTGATCAGAATCCGTGTTCCTAAGCAGACTCAAGCTTCGTTTCTAGGGGATGACTGCTTTGTTCGAATGGGGTCAGCTACGCACAAAGCGACCGGACCGCAGATAGCGGCAGTCACCACCGCTTTCAACAAAGCGTAGCAGGCAACTTCACGTCGACAGAACGATCTACCGTCGCACAGAGTCCTCGAACCTCTTTTCGCCTGACAGGAAGCGCGTGGCCAAGTATCTCGACGGCCGCCCGCCCCATGGCCCTCCTCGCCTCCTTCTCCTTCGAGGCCGGCACCATGATCCCGTCATGCATCGGCAGGGCCGGAACTCCTTGCTCCAAGAGTATGCCCAACGCCGCGACCAAGATGCGGCTCTCGGTGAACATTAGCCTGAGACCAAGCCCGGTGCCGAACATGGAGGCGATGGCCGGGTGACGTTCCGCCAGCGCCTCGCTAAGCCGCTTGGCGTTCCACTCTTTGCCTGCGGCCTCCCGGACTTCGCTAGGCAGCCGGCGCATGGCCCCACGTCGGCAGAGCAGCGCGGAGAGACCCATCTTGGCAGCAACCCTCGGCAGGCCTTCAATACCCCCGTATGGGTCGCTGTTGGGCAGCGCTGCCTCGGCCTCAAGGTAAGCCAGTTGCGGGAACATGGCGGTGAAGTCGAGGTCAGCCACCTCTTCGCCATTAACGCGGAGCAGATGCCGCTGCGTCTTCGGAAGGTTCATCCAAAAGCCGCCATAGAGTCGCCCGTGCTGGTCGAACGTGTGGGGAGCGTCAGGGTGCTCGATCTGGAAGCGGCGGGTGAGGAGGACGGGGAGCGGGGGTGGGCTGCCGTCTAGCCGGATGTCGGCCTCGTTGAGGAACTCATTGATGGCCGCCATGTCCGCCCGCATGGCGATTGTTTCGGGGGTGTCGGCATAGTCCAGGAGGAGCTTGGTGCGGCCCCTCCCGGTGGTGGCCTTGAGGACAATGGTCTCGGCCCCAACCTCCCGCCCAATCGGCCTCGGGGCTAGCGTCAGGCCCGCCATCAGGTCGTGAAAGCGCGGTGACGGCTCGATGGTGGACCGCTGATTGCCTCGCCCGCCGCGCTGCCGGGTGACGAGACCCAAAGCCTCCATGCTGCCGATGAGCTTTGTGACCACCTCGCGGGGAAACCTGGGGCGGTCGTAGCGGGTCGCTGGGTCGTTCCTCGCGGAGACGGCTAAGCGGGTGCCGGCTGGGTGGTGCAGGACCAGGAGGGCGAGGCTGACGACGATGTTCCCGGTGATTGCCCTGCGGCGCTCCGTGGCGTCCCGGCGCTGGCGGGGTGGCATGGGGGAGTTATGCTCGATGTCCGCGAAGACAGTGTCGGCGAGGGCCTGGAGGGCGGGACATGCGGGGGTCAGCCAAGGATCGTGATGGATATCGCTGCCGAGGGCTCGCTCCTCGTCGGTATCGTGCGGCTCCCCCTTCCGGGTCATGGCCCCTCCACGGCTATGGTGAAAGGCCGCGGAATTTCGCATGTCTCGACAGACCCCAGCGCTAGGTCACCAAATGACGGGTTAGTTGAGTGTTGGTACTTCAGGCCTGCCTGGCGGGCCTCTCCGTGCGCGATTCCGGTGGCTAGCTTCAGGCGATGGAGCGTCAGTGGCCTCGCGACAGGCTGATACGTCCAGTCTCCTTCGTCCTGGCGGAAGGTGATCTCCCGGAGTACTTCGTAGCCGGCTAGGGGCTTGCCGGATGTAGTCCTGCCTCCTCGCCGGATGGCCGCCCGGATATGGCCCCCTGGCCCAATGTAGGCCCCCAGTTCGGAATGGGCCTGCACGAAGATTTCCAAATCGGCTGGCACCATGGCCAATAGGCGGCGGATACCAAGGGCTAGCATCGGGACGCCCGTGGTTGAGCACCCGGCACCCCACACGACACCCTCCTTGCCCTGTCCCGCCCAGACCACGCCGTAGGTGCCAAGCGGGAAACTCCCCACCGCCACAACCTTCGTCTGGGGTTCGTGCCAAGCTGCAACCGCTGCGGATACGGTATGCGGTGAGTCGAGTTCTCCGGGGGCGAACCCGAACCTTGAAGCAGTCATGTCGTTACTTCCCTCTTGGTCGAGTTGGGGATGGTGCGGCTCATCGCCGGGCCTGCCCATTGGTGAGAGCCTCCAGCAACGCCCTTGCACCAGGTTGGCCATCCGTCCTGGCCGCTCGTTTCGCCGTGACGGCACCCCGAGCTTCCATCTGCCGCTTCCCGATGATCGGTTGCAGCTCGACGTTCTCCTGGAGGAACACCTTCTTGGCGGCCTCGCGGTAGCGCTGGACGATCTCTCCGAGCTTGTTGAGCCTGGTGCCCTTCACATCGGAATCGCCATCAGGAAGGTCCTGGTAGGGCTCCGACTTGATGAGCGCGGCGAGGACTTCCTTAAGGCTCTTCTGCCCTGGGATATGCCCCGATAGCTCCTGGAGCCGCTGGTAGGCGTTCTTGCCGTCCTTGAGGGTGAGTTCCCGAAGGTCCACGCCCTGGAGGTCCGTCTCAGGCTTGCCGATGCCGTGGTCCGTCTGGAGCATGATGCGGTTGTGCTCGGCCTCCACAATGTCGTTGTCCTGGGAGTCCGTGAGGCCCACATGGCGCTCAATCGGGTCACCCCAGACATCCATGGAGAGAGGAAGCGTCTCTGAGAGACCAGGGACGCCCCTGATGGCATTGTCCACGAAGGTCCGCGCCTCACGGAGGTACGGGTCGGGATTGGCCCCGCGCATCAAGGAGGAGAACGGGAGCATGGAGCCCGCCGTCCGCCCCAGGAACTTGGGAAGCTCCGTCTCGGGGTCAAGGGCTGCCTTCAGCGAATTGTTGAGGTTGAGGAGGAACGTCTTCTCGCCCAGGTTCTTGGCCACCGCCACGGCAACCGCCATGATTAGGTCCGAATAGTCCTGATCGGGGTTCTTCTTGTTGAGGGCCACGATGTCAGCGACGAGGCCCATCACGGTTGCGGCGGGGTCGAACCTTCCGAGCTGGAAGTACTGCCGCTTGCCGTCCGCCCCCATCCAGGTGACCGAGTAGGGCTTCCATCCGGTGGAGAGAAGCTCCTGCTTGAGCACGTAGTTGTCAGGACCACTTCCGGTGAGGGAGTCGTTGGCCGCCAAATGAGCCGCGAGGCCCATGAACATTGACCCCATAGCCATCTGGCCGATAGCGTGGGCCTGGGCCTCCTGGCCGGTCCTCCCGAAGAGCGCGTTTCGGAACTCAGTCTGGAGGACATTCAATCCCGGCGTGAGCTTCATGCCATACCGGATGACGTTGATGGGAGTCTTTACGAAGGGCAGCACGAGGCCCAGGATCGGTGCCGTCCTTCGAGCGCTTTGTACGGCCCGCCCTAGCGCAAATCCGGGAAGTGTCTCGTAGTTAAGGTCCTGCTGGAAGGTGGTCATCTGGGCTTCCCGCACGGCGTTGGCATCAAGTGCCCTGCCGGTGGCCGGATCGATGGCCTTGTCCATGGCCTTCTGCACGTAGTCCTTGAAGTCCTGGCCGGAGAGCCCGATGTCAGCTGCATCGGTGGCCGCTTTGGATTGCACCACGGCCCTGTAGCGGAGCGTCTTGAAGAACTCGTCGGCCCCACCCAGCGCCCGCGTCGGCAGACCCACGATGGTCCTATAGTTGGCGGCCTGCCAAGCGTTGTGCGCCACGTCCCAGACGGAGTTCCAGGGCTTCCACTGAAGTGGTTGCGTCTGGAGGCCCGTCACGCTGCCATCGAAGAACTCCGTGTTCTGGGGGTTGAGGATGGAGTCGCCTCGCCTGAAGGCTTCGACCGCGTTGGACCAGCCGTCCGCCAGGGAGGCGATCGTGTAATGGTACTCCCGCAGTCCTTGCCTGGAGAGCGAGGACAGCTCCGCCCTCTTCCCTGCGTCCTTAGTGATGAGACGGAGGGCTGCCGACCCAAAGGTCTTCTCGCTGGGCCGCGCAGCCAGCATGAAGGCGTTGGTCGTCAGGTTGACCATGTGAGTCGGCCACATCCAGAGGAGGCCGTTGGTAAGATGCCAAGTGGCCTCGTCCAGGACGCGCTTGCGCCAGTTCTCGTTGAGGAGCATGGCGACCTTCTTGGGATCGCCCCCGGCCTTTCGCATCACCATGATGACCTGCTCGGGGTCCATGCCCCTGAGTCGCGCGATATCGGCGGGCCTGAAGCGAAACTGGGAGCGAGCGAAGCGCAAGGTACGCCCCGAGTTGGCGAGCATGGAGTTGGCCGAGGCCATCGTGTCGAACGAGACCCCGAGCCGCGCCATGAACTCCTGGGTGGCGAGGGCGATGTTGCCCCCGAACTCCTGGAGGTTGCCGTTAGCAATCCTGCTGGCCAAGTCGTCCGCGTCGTTGAACATGCGGTTGCCGAGGCGGAGCGCGGCCTCCATCTGAGGAGCGAGAAGCTTGGCTTTGTCGCCGGCCTCCGCGAGTTGCCCGAGGATGAGCGCCGGGTCCTCATTGAACTGGAGGCCCAACTCGTTGGCGAGAGACCGCACATGCTCGTCCGTCAGGACCTTGCCACCCTTGGCGACGTTAAAGCGGTCCTCCAAGACCTTCGCGGATCGCTGGATAAGGGACTCCACGTTGCCGGTGATGTGAAGCTTTTGCCAAGGCAGGGGAATCTTCTTGCCAAAGTTGTGGCCGGCCTCCTGGGCCTGTGCCCTGGAGCCATACGTCTCGACGGCCTTGGCGTCCGCCTGGGTGTCCTTAAGTATCTTTGCAAGGTCATCGTCCGGTATCTCCTGGGTGGGAGTGGCCTTGGACGGCATCTTCTCGGTCGGGAGGAGGGGCTGGCCGGTCTCGGGGTTGATCGGTGGCTTGGTGCCGAGCTGCTCGATGGTGTCTTCGGCGGGGCCAGGAGCAACCTCCTCGGCCTTGGTGGGCCTGGACCCTTTGGTAACGGGTGCCTCACGGGGTACCTGGCCCGACTTGGGGGTCTCCTTCCATATTCCCAGGCGTATCTCTTCCTCAGGGTTGACATTCACTTCGGGAGCCCGCACTTCGCCGCCGACTGAGGGCGTATCCGGCAGGCCGAACTCGTTGGCATTGGCCAGCCGGGTCTTCTCCAGCTTGGCGATCTCCTTCGCCGCCTCCGCCTTGTCACCGCCACGGAGGTACTTGATGACGCGCACCGCGCCGACCAGGGTCAGGTCCGCACCGATGGACTCCAGGGCATTCTTGAGGCGGCCCTCAGCGGCGGTGTCATCGGGGTCAGCCGCCAGGTAGTTGGTGACCGGGTTCTGGAGGTCAGGGAACTCCTCGACCAGGTTCGACAGGCGGTCCTCATGGGGGTCCAGGACGGTGTAGCCCGCCATGGCACCCTTGGCGATCTCGAAGCCCGTCTTCAGGATGGCGCCGCCTTCGGTGTAGGCCTTGAGTGGGGCCAGGAGCTTGCCCGCCCCGATGAGGCCCACGGTGAGCTGTGAGACCCCTTCCGTCAGCCCGTAGCCGATGCTCTCGTTGGCGAGCGCCCGGCCCTGGGCCTCGAAGCTTTGCCGAATGTCCGCCTTATCGGTCTCCTTAGGCTCGCCAACTAGGAAGTCCTTGGTCTCGAATAGCGCCTTGGAGGCACCGATGGACGCGGCTCTGGCGATCCTCTCGATCACTCCGGCGCCATCAGGTCCTTCCATCTTCCCCAGCTTGATGCGGTCGCGGAAGGCTTGGTCGCTTGCCGGGTTGTTGGGGTCGGCCTGCCTTCGTGCCTCCAGCTTGGCGGAGACCCTCTCGAATGCCCCCTGCGGATGCGAGCCTGCTCGTCGTCGACGGGTGGGGGCGTGGTGTCCATGCTTCGTGTCTTTCCATAGGTTGGGCCAAGCGGTGGCCATCGAGGCTCCGGCTGGGCGGGTGAGTGGTGGCGAATCGGCACTGCTGCCGGTTGGGTGCTGGTGGTGAGGAATCTTGACGCACGGCCATACGGGCCATGATGAACTCCATTGGGCGGGCCTCGGTGAGATGGTTGGGACGACCTTGGGAAGACGTGGTACGGGCGCGAGGCGGCGCTTATTGCTGCTAAGGTGGATGCAGCCTAGATGGAGGGTATCACGCCCAGGCATCAGGTCTGGCAGGCTGTGACTGGAATGGTCCACCGATACGATCTCTCGCAGAGATAGGTATTTATTCCTCACAAGAAGCGGCAGCGCAGCCCATTGGATTGTAGGGGTCCAGCTATGCCGCTCCTCAAGTAGGCGCCCATTGCCGGACCCTGGCTGGCTAAGCCGCTTGTCAAGTACGTGGTCTATTGGTCCGGGCCGGCATTTCCTTATCAAGCACAACGGCTATTCACCGGCCACGCTGCCTATCAAGTAGGTGGGAATTAGGGGGACTAGGCTAGCTGCTTATCAAGTAGAAGGACTATTACCCAGCTAAGGCGCTTACCAAGTACAGAGGGATTGCGGGACCGGCTTCGCCTAGCCGCTCTTCAAGTACGTCCCCTAATGCCCTCGCCACAGCGGCGCGGCCTGATGCACAGGCTATGAGCTGCCGTCCAAGATGAACTCGATCTGCGAGAGGAGCCCCCGTCCGCGCGGCGTCAGGTAGAATATCTTCTTGCGACCATTATCAGAGTTCCGCACCGTCCCGACCAGCCCCAGGCCTGGTGTGCCCTCGCGGTAGCCGTGACCTAGATACCGCATGTGCTGCGAGATGGTGGTGGGCGAGAACCCCAGGCGATCTGCGAGGTCCTCTAGGGTAAGCGGGTCATTCGGGTCTCGCGGGTCGAAGCCCCAGATGGCGGCCCCGAGGAACGCCACTGAGATACCTATCGGCATGTCCTTCGCCTCGGCCATCATGCGGCGGTTGGCTTCGAGATATCTACGGACCGTCTTACTCGACATTACACATACTCGCTCACACTCCTCGGGGCCGGCACGGATAACTTGGCGACCGCTACTGTTGGGGCGGATAGGCACCGGCATCGGGGCCATAGGAGGAGCTGACCTCCCGGCGAACCGAGGTGACGTGCGACAGCCAGGCCCCAAGGTCCCTTCCGGCTCTTCGGTCGGCAAGGAAGGAACTCACCTCGAAGTGCTCAAGGCAGTCCAGGGCGAAGGCAATGGCGATGTCGGGGTCCGCGAGTGCATCGGCGGATGCGGGGAGGGACGGCAGGCGGGCGGGCATCATGTTGGTCATGCGCAGTCTCCGGTTGAGTTGCGCCGCCCAGTATGGCCATAATGAGTCGCCGATCAACAAGTATAAGCTGTGCAGGTTCGTAGTGTTGTCACGCGCACAGTTATCGAGTGTCTGGGCCACCGCCGCTCCTGTTCTTTAGGCCGTCCTCAGAATGCGGAAGACACTTGCCCTTCCGATCCCCAACTCCTGGGCGATGGCGTCGGCGGTCTTGCCCTCGGTCTTCAGCCTGATGACTTCGGGGGCCATGCGTCGCGCCGTGGGAGCCCGCCCCTTGTACTTCCCCTCGGCCTTGGCCTTAGCGATACCCTCAAGTTGCCGCTCCAGCATCAGCTCCCGTTCGAACTCCGCAATGGAGCCTAGGAGGTTCACCATGAGCTTCCCCGTTGGGGTTCCGGTGTCCAGGCTCATCGAGAGGATGCGGAGGGCCACGCTCTTGGTTCGGAGCTGCGCGGTGATGCCCACGAGGTCCGCCACGGAGCGGGCCAACCGGTCGAGCTTGGTGACGATGAGGGTGTCGCCCTCCCGCACGTAGTCCAAAGCCCGCTCCAGCTCCGGTCGCTTGGTAGCCACGGAGGACAGCTCCTCGCGGAACACCTTCGCGCACCCCGCTCCGGTGAGGTCCCTGAGCTGGGCCTCAAGCCCTGCCTTCTGGTCGGTGGTGGAGGTGCGTGCGTAGCCGACTAGATGCCCGTTTGGTATGGTGGTCGTGGTGGTATGCTCCGGCGCTTGCATGGTGGCTCCCCTTCGGATCATTAGACCTTATGAGGATGTGATCCTTCCGTATCAAAAAGTCAATCCATATTCGTGTGAGACTCAAAATCGACCTTTCTGGCTGACTCACTGGGGCAAGGCCTATTGATACTGCGGGTTTCGCCCGGAGCTGCCCGTCGAGTTTCTCCCAGGACGTATCATTATATCTTTGACTTCAGTGATACTTCTGGTACTGTGACTTGTCTCGACCACATCAATCAACCTGAAGGAAACAGCCATGTACGACTACGCCAGCCAGACCCCGTTCCAGATCAAGTTCAACGATGCAGAGCAGCGCTTCGCAGCCGATCATCTTCAGGGCGGCGAGCTTGCCGAATTCCAGTCCGATTGGCGTAGGGCCCGCGTGACAGGGGTGCAGTTCTGGCTTGACACCGTGGCGGAGCGGAAAGGCCTCCCCTGCCGCTGGCATGTCGCCGCCTAGTGATCCCGCAGGGAAGCCATGAAAGCCCCAGTGAAGCCGCTGGGGCTTTTTGCTGTGAGTAGGGCCGAGGCGCTGGAGGTGGAGGCCGCAGGCCGAGGCGCTGGAGGTGGAGGCCGCAGGCCGAGGCGCTGGAGGTGGAGGCCGCAGGCCGAGGCGCTGGAGGTGGAGGTGGAGGCCGCAGGCCGAGGCGCTGGAGGTGGAGGTGGAGGCCGCAGGCCGAGGCGCTGGAGGTGGCCTACCCCCAGGGGGGAAGTCCGCCCGCTGCCACGCAAATAGGAGCACTCGGGTGATCGACCCCAGCGGGCGATCCGGTAAGGAACCCCTATCAATTGAAATATCGTAGACCCCGGCCTAGTGAGGACACAATGTTCATTTCGACCTGAGGAGTTCAAGGCATGTCTCATGCTGCCCAAATGCTTCCCGACGTAGACCTCCTAGTCACAATGGAACCGGAGGAGCTTGCGGCGTCCTTGCTTATGGCGCTTCCCTCGATAGCCAACAGCGGCATGAACATGGTCGCGATGACGAACATTCTCAGCTCACTTTTCACTGTGGGAAACAGTGGGCAGAGCGCGATTCCACTGTCACGTCGCGAGGAAGTCGAGCAGGCGATTACGGAGGCTTGGGTGTGGCTTGAGGTCCAAGGGCTCCTGATCCCTGCCTCGGGAACGAATGGCCAAAACGGATGGAGGAAGCTTAGCCGAAGGGCGTCCAAAATTAAGGACAAGCGCGACTTCCAACAATTCTCCGCCACACGATTCCTACGGAAAGAGTATCTGCACCAGGCGATTGCCGACACGGTCTGGGCTGCCTTCCTTCGGGGAGAGTACGACGTGGCGGTATTTCAGGCCATGAAAGCTGTTGAAGTCGCCGTTCGCGCCGCAGCCGCACTGTCGGATAACGATGTGGGGGTCTCCCTTGTGCGCAAGGCCTTTAATCCAGAGTCCGGCCGACTGACTGACAAGAGCATCCAGACGAGCGAGCGGGAAGCAGTGGTGAACCTGTTTGCGGGCGCAATTGGCCTCTACAAGAACCCGCAATCGCACCGCGATGTGGCCTTGGATGATCCCGTTGAGGCAATGGAGGTGGTGATGCTGGCCAACCATCTTCTGCGGATCGTGGATGCTAGAACAGCAGCGCTGATGGCTACAGGGCAGCCTGCCTCACAGGCAACTTGACGGCCTCCACCAAGGCCTTCTTTGACTTCTCCGGGTCCTGCCCCGCGTAACCGTGCTGGCTAAGGTCGAGGCTCTTCGCCCGGTCGCTGTCGGTATGCCCGACCACCCAGGTCAGCGTCCATTCGTCAAACCCCGAGTCACCCGCGAGTTTCGCATTGCGGACCTTACGGACAAACCAGCGGCGGAACGAGTGGAAGTCTACGTTGCTCTTGGCCTTGTCGTTCGGCCGCTCGTCCACCCCGATGTCCCGACGATACCGGGTGAACCGCTTGATGGCTGGGTCCGATCGCGTCTCGCGTGACTTTGGGGTTGGCGGGAGTTCTTCGAACAGGAAGTCGCCCGGCTTCTTACTTTCGATGCGGCGCTCGACGATCCCGACCAGGCCGCTGTGGATTGGCACCGTTCGACGGGCGTTGTCGGTCTTACCGGCCCACACGTTGAAGGCCTCTCCGACACAATCCGAGACAAACAGTTGGCACATCTCCTCGACCCGCATGCCGCTCAAGGCACCCACCCGCATCATATCGTTGAGAAGCGGCCCGGCGTCACCAGCCAGGAGCGAGACCACTTCGTCATCCGTGAAGGGACGCTTACCCCGGTCCGGGTCGGCTTCGCGTTGTCGCCTGGGCGGAGCCGGCAGGGTCTGGCCAGCCCAAGGGTTGTCGGCGGTGAGGTGTCCCTTGTCCCGCAGCCAAGTCCAGTACTGTCGGATGAACCCTAGATACGCGGCGGCCTTCTGCGCACCCCTGCCGACCACAAGGCTCTCCGTGATGAAGCGCCCGGCCTCGATCCTAGAAACGCCTTCAAGGGCCACCGGCAGGTTGCTATCCCGTAGCCATGTCGTGAGCCAAACCAGAACCCTGCGGAAGTCGCCCTCGGATTTCTGCCTGTAGCCCTGGTGCGCCAGGAAAGCGTCCGCATGGTGATCCAGTGGCGTGATCTCTCCGCTGGCTAGACCGTAGAATGCCTGGGCGCGGGCGAACCCTTCAGCCGCCTCAACCTGGGTGGCTCGGTTATGGAGAAAGTATTGGGTCGCCTCGTCGTCTTTCGTGAGGCGGAACTTCAGCGCCTCGGCCTCCAGGGGATCATTGCAGGCGAGCGCTCGGTTGGCTGCGACGATGACCTCCTTGAGCCGGGACACGATGGGCCACTTGCGGGCGTCCGCATCGCTGAGGTCCGAGGTGTGGAGCGGGAAAGTGAGCTTGCCTCGCCCAATCAAGTCGCGGACCTTAGCAGGCACCTTCACGCGGACTCGCCACTGCTGCCCGTGCCATTCGAGATATTGCCTTTGGTTTGCCACTCAGACCCCCGGGTGCCCCACGCTGGTGCCCCACCGCTGGGCCTCAAGGAGGCGGAAGTCAAGGGCCACAAGGGGTCAAGGCCTGCGGAGGAGAGTGTCCCGCTCTCTCCGCCAGTTAAATCTCACCGGCTCGCCGAGTCTGAAGGGACACTGGACGGCGACTGCCGCTGCGATGCAGTATCTTGAGGCAGGCAGAGGGGGGCGCGAGCGGCTTTCATCTTCGCCGCACTCTTACCTCAGATCAGCCTACAACCGATCGGCCCGCGCTTCACCAGAAGCACGGGCTTGGTCGACTCGGCACCGTCGCCGCCCCGTCTAGCGCGGGACCGCTTGTATTCCCGAGACCGAGCGCTCTGTTTCGGCGGAGAAAACCACGAAGGCAAAGATCAGCACGGCGGCAGCGACAATCATTGAGCCGGTGGCGACGATCGGCTCGAGCGCCGGATTTCCCTGCAGCATCAGGTAAAGCGCCGGCAGCATCACGACCAGGCCGAGATTGTAGACGCCATAGTGGATCATCGCGCTCCTGCGGGCAGCCTTCGCCGGGTTCAGCGCATAATAGCCGCCGAATATTGCACTGGTGACCCACCCCAGCAGATTGATGTGCGCGTGAGCCGGAAACGCGCCGTGATCGCCTGAAATTGCCATCTGCAGGCCAGCTGCAATTCCCAGAATAAGAAAGATGATGGCTGTCTTGAAAAAGAGTTCCGAAACCTTAGGCATATCATTCTCCCAAACCCGTTTTGCCGCCGCATCATGCTGTGGTTCCGGCGATCTTGCCAAGGGACCGTCGGGCCTGCGGAGCCATTTGTCGCCGGCCTGACAGCCCGTTGGCGGCCGGCCGCCGGGCCTGGCCGGTTGCGAGTCCAGCCAGCAAAAAATATGCACTCACGCTAATTTAATTGCAACATTACCGGCCAGGCTTGCATGTCGTTCTCGCCAGGGAAGTGTCCTGCACGATGGTAGTGCCATACGCGCCAAAGATCTGCCCGTCAGTGTTGCAGCAAGGCCTCGCCGAACTTCTCCCACAGCTGTGCGCAATCTGTTGCTCTGAGGCTGGGGGTTCCGACTGGGCCATATCTGATGACGGCGGCGTGAACATCATAGCCAACGATAGGTGCATTGGCGACAAAGTGGATAGCCTCGCCCAATCGGCGGGGGCCAATTGGCGCATCGGTTTTGTTGGTGATATCGAAGACACCACGAATATCCGCTTCCTGATTCCTGGCTGCCAACGCAGCCGCCATTACCCTTTCTTGCATCATCGAAATCTCTCCTATCGGTCTAAGTCTAAGAACCGCGGCTTGTGCCGATCCGGCAGCTGACAACCGGCAAATCGAAGTGCCTTTTGCAGCATCTTGATTGGCTCTTGCTGCGAGCCACTCCGCCCGCTCCCGCGGCAAGCCGATAAGGCAACTGCCAGCAAAATCCGCAGGCACATCCACGGTCGCATCAAACACGGCCCACGTGCCAGTCGGCTCCTGAACGGGCAAAAACCTCATAACAGCGCCTGCTAATATACCATGCCGACTGTGAGGACGAGACTTTTTCCTGCATCAACTAAACGAATGAGAGCTGGTGTCGAAGTGCCGGGCGACGCTCGTCGAAAACAAATCGTCGGCGACATCGCCTGGATCGAAGGTGGGCCTGAGCAGCGATCCGGCCGCATTCGAGGCTCGCCGACAGGGACAAGCACAAGACGCAGCGCGCCGGCACGCCTCGTCAAATGTTACTTTCTGCCCTGCGGATAGATCGTCTCGCCGCGCTTCAGCATCTCCACGAACGCCGCGATCTTCTTCTTGCGTCCGGCTTCGGTTTTCATGTTGTGGATGCGGAAGGCGAGTGCGAAGCGGTTTTGCCCGCTGAGCTTTGCCAGCATCTCTTTCGCCGTGGGCTCGGCGTCTATTGCCGCCTGGAGGTCGTCGGGGATCTTCATCTCCTTGCCGCTCTTGTAGGCGCGCGCCCAGCGGCCGTCGGCCTTGGCTGCATCGACCTGCCTCAGCCCGTGCTCGGTCATCCGGCCCTCCTCGATCAGCCGGGCGACATTGTCGACATTGATCTGGCTCCAGGTGCTCTTCTTGCCGCGCGGGGTGTAGCGCTGCAGGTAGCTTTTGCCGTCCAAGGCCTTGCGCACCGCATCGATCCAGCCCCAGCACAACGCCACGTCGATGGCTTGCTTCGGAGTGATCGACGGCAGTCCCGAATCGAGCTTATGGATCTTGATCCAGACTTCGTCCTCGCTGTCGTGATGCTCGCCAAGCCAGGCATGGAAGCTTTCGGCGTCCCTGAACTCGCGCACCTTGGCGGGGTCGACCTTGACGGGCGCCATCAGCCGGTCCGCCCATGACGCGAGCGCGTACGACGCCAAACCGCTGGCCGGCCGCGCGCGCGCTCATCTCAGCTCCGAGTCCGCAATCCGCAGGCCTGGTGATTCTCGCCGGCACGCATTCAGCCCGCACGATTGGGCGTTCCGAGGACATGGGATTTCGGCGGCAGCATGACGTTGTCGAATGTCTGCGTGAACATCGCCGCCGCAAAGAAAGCGACGGCGCGCAGGGTTTCGGTGCCGGTGTTGACGAGGTCGTGCCTGACCGGCGTCGGAAGTACCAGGACGCTGCCCGGCCCGACCGGGTGGGTGGTGCCGCCCTCAATGTGTAGCTCGCCGGTGCCGGCGATGATGTATTGCGTCTCTTCGGTGGCGTCGCTGTGCCAGCCGAGCCGCTTGCCGGGCTCGATCTCGTAGACAATGACCGAGGACTGGGTGGTGCCGTGCCCGCCGTAAACCGCGAAAGCGCCGGCCCATTTGACCGACGGATCGTCCTCTGCCCAAACCAGCGAACGTTCGAGCCTGTCGGATGCGACGACTGCTGTCATGGCTTCGTTCCTCTCAGCGAATTGCGAACACGAATCTAGATGATTTTTCTGGTCTGCGTCAGCAAAACTGGCTGCTGACCGTTCCCTCGTCCATTGCGCGTGACGATTTGTCGGGCCGCGATCCGACCTATTCTACTCTCGGGCCGGATCACTGAGCCGATACCCCAATGCAAACCAAGCCTTTACCTTTTAGTCAGTTTTGAGTTGCCCCTGCGTTGCGTTCGTGGTCCGGTACAACCAGGGCGCTCAATGCGGCATTCGGCAACGGTCGCCTCACCGACCGTCAGGGCAACACACCGTCGAGCCAATACAGGAGATAGCAATGGGCATTTTCGACAGTATCAAAGGTGCGATTTTCGGAAACGCGGTTGCGGCCGAAGCGCCGCCGGCGCAACCGTCTCCCGCGCCTGCTTCGAGCACGGCCACCCAGCCGACGGCGCCTACCCGATCCGCCCCGGCTGCAACCCCGGCTCCGGCCGCGCCGGCCGCGCCGTCCTTTGCCCCGGACATCGCTGCCATTCTCGACAAGGCGGTGGCCGCGAGGGGGCAGAAACTCAACTGGAAGAATTCGATCGTCGACCTGATGAAGGCTCTGAATATCGACAGCAGCCTCGGCGCCCGCAAGGAGCTTGCCCACGAGCTGAACTACACCGGCGATATGAACGACACTGTAACGATGAATCTGTGGCTGCACGACGCACTGATGAAAAAGCTGGCCGAGAACGGCGGCAAGCTTCCGAGCGACCTGGCCGCCTAGAGTCACAAGACAAGCAATTCCAGGAAAACGTGTGAACGGTTTTCCGTCCGGAATTGCGTCAAACGAAAAAGACAGACCGGTTCTGCCCGCACCGTGGTTCTTGCTGCGCCGGCTTCGGCCGCAACCGAGCAGACCACACTGCCAAGCATCAGACTGCCATTAGATAAAACTGAGACCGATCCCGGCCGCCGGGATTGGGTCCATGGGAAGTCCCATGGCACAAAGCGCTGCCGCCTCGCGCCCGGATTGCCTCCCGCAAAACCGACGATTTCGGTCGCTGCCCACGCGCTGGTAGGACCACCATTTTGCTGGCGAAACGCGACGTTCGGCGTATCATTCTCTCGGGAGAGGGTTCATGGTGGGAGGAAGCCAATGAACGTGGTGAAGCGGGTGACGGTCGCCGACTTGAC
This sequence comes from Mesorhizobium sp. M0207, assembly GCF_040321995.1. Taxonomy (NCBI): domain Bacteria; kingdom Pseudomonadati; phylum Pseudomonadota; class Alphaproteobacteria; order Hyphomicrobiales; family Phyllobacteriaceae; genus Mesorhizobium; species Mesorhizobium sp. M0207. The sequence goes on from NZ_JAMYSQ010000002.1 coordinate 327,737, forward strand.
AGCCCAAGAGCTTGTTTCATCTGCGCTTTCACGGTTCGGTGCCGGCGACACCATATCGACGAGGGCGATGCTGGACATCGTTCGCAGGACGGCTCCGGCCTGCGGCAACAGTGACGACGATCTGGTCGAGCTTATCGTCATGACGGCGGTTGGTAGGACCATGGGCGTCGTGTTCGACCATCGCTCCCATTAAAACAATCTGGAACGAACATCAGGCTGCGCCCAGGAGCAGTGGCGGGCGGTGGCAGCGCCGCCAAAGAGGCCGGCCTGTTTGTGCGTGAAGGTCGGCCTGGCACCAAGCCATTGCTTTGAGCAAAACCGCTGCTCATGCCGGGTCATGCCCGAAGCCGGTAGTTGGGCGACACGCTCGAAGGAACTCGCTGAAATCTTGCCCGTTATGCTCTCGTTGAGATGAGGAGAGCTGCCATGGCCGACGACAAAACCAAGACCGACAGTCGCGACCGCTCACGAGTGGCGGGCGGCGAAGACTACGAGGTACGTCACTTCGCCGAGGAAGCGGGCATTACCCCTGAGCAGGCGCGCACGCTGATCAAGCGCCACGGCACCGACCGCAAGGTGCTGAACGAAATCGCCGAGAGCATAAGAGCGTCGTAATGGCTGACAAGAAAACCGCAATGGCCGACCGCAAGACGCGCGATCTGGACGAAAAGCAGGCTCTGCGCCTGGCCGAAACCACCGACGTTTCGCCGAAGCAGGCGAAGGATCTGATGCGCAAGCACGGCAAGGACAGCCCGAAGGTCGAGAAGGAAGCCAAGAACTTCAAGGCCGAGGGCTGAGCCGCCCAGCCGGTTGGACGCGCGGCATGGGGCCGCGATCCTGCGGCTTATCGGTTTTCTAACAAATTCGGCCTATCCCTTCCGCTATCGCGGCTCAGGGATGCCATATGCGCGGGATATCTGGTGGGGCGAGGCCGTCGATAGACGACATACGGCATGTGAGGCTGATGTTTTGCCTGGTGGCGGCGGTCGTGATGGCGGCGGCGCTCCTCGCCTTTGCCACCTCCCTCCTGCAGGATCCCGATAGCTGGTGGCACATCAAGGTCGGCATGGATATGCTGGCACGCCGCACATTCCCCACCGTCGACATCTATTCCTATACTTTTGCCGGCCAGCCATGGATCGCCAAGGAATGGCTTAGCCAGGTCCTCCTTGCAATTGCCTTTCAAGCCGGCGGCTGGAACGGCGTGGTGCTGCTGGCGACTGCAGTAATCGCGCTTACGGCCTTCTTGACGTCGTGGCATCTCAGCGCGTGGTTGAAGCCGACGCTGGCGATAGGACTGACGCTGGTTCTCGCGCTCTTGATCGGGCCAATCTATGTCGCCCGGCCGCACATCTTTACCTTGCCCATCATCGTCGTCTGGACCGCCGGTCTTTTCCAGGCCGCACGCAACGAGAAAGCACCGCCCTTATGGCTGCTGGCGCTGCTTTGCCTCTGGGCCAATCTCCATGCCACCTTCACCTTCGGTTTCGTCATCGCCGCCTTCGCCGGCCTCGATCTCGTCATGCGCACACGCTTGTCGAACCCCCGGCTGCTGGCCAAGTGGATCCTTTTCGGGGTGCTTTGCCCACTGGTCAGCCTGCTCAATCCCTATGGCGTCAAGGCCATACTCGCCACATTCACCGTGGCCTATGGCAATGAGGCGGTGCCTTACATTGCGGAGTGGCAGCCCTTCGACGTCGCGCGGCACACCCTCCAGGAGGTGGCCCTGCTGGTGGCGCTTTTCGGGCTGCTCGTGTCGAGATTGCGCATTGGCTGGGCCAAGGCGCTGTTCCTTGTCTTCACGTTGCACGTCTATCTCACCCACATACGGTTCATGTACCTGTTCTTTCTTCTCGTGCCGGTGGTCCTTGCCGTCGAGGTCGCGCAACAATATCCAGCGCTTTCAGCCGAGAAATGGGCGGCGGAAAAGCGTGACGGACTTGAACAATTTTTCACACGGCAATTTTCCAGGATTTGTGCTGGACTTGCCGTTTTGCTGGTTTTGGCGGCTGCCGCCTTCACGAGCTATCCGGTCGCGCCGAGCCAGAAGACCTCGGCGAGGGACGCACTGGCCTTTGCCCAAACCCATAATCTGTCGGGCAATCTGCTGAACTCCTACGATTTCGGCGGCACGCTGATTTTTCATGACATCAGGACGTTTATTGACGGCCGCGCGGATCAGCTCTTCCTGAATGGCTTTACGGAAACGGATGAGCAGACTGGGCACAGCCGGGGCAAGCCGATCCTGAAAGCCCAACTCGACAAATATACGATAGGCTGGGCATTGTTGACCGCCGACGACAGCCGCATTCCGTTCTTCGACCAACTGGGCTGGAAGCGGGCCTATGCGGACGATTACGCGGTGATCTACACCCGCGCGGACTGAGCCCCGGCAGCTTCGCGCGCCGGTGCGCACCTCCCCCCTGAAGCTTCGGCCAGCGCCGAGGCGGCGAAATCCTTATGGGATTTTGATTTCTTTGCTCCGCGTCCCGTCTCGAACCTTTATGGCACTTTGATCCATATTCACGGGAGCGGTGTATCCAGCCGCCGATATGATGCGGCGACGGGTTTGGATAGTTTGTTAAAGTAAACAAACAAATACAACATAAGGAAAACGCGCGGTGGACATAGTTTTTGTCGCGATTGGAATCGCGTTCTTTGCTCTATGCTTCGGCTACATCAAAGCTTGCGACAAGCTGTAAGTTTAGGGGATCGTAACATGCTTTTCGACTATATCCTCGGCGGCGCCGTGACCTTGTTTCTTCTCGCCTACCTGACATACGCCCTCGTTCGCCCGGAACGCTTCTGATCTCCGCTGGCAAGGAGCCAACCCCATGACAATCAACGGATGGCTGCAGATCCTCGTCTATTGCGGGATCGTCGTTCTGCTGGCCAAGCCGCTCGGCGGCTACATGCATCGCGTTTTCAGCGGCGAGCGCACATTCCTGTCGTCAATTCTGGCCCCGCTCGAGCTCGGGCTCTACCGCATATCAGGGACCAGCGAGCGCGAGGAGCAGCACTGGACCTCCTACGCGGCGGCCCTGCTGTTCTTTAACCTGGCCGGCTTCCTGGTGCTCTATTTGCTGCAACGGCTGCAAGGCGGCCTGCCCTACAATCCGGCCGGCATGACCGCCGTCGAACCTGGGCTGGCCTTCAACACCGCCGCCAGCTTCATGACCAACACCAACTGGCAGAACTACGGCGGCGAAAGCACGATGTCCTATCTCGTGCAGATGGCCGGCTTGACCGTGCAGAATTTTCTGTCGGCGGCGACTGGCGTCGCCATTGCGGTCGCATTGATCCGCGGCTTTGCCAGGGCCTCAGGCAAATCGATCGGCAATTTCTGGGTCGATATGACCCGCGGCACGCTCTACCTGCTTTTGCCCTTTTGCATCGTGTTAACTCTGGTCTATGTCTATCTCGGCATGCCGCAAACGCTCGCTGCCTACGTCAACGCGACGACGCTCGAAGGCGCGCAACAGACTATCGCGGTCGGGCCGGTCGCTTCCCAGGTTGCCATCAAGATGCTCGGCACCAATGGCGGCGGTTTCTTTAACGCCAATGCAGCGCATCCCTTCGAAAATCCCGATGCAATCTCCAACCTGATCCAGATGGTGACGATCTTCGCCCTCGGCGCGGCGTTGACCAATGTCTTCGGCCGCATGGTAGGCAACCAGCGCCAGGGCTGGGCAATTCTGTCGGCTATGGGCGTGCTGTTCATCGCCGGCGTTGCCGTCTGCTACTGGGCGGAAGCCGCCGGCAATCCGCTCGTCCATGCGCTGGGCGTCGACGGCGGCAACATGGAGGGCAAGGAGAGCCGCTTCGGCATCGCCCTGTCGGCACTGTTTGCCGTCATCACCACGGCCGCATCCTGCGGCGCGGTCAACGCCATGCATGACAGCTTCACCGCACTCGGCGGCATGATCCCCATCATCAACATGCAACTCGGCGAGGTTATTGTCGGCGGCGTCGGCGCCGGCTTCTACGGTATCCTGATGTTCATCGTCATTGCCGTTTTCGTCGCCGGGCTGATGGTCGGACGCACGCCCGAATATCTCGGCAAGAAGATCGAGGCCAAGGAGGTCAAGATGGCTATGCTGGGCGTGCTCTGCCTGCCGCTTGCAATGCTGATCTTCACCGCTATCGCGGTGGTGCTGCCGACCGGCGTTGCTTCCATCGCCAATGCCGGCCCGCACGGCTTCTCCGAGGTTCTCTATGCCTACACCTCGGCCGCGGCGAACAATGGCTCCGCCTTTGGCGGCCTCAGCGGCAACACGCCCTGGTACAACGTAACGCTCGGCATCGGCATGCTGATGGGCCGGTTCCTGGTCATTATTCCGGCGTTGGCGATTGCTGGCTCGCTGGTTGCAAAGAAGACCGTCCCTGCCTCCGCCGGCACCTTCCCGACCGACGGTCCGCTGTTCGTCGGGCTGCTGGCCGGTGTCATCCTGATCGTCGGCGGCCTGACCTTCTTCCCGGCCCTCGCGGTCGGACCGATCGTCGAGCACCTGGCGATGATTCACGGTCAGACATTCTGAAACGGCGATGCCCTGGTTCAAGATCATACCTCGAAAGGTCCGGCATCGCCCCGAGCCGGAGGGGGAGAAAACGCCCCCTCCTTTCCCGACGCTGTCCACATTCCTCGCTATTGCGGCAGCCTTGATCATGATCTGGCTGCTGGCTTACGGGCCGCCGCACCTTCGTTCGGCACACGATCGACCGGTCAACAACATCGACACTGGAGCTACCAAATGAGCCCGTCGAAATCCGTGAGCATCATGGATACCCGCATTCTGTGGCCCGCTATCGGCGGTTCCTTCAGAAAACTGAACCCGCGCACCTTGATGCGAAACCCGGTGATGTTCGTCGTCGCCGTCGTCTCGGCGCTCACCACCGTGCTGTTCGTCAAGGATCTCGTTACCAGCGGCGGCGATCTTGGCTTCACGCTGCAGATCATCATCTGGCTGTGGTTCACCGTGCTCTTCGCCAATTTCGCCGAAGCGGTGGCCGAAGGCCGCGGCAAGGCGCAAGCTGACTCGCTGCGTCGGGCGCGAACCGAGACGCAGGCCAAGCTGTTGAACGGTGGCGACCGCAGCAAGTTCAAACTGGTGCCCGGCACCAGCCTGAAGGTCGGCGACATCGTGCTTGTCGAAGCCGGCGACATCATCCCCTCGGACGGCGAGGTGGTCGAAGGCGTGGCGTCGGTCAACGAGGCGGCCATCACCGGCGAATCCGCACCGGTCATCCGCGAATCCGGAGGCGATCGTTCGGCGGTGACCGGCGGCACGCAGGTCTTGTCCGACTGGATCCGCGTGCGCATCATTGCGGCTGCCGGTCATACGTTCCTCGACCGCATGATCTCGCTGGTCGAGGGCGCCGAGCGCCAGAAGACACCCAACGAGATCGCGCTCAACATCCTGCTCGTCGGCATGACGCTGATCTTCGTGCTGGCGACGGCGACGATCCCGAGCTTCGCCTCGTATTCGGGCGGCTATATCTCGGTGACCGTGCTGGTCGCCCTGTTCGTTACCCTGATCCCGACCACAATTGGCGCCCTGCTGTCGGCTATCGGCATTGCCGGCATGGACCGCCTGGTGCGCTTCAACGTGCTCGCCATGTCGGGCCGCGCCGTCGAGGCGGCCGGCGATGTCGACACGCTGCTGCTCGACAAGACCGGAACCATCACGCTGGGCAACCGTCAGGCGACGGCATTTCGTCCGGTCAAGGGCGTCACCGAACAGGAACTGGCCGACGCGGCTCAGCTTGCCTCGCTTGCCGACGAAACGCCGGAAGGCCGCTCGATCGTCGTCCTGGCGAAGGAAAAATACGCTATCCGCGCCCGCGACATGGCAAGCCTGCACGCGACTTTCGTGCCCTTCACCGCGCAAACCCGCATGAGCGGTGTCGATCTGGAAGGCTCCTCGATCCGCAAGGGCGCAGTCGATGCGGTACTTGCCCACGTCAACCTCTCGGCCGTTGCCACAGGCAGTATGCGCCCCGGCAGCGACACCGTCCGCGACCTTCAGGCGATCGCCGACGAGATCGCCAAATCGGGTGGCACTCCACTCGCGGTCGAGCGCGACGGGCGCCTGCTCGGCGTCGTCCATCTGAAGGACATCGTCAAGGGCGGCATCGCAGAACGCTTTGCCGAATTGCGCCGCATGGGCATCCGCACGGTGATGATCACCGGCGATAATCCGATGACCGCGGCGGCGATCGCGGCGGAAGCCGGCGTCGACGACTTCCTTGCCCAGGCGACGCCCGAGGACAAGTTGAAGCTGATCCGCGACGAGCAGGCCAAAGGCAAACTGGTCGCGATGTGCGGCGATGGCACCAACGATGCGCCGGCCCTTGCGCAGGCCGATGTCGGCGTTGCCATGAACACCGGCACGGTCGCGGCGCGCGAGGCCGGCAACATGGTCGATCTCGACAGCGATCCGACCAAGCTGATCGAGATCGTCGAAATCGGCAAGGCGCTGCTGATGACGCGTGGCTCGCTGACCACCTTCTCCATCGCCAACGACGTGGCCAAGTATTTTGCCATCATCCCGGCAATATTCGCCGTCTTCTACATCGCCCCGGGCCAGACCGCCGGGCCGCTGCAAGCGCTCAATGTCATGCATCTGGCGACGCCGCAGAGCGCTATCCTCTCGGCCATCATCTTCAACGCGCTGATCATCATTGCGCTGATCCCGCTGTCGCTGAGGGGCGTCAAATACCGCGCGGTCGGCGCCGGTGCGCTGCTCAGCCGCAATCTCATTGTCTATGGCCTTGGCGGCGTCGTAGTGCCCTTCGTCGGCATCAAGATGATCGACATGGCCATCACCGCTCTCGGTCTCGCCTAAGGAACCACGTCGATGCTCAATCAAATCAGGCCCGCGATCGTCATGATCGTCTTCTTCACCATTCTGACGGGTTTGGTCTATCCGATCGGCATGACCGGCATTGCCCAGGCGCTGTTTTCGCGCCAGGCCAATGGCAGCCTGATCGAGAAGGACGGCAAGCTCGTCGGTTCCGAGCTGATCGGCCAGGCTTTCGAAAGCGACCGCTACTTCCATGGCCGCCCGTCGGCTGCCGGCGACGGCTACAATGCCGCCGCCTCGGGCGGCTCGAATCTCGGCCCGACCAACCCGAAGCTCATCGACAGGATCAAGAGCGACGCCGAAAAGCTGAGAGCCGAAAACCCGAGCCAGCCGGTACCGATGAATCTGGTCACCACGTCCGGCAGCGGCCTCGATCCGCATATCAGCCCCGATGCGGCCTATTTTCAGGTTGCCAGGGTGGCCAAGGCCAGGGGCGTCGATGAATCCAGGATCAAATCGCTTGTCGACAGCCATGTCGAAGATCGCGAATTGGGATTCATCGGCGAGCCGGTAGTCAATGTGCTGGCCCTCAACCTTGCGCTGGACGATGCCATGAAACAGTGAAGGACCGGCGCCGGGATCGACACCGAAGCCGGCGCCGTTCATGATTGACCCGTATGCCAGACGACAGACGCACCGCCGAAACCAGGCCCTCTCCCGACGCGCTGCTCGAGCATGCCGAGCGGGAGGAGCGCGGCCGCCTGAGGATATTTCTCGGCGCCGCCCCCGGTGTCGGCAAGACCTACGAGATGCTGATGTCGGGCCGCGCCAGGCTGGCCGACGGGGTCGACGTGGTGATCGGCATCGTCGAGACGCACAGCCGCAAGGAAACCCAGACGCTGGTCGAAGGCTACGAGGTCATTCCTCGCCTTGAGATCGATTACAAGGGGCGGATCCTTGAGGAGATGAATCTCGACGCCATCCTCGCCCGGCACCCGGCGCTAGTTCTGGTCGACGAACTCGCCCACACCAATGTCGCCGGCAGCCGTCACCCCAAGCGCTATCTCGACGTCCAGGAAATCCTGACGCACGGCATCGATGTCTACACGACGCTGAATATCCAGCACGTCGAGAGCCTGAACGATGTCGTGGCGCAGATCACCCGCGTCAGGGTGCGGGAAACTGTCCCCGACTCCATAATCGACCAGGCCGACGACATCGAGATCATCGACCTCACCCCCGACGATCTGATCAAACGGCTTGAGGAAGGCAAGGTCTACATCCCCAGCACCGCCCAGCGCGCCATCGAGAACTATTTCTCGCCGGGCAATCTGACGGCGCTCCGGGAATTGGCGCTCCGCCGCACTGCCCAGCGGGTCGACGAGCAGTTGCTGACCCACATGCAGGCCCACGCGATACCCGGGCCTTGGGCGGCGGGGGAAAGGGTTCTCGTCTGCGTCGATGCGCGTCCGGGCGGGGCGGCCCGTGTACGTTATGCGCGGAGGTTGGCCGACCGGCTCCGCGCCCCTTGGACGGCGCTTCATGTCGATACCCCTCGTTCAGCTGCCATGCCCGAGGAGGACAAGGATCGGCTGGCGACGCAGCTGCGCCTTGCCGAGCAGCTCGGTGCCGAGGTGACGACCATTCCGGGTCAGAACGTCGCGCAAGACATCGTTCGGCATGCGACGGCGAACAACTTCACCCATATCGTGATCGGCAGGCCGACCCGATCGCGTTGGCGGGAATTGATCGAAGGCTCGCTCACTTACGATCTCATCCGCAATGCCGGCGACATCAGCGTCCATGTCATTTCGGGAAACGAACGCAACGCCGAGGCGACGTCGAGGACCGTCAAGGCGGCGGACGAGCAGTGGCAGTTCGAGATCTGGCCCTATCTCAGGGCCACGGCCTATGTTGTTGGCTCGCTCGCCTTCGCCGTCCTTCTCGACCAGTTTCTCGACGTCCGCAATCTGGCGATCATCTTTCTCATTGGGGTCCTGACGTCGGCGGTGACCGGCGGTCTCTGGCCGGCTTTGTATGCCTGCCTCATCAGCGCCATTGCCTTCAACTATTTCTTCCTGGAACCACGCTACACGCTGACGATCGAGGATCCGGAGAGCATCGTTGCGCTGGCTGTCTTCCTGGTTGTTGCGGTCATTGGCAGCAATCTAACAGCGCGCGTGCAGCGTCAGGCGGTCGCCGCGCGCTCGCGGGCACGCGCCACAGAAGATATTTATCTCTTCTCAAAGAAGCTCGCCGGCGCTGGGACGCTTGATGACGTTCTCTGGGCAACTGCCTTCCAGATCGCCTCGATGCTGAAGCTGCGCGTGGTGCTGCTTCTGCCGGAGAACGGCACGATTGCGGTCAAGGCCGGCTACCCACCCGACGACACGCTGGCCGAGGCCGACATCGCAGCAGCCCGTTGGGCGTGGGAGCATAACCGCGCCGCCGGGCGCGGCGCCGACACGCTGCCCGGAGCAAAGCGCCTCTATCTGCCCCTGCGGACCGGACGCACGGCGGTGGGCGTCGTTGGCCTCGACAACGACAAGCAAGGTCCGCTGCTGACACCCGAGCAGCAGCGTCTGCTCGATGCGCTCGCCGACCAGGCGGCGGTCGCCATCGAACGCATCCAGCTCGTCGCCGATGTTGACCGGGCCAAGCTCGCGGCCGAGGCAGACCGTCTGCGCTCGGCCTTGCTCACCTCCATTTCCCACGATTTGAAAACGCCGCTTGCCGCCATCATGGGCGCAGCCGGAACACTCAGGGACTTCGAGGCCGCACTTCCCGAGCAGGACCGGGCGGAACTGCTGTCGACCGTGCTCGATGAAGCGGAGAGGCTTAACCGCTTCATCGCCAACCTACTCGATATGACCAAGATCGAATCCGGCACTATGGAGCCGAACTATGCGTTTCACTATCTCGGCGACATTGTCGGCTCAGCCCTACATCGGGCCCGCAAAATCGTCGGCGAGCATAAGACCGAGATCGACATTCCATCGGATCTGCCGATGTTGCGGGTCGACCCCGTTCTGTTCGAACAGGTGCTGTTCAACCTCCTCGACAATGCTGCAAAATACGCGCCGCCAGGTTCGACGATCCGCCTGCAAGCCTGGGCCGACAACGGCTTCGTCATCCTGCAGATCATGGATGAGGGACCAGGCATTCCGCCAGCGGATCTAGAGCGCGTTTTCGACACTTTCTACCGTGTGCGCAAGGGTGACCAGGTGCGTGCCGGCACCGGGCTCGGCCTGTCGATTTGCCGCGGCTTCATCGAAGCGATGGGCGGGACGCTCTTGGCGGCAAACAGGTCCGACCGCTCGGGGGCGGTTTTCACGATCAAGATGCAACTGGTGCCGGCGGAACTGCCCAATCTCGGCGAACCCGAGACGGGCCATCAAAATATGGACGATCTGGCATGACGAGCCTGGACGTCAGGATATTGGTGGTGGACGACGAACCGCCGATCCGGAAACTGCTTCGCGTCGGGCTTGGCAGCCAAGGCTATGCGATCAGCGAGGCGCCGAACGCCAGGGCGGCGATTGAACTCATCGCGACGGAAAAGCCGGACCTTGTGCTGCTCGATCTCGGCCTGCCCGGCATGAGCGGGCATGAGTTGCTCCGCAAATGGCGGGATGATGGCCTGGACATTCCCGTGGTTATTCTTTCCAGCCGCACCGACGAGGCCGGCATCGTCTCGGCCCTCGAACTCGGCGCCGACGATTATGTCACCAAGCCATTCGGTATGAACGAGCTTGTCGCACGCATCCGCGTCGCGCTTCGCCACAAGTTCCAGCAGCAGGGTGAGAGACCGGTGTTCCAGACCGGCGACCTCTCCGTCGATCTGGTGAAGCGCATCGTCAAGGTCGAGGACAAGGAGATAAAGCTCTCGCCGAAGGAATACGACATTCTTCGCACCTTGGTGCAGCACGCCGGCAAGGTTCTCACCCACCAGTTCCTGCTGAAGCAGGTCTGGGGCGATTCCACCGACGTTCAATATCTCAGAGTCTATGTCCGGCAACTCAGGCTAAAGATTGAGAAGACGCCCGACCAGCCCCGCTATATCACGACCGAGACCGGCGTCGGATACCGGCTGCGCGAAGTCGACTGACGCGACGAGCATCCGAAGCCGAAATGCCTCTTCCAATCTGCTTCAAATCAGCGGCGGCCATGGCGTCGCCGGACAAAAGCCCTATATTAAGCGAAGATTGGTTTTGTGCGGGAATGAACGAATGCCACGGCTTCGTCTATTGACGTTTCTAGGGTCGGCAATGCTGACTGCGGCGATGCTGTCGGGCGTAAATCCAGCTGCATCGGCACAGGTCGGCAGTCCCGCCGATCGCAACGTGTTGATCCAGCAAGACCAATTGCAGATGTTGGAGAACAGGCTGCGGCGGCAGCAATACCAGCAGCAGCAACAGCAGTACCGTGCCCTGGATCGCCAAATCCCAATACCGCAACGGCAGGAGGTGCCGCAGATGAGGCCAACTTGCCAGTTGCTGCCGTCAGGGAGCGGCTTTGTCAGCACCTGCCGCTGACGACCGGTCTCTTTCATTTATTTAGCCGACTTATATACTGGGGAAACCGCTCCGCCTGCGCCCCATTGAAAGCGGGCGAGTTTGCAACGCTGCCCTTGCCGTCTGGGCACCGATTCGACTGGATTATCGAATGGCAGCCAGCAAGAAGAAGGTTGTACGCAAGGCAAGGAAGGGCGACGGGGTTCGCCAGGTCGCGGCGATTCCCTTTCGGCTGAACGAGCATGGCGATATCGAGGTGATGCTGGTCACATCGCGAACGACGAGGCGCTTCATCGTACCGAAGGGTTGGCCGATGAAGGGCAAGAGCGGCCGCAAGGCAGCCACCATCGAAGCACAGGAAGAAGCCGGTGTTCTCGGCAAGACACTGAAACTACCGGCCGGCACCTATTCCTACTGGAAGCGGCTGGCAAACCGCTTCGTCCGTGTCGACGTCGTCGTCTATTTGCTTGAGGTAACCGAGGAACTTGCCAAGTGGCAAGAAGCCAAGAGACGGCAGCGGGCATGGCTGACGCCGACCGACGCGGCGTTGCTGATCGACGAGCCGGATCTTTCGACGCTGGTGAGGAACATCAGGATTGCCGAGCTGGAGCATAATCCCAAAAAGCAGAGTCCGGCGTTTGGAAAAGATCCCGCTCAATAGAAGATGGAGGCATGCCCCGACTGTGTCGGGATGGAATTGGTTTCCAGCGCCCGCCGCCCCCGTCTCTTGAACCGATGCCTCACTGACTGCCATCGTCTTCCTCGGGCAGAGGCCGCGCCGGCGTGCCGGTATAGGCCCACAGCCATTCGCGCGGCAGTGGCCCCTTGTTGCGTTCGCTCTCCTGCGACTGTTCCCATGCATGTGCGAGGATGCCGACTGAGCGCGACAGCACGAAAAGGCCGCGCGTCAGCGGCGGCGGAAAGCCGAGCTCGCCGTAGATGACGGCCGTGGCGCCGTCGATATTGAGGGGGATTTTTTTGCCCTTGCGCCGCGCCACCTCGGCCTCGATCGCCTCGGCGATGTCGGCGAAGCGCCCGCTGACGATGCCGCGCGCGGCAAAGTCGTGGGTTAGCTCGATGAGGCGGGGCGCCCGCGGGTCGACCGGGTGGAAGCGATGGCCGAGCCCGGGCACATAACCGTCCTCCCCAGCAAGGAAATGATCAACCCGCAGCGACACGGCGCCCGTGAGGGGCACGCCGGCGTCCACTTCAGCGGCGATGTCGCCGTAGAAGGAAAGCGCCTGTTCGCCGGCGCCGCCATGCACATCGCCAAGCACGTTGATGGCAGATGCCATGGCGCTGTTGATGCCGACGCCGCAGGTGATCGCCATGCGGGCGATGGCGATCGACGGCGCCTGCGGCCCATGGTCGACGGCAGCACCCAGCGCGATGCCAAGCAGCGCCGCCTGCTCCTCGCTTGGCAGTTCGCCGCGCAGCATCAGCCAGATCATTGCCGGAAAGCTGACGCGACCGATCAGATCCGGGATTTCATAGCCGCGCAGCCGGATGACGCCGGGGCGCATCTCGATGATGCCGGTCTGCCACCATTCCTCGCCGCGCGCACGGCCAGCCTTGTTTTCCGTGTCGCTCATGGCTTCTTTTCCGTGCCGCTCATGCCTTCGCTCTTTTCTTGGCGCGTGGCGGCAGGTTGGCAAAAACTTCGTCCATATGCTCGCCCAGCCCCGGCGGCGGCCTGCTCGGCAAAGGTGCCTCGCCATCGACCATGAAGCCCCCGCGCACCACGGTCAGCGGCCTGGCCATCCCGGACACAGCCTGGAAGCGTGCTGTCATGCCGCGCTCGATCATTTGTCTCTCTTGCAGTACCTGCGGGATTGTCAGCACCCGGCCTGCCGGCACGCCGGCGCGATTGAACGTCTCCTCCCAGGCGGCGGCCGAGCCGCTCGCCAAGGCATCCTCGATCAGCGCTTTCAATGCAATGCGGTTCTGCTTGCGCGTCTCGCGCTCGGCAAAGCGGACATCCGACGCCAACTCCGGCCGACCGATCAACCGGCACAGTGTGACGAACTGCTCTTGCTTGTTGGCGGCGATGTTGAGCAAGCCGTCGCCGGTGCGAAACGCGCCAGACGGTGCGGCCGTCATGTTTTCATTGCCCATCGGCTGCGGCTCGACGTCCGCCGTCAGATAGTTCGACACCGGCCAGCCGAGCGCAGAAAGCGTGCATTCGAGCATCGACACGTCGAGGAACGCGCCCTCGCCAGTCGTCTTCTGCTTGACCAGTGCGGCGGTAATGGCGAAGGCTCCGACCAGCCCGCCAAGCGTATCGGCGACGGGATAGCCGACACGTAGCGGCGCCGTTTCCGGTGTACCGGTGATGCTCATGATGCCGGAAAGACCCTGGATAATCTGGTCGTAGGCTGGATTGTCGCGCATCGGCCCGGTCTGGCCGAAGCCCGATATCGCACAGTAGACAAGGCCTGGCCGGACCTCCTTCAGCCGGGCATGGCCAAGCCCCAGCCGGTCCATTACGCCGGGGCGGAAATTCTCGACCAGCGCGTCGGCCGAAGCGACCAGATCGAGGAAGCGTTCGCGGTCGGCCTCCTGCTTGAGATCGAGCGCCACCGAGCGTTTGCCGGCATTCTGCGCCAGGAACGAAGCGCCCATGCCCGCCCGGTTGAGCTCCGGCGAGGCGCCGAGCTGGCGCGCCAGATCACCACCTTGCGGCGTCTCGACCTTGATGACGTCGGCCCCGAGCAACGCCAGCTGGTAGGTGCAATAGGGGCCGGCCAGCACATTGGTCAGGTCAAGGACGCGGATGCCGGAAAGCAGGTCTGTCATGACGTCACGAACAGCTCAGGCATCGCCCGGCACGTGCTCCGGTCCACGCATGCGCCTGTGCTCGATGTAGGCCCAGATATGCGGTCCAACCAGCCCGATGAAGGCCAGCGTCAGCAGCGTCAGCGACAGCGGATGCTTGTAGAACACCGTCCAATCGCCGTTGGAGATGGTCATCGCGCGGCGGAACTGCGTTTCGGCAAGCGGCCCGAGAATCATGCCGATGATGACCGGCGCGGTCGGGAAATCGAAACGCCTCATCAGGAAGCCGGCGGCACCGAGCAGATAGAGGATGACGAGGTCGATCGGCGATTGCGAGATGCCGTAGGTGCCGACCGTGGCGAACACCAGGATGCCGGCATAGAGCTGCGGCGCCGGGATCTTCAGCAATCGCACCCACAGCCCGATCAGCGGCAGGTTGAGGACGACGAGGATGACATTGGCGATGAACAGGCTGGCGATCAGCCCCCACACCAGGTCGGCCTGCGTCGTCAGCAGCAGCGGCCCCGGATTGATACCGTAGCTCTGGAACGCCGACAGCATGATCGCGGCCGTCGCCGAGGTCGGCAGGCCGAGCGTCAGCATCGGCACCAGCACGCCGGCCGCGGATGCATTGTTGGCCGCTTCCGGCCCGGCAACGCCCTCAATGGCGCCGACCGTGCCGAACTCCTCCTTGTGTCTGGAGAGTTTCTTCTCGATAGCATAGGAGAGGAAGGTCGGGATTTCGGCGCCGCCGGCCGGCATGGCACCGATCGGGAAGCCGATCAGGGCACCGCGCAGCCATGGCTTCCACGAGCGCGCCCATTCGGCCGCGGTCATGTAGAGCGAGCCCTTCAACGGCACGATATCGTCCTTGCCGGCATAGCGGCGCGAGGCCATGTAAAGCGTCTCGCCAACGGCGAACAGGCCAACGGCGACGACGATGACGTCGACGCCGTCCAACAATTCGCTCATGCCGAAGGTGAAGCGCGGCTGCCCCGTCTGCAGGTCGACGCCAATCATGCCGACGACGAAGCCGACGAACAGACTGGTCAGGCCGCGCACCGAAGACGAGCCGAGCACCGCCGAAACCGTGATGAAGGCCAGCACCATCAGCGAGAAATATTCGGCCGGGCCGAAGGCCAGCGCGAATTTGACGACGATCGGCGCCAGGAAGGCAACGCCGATCGTGCCCAGCGTGCCGGCGACGAAGGAGCCGATCGCCGAGGTCGCCAGGGCCGCACCGCCACGGCCGGAGCGGGCCATCCGGTTGCCTTCCAGCGCGGTGACGATGGTGGCGCTTTCGCCAGGCGTGTTGAGCAGGATCGATGTCGTCGAGCCGCCATACATGGCGCCGTAGTAGATGCCGGCAAACAGGATGAAGGATGCCTCCGGCGCCACCTGATAGGTGATCGGCAACAGCAGCGCGATGGTCAGAGCCGGCCCGAGGCCGGGCAGCACGCCGATCGCAGTCCCCAGCGTGGTGCCGACCAGGCACCATATGAGATTGATCGGCGAGAAGGCGACCGAAAATCCGTGCGCGAGATGGCCGAGCGTTTCCATGGCGTCAGCCCCTCAGCATGGCGACGACCGAATCGACGATCGCATTCAGCTGGTTTTCGATGAAGCCGGCACCGATATTGACGCCAAGCGCCCTGGCAAAGCCGAAATAGGCGGCCAGCGCCAGGATCAGCCCGAGCAGCACGTCACGCAGCGGACGCCGGCTGCCGAAACCGTGGCAGATGAGAACGAACATGATGACAGATGCAGCGGTAAAGCCGAGCGGCTGGATCAGCACCAGATTGGCGATCAGTCCGAGGGCGACGATGCCCATCGCCTTCCAGTCGGTCGGCGTCTCCTTTTCGTCCTCCGGCTGCCATCCGCCCCGCAAGGCGGCAATGATGAGCAGCAGCGACAGGATCATCATCCCGGTCATGGTGATGTAGGGAAAGACGGTCGGACCGACCTTGGAATAGAGCGGCGAGACCGGGATTGCCAGCGTCTGCCAGGCAACCGCACCCGCACAGGCGAGGAGCCCAACGCCGATCAGCAGTTCGGGCACTGCAAGGCGCGGCGGCGCCTGCTGGTCGCTGGTGCTCATCATCGTCCTCCCAATGCCAGCCCCGAGGGCCGGTTCTCCCTGGACTGGTCTCACTCGGCCGATCTCGGCCTAGTTTCACCTCCGGCGCCGCGTATGTCCATGCGGCTGGCGAAAGTCGGCAAGGGTTGGCGCGGGCCGCCCCTTGCCGAGAGCATCACGCCAGGCCGAGGTCCTTGAGGATCGTCCCGATGCGGGCCGTGTCTTCGGCGACGAATTTCGCATAATCGTCACCGGTGAGCAGGATCTGCGTCCAGTTACGGTTCTTGCATTCGGTGGCCCAGGCGTCGCTCTTGGCCATGGTCTCGATCAGCTTGATCATTGCTGCCTTGTCGGCGTCCGAGACGCCGGGCGGTGCGAAGACGCCGCGCCAGTTGAACAGCTCGACATCGATGCCGGCTTCCTTCATCGTCGGCGCATCGATTCCCTCCTGGCGTTTATCCGCGGAGATGGCCAGCAGCCGCAGCGCACCCGCCTTGACCTGTTCGGCGAACTCGCCATAGCCGGAGATGCCGGCCGCGACCTGGTTGCCGAGCAGCGCCGACAGCGCCTCGCCGCCGCCGGCAAACGGCACATAGGAGAGATTGGTGGCCGGAACACCGACGGTCTTGGCGATGAGGCCGAACAAGATGTGGTCCGAGCCGCCAGCCGAACCGCCGGCGACCGGAACCTGCGTCGGGTCGGCTTTGAGGGCGGCAACAAAGTCGGCCGCAGTCTTGAATGGCGAGGCGGCCGGCACCACAAGCGCCTCGAACTCGCCAGTAACGCGGGCGATTGGCGTGACCTCGGTAAGGTTGTTAGCCGCCTTGTTGGCGATGATCGCGCCGACCATGACCATGCCAGCCACCATCAGCGCATTGCCCTTGCCCTTCCACTGGTTGACGAATTGCGGCAGGCCGACAGTACCGCCGGCGCCGCCGACATTGGTGATCTGCGAGCCGGAGATCAGTTTTTCGCTGCGCAGCACCTGGTCCATGGCGCGCGCCGTCTGGTCCCAGCCGCCGCCCGGCGCCGCTGGCACGAAAATCTGCAGCTGCGGCGCGTCCTGCGCGAAGGCGGGGATAAAATGCGATGCCGCGAGTCCGGCAGCACCCGCTGCCGCGGTGCTCATCAAGAATCGGCGTCTGTTCAGCACGGGATTCCTCCAAATCGCGACACCTCCTCCGGTGCCTGCCAGAAACGTGGCCTGACTTCAGACCCGCTCGATAAAATTCATGCAGAGTTTGCGTCTTCCTGTCAAAGACAGAACACGCCGCATGCGGCACAATCGGCCTGCGCGATTTTCAGGCTGGCGAACCGGACGCCCGAAGACGACGTGGCAGGCAGTGCCAAACAACATCCGTCAGGGTTGCCGCTCCAGCAGGATGGTCGGCTTGCCTTGGTAGACGGTTCGCAGCACTTCGCCATAACCACATTTTGCCGCGACGTTCAGCGATCCGGTGTTTTCCGGATCGATGATGCAGACGGTCTTCGCGGCGCCGAACGTCTCGTCGCCCCAGGCAAGCACCCGTGCGACGACTTCGCTGGCCAACCCGTGGCCATGCGCGCCCGAAACCAGAGCCCAGCCGGCCTCCGGAATGCCCTCGATCGACGGCGTCATGTCGCGTTTCAGATCGTGAAAGCCGGCCTCGCCGATGAAGCGGCCGGTCGCCTTTTCCTCGATCGCCCAGAAGCCGTAGCCCAGAAGCGACCACAGGCCGGCGTGGCGCAGGAAGCGCATCCAGCTTTCCTCCCGCGTGCGCGGCTTGCCGCCGATAAAGCGGGTGACGGCGGGATCGGCCCACATCGCGACATAGGCGTCGAAATCGTCAAGCCGGTGCGGCCGCAGGACCGTGCGCGAGGTCTCAATTACTGGGGCGACAATTGTATGCGGACTGGCCATGGTCATGTCTCGGTTGTTGCCCGTGCAGGTCTTCCAAAAGTGGGGACAGCGACACGCCCGAGACGGGAAATCCAAATCCGTTGCGAAAAACAAGAGCCAAGGCTGTGTAGATCATCTTCCAGGCTGATGTGAATCCTGCCAGGCGGTGTTAGTTTTTCTCCAGTACTGGTTCAGGCGCGTTGGGTTTCGGCGCTGCCGTCCGACAGAGGGAAAACAGCATGGACACCACCGACCTTGTGCTTGCCATCTTCCATCATCTGCTGGTGTTTTCGCTGGCAGGCATCATCGGCGCCGAGTTCGTCCTGATCCGCAGCGACTTGTCCGCCGCGACGCTGAAGCGGCTTGTCGGCATCGATCGCCACTACGGCATCATCGCCATGCTGATCATCGTCGCCGGCATCGGCCGCGTCATCTATGGTCTCAAGGGCTGGGAATTCTACGTCTACAACTGGATGTTCTGGGCAAAGATGGCCGCCTTCGCAATTGTCGGCCTGTTGTCGATTATCCCGACCGTCCGATTCCTGTCCTGGAATAGGCAGGCGAGCGCCAGTCCCGGCTTCCAGGTGCCTGCGGCGGAGCTAGCGCCCGTTCGCAGCTATGTCCGCACCGAGGCCTTCATCTTCCTCTTGATCCCGGTGTTCGCGGCGGCGATGGCGCGCGGCTACGGTTATTAAGATAGGTCGGAGGAAGGGCATCGCGCGGCCCAACCTTTCCACTCATTTGCGCGGACAAACGTGCAGTTTGCCGTTCGAGGCTGATTGTCATTTGTCGGGTTGCGCTAGTTATTGCTCCATCTACATTCGGTTTTGAGAGGAACTCCGCGTAGCGGTTGGTAATTCGTATCCTGGGAGGAATCACGATGAGAAAATTCGTCGCCGCGCTGGCTGCCGTTGCGGCCGCCATGCTTTACCCACCGGCCGCTGGCGCGCAGACCTACCCCGAACGCACGATCAGCATTGTCGTGCCGTTTTCGGCCGGCGGCCCGACTGACACCGTCACGCGTCTTGTCGCGGAAGCCATGTCGAAGGACCTCGGCCAGCAGGTCATCGTCGAGAATGTCGGCGGCGCCGGCGGCACACTGGGCGCGGGCCGCGTCGCAAATGCCGAGCCTGACGGCTACACGCTGCTCCTCCATCACATCGGCATGGCGACAAGTGCTACGCTCTACAGAAAGCTCGCCTACGACACGCTGAACGCATTCGAATATGTCGGCCTCGTCACCGAGGTGCCGATGACCATCGTCGGCCGCAAGGATCTCGAGCCGACCGATCTGAAGGGGCTGGTCGACTACGCCAAGGCTAACAAGGACAGCATCACCGTTGCCAATGCCGGGATCGGTGCCGCCTCGCATCTGTGCGGCATGCTGTTTATGAGCGCCATCGGCACGCCGCTGGTCACCGTACCATATAAGGGCACCGGCCCGGCCATGACCGATCTTCTCGGCGGCCAGGTCGACATCATGTGCGACCAGACGACCAATACCACCAAGCAGATCCAGGGCGGCACGATCAAGGCTTATGCCGTAACCTCGCCGCAACGGCTAGACGTGCTGCCGGACGTGCCGACGACGATAGAGGCCGGTCTTCCCCAGGTGCAGGTCGGCATCTGGCACGGCATCTATGCACCCAAGGGCACGCCGGCCGAGATCACCGAACGCCTGTCGAAATCTCTGCAGGTGGCGCTGAAGGACCAGAACGTCGTCGCCCGATTTGCCGAACTCGGCACCAAGCCGTCGCCCGAGGCCGATGCCACGCCGGCCGCGCTCAAGGCCAAGCTGGAAAGTGAGATTGCGCGCTGGAAGCCGATCATCGAAGCGGCCGGCCAGTACGCCGACTAAAGGTTTTTAACGGGGCGCCGCCGGCGCCCCGTTTTTACACCGGCATCGGCACGCCCGTGAGGCGGGCCGGGAGGACGTCATGAAACCTTTCGCAATCGACAGAGCCAACGGCATATGCGCCGCGCTGTTGATCTTTATTGGCGTCTTTTTCGCGCTGCAGTCGCTGGGCCTCGAAATCGGCACCGCCTTTCGCATGGGGCCGGGCTATTTCCCCCTGGTTCTGGCGATCGTGCTCATTCTGCTCGGCGCCGTCATCCTAGTCGAGGCAGTGCGCTTCGAGAGCGAGCCGATCGGTTACATTGCGTGGCGCGGCATGCTGTTCATCCTGCCTGCTCCGATCTTCTTCGGCCTGACGGTGCGCGGCCTCGGCTTCATCCCATCGATCTTCCTGGCGGCGCTGATCGCATCGTTTGCCAGCGGCCGCATGAAGCCGCTGACCGCGCTCGTGCTGTCGGCCGGCCTGACGCTGTTCGCGTTCGCCATCTTCAGCTACGCACTCGGCCTGCCGTTCCGGCGTTTCGGCCCGTGGTTGCCACTGTCGTTGTGAGGAGATGAAATGGAACTCCTCAACAATCTCGCACTCGGCTTTTCGACGGCCACATCTTTGGCAAACCTCGGTTTCTGCCTGATCGGTGTCCTTCTCGGCACGCTGATTGGTGTCCTGCCCGGTATCGGCGCCACCGCAACCATTGCCATGCTGTTGCCGATCACCTTCCAGATCGGCGATCCGGTTTCCTCCCTGATCATGCTCGCCGGCATCTATTACGGCGCGCAGTATGGCGGCTCGACTACCGCTATTCTCATCAACATGCCTGGCGAATCCTCGTCGGCCGTCACCGCCATCGACGGCTACCAGATGGCCAGGAACGGCCGCGCCGGGGCGGCACTGGCGACCGCGGCGATAGGCTCGTTCTTTGCCGGCACGGTGTCGACCTTCCTCGTCGCCATCTTTGCCCCGCCGCTGACGGCGATAGCGTTAAAATTCGGTGCTGCCGAGTATTTTTCGCTGATGATTGTCGGTCTGGTCTCGTCCGTCGCGCTCGCCCACGGCTCGATCGTCAAGGCGCTGGCCATGGTCGTGCTCGGCCTGCTGCTCGGCCTTGTCGGCACCGATATCTACACCGGTACACCCCGTTTCACGCTCGGCATCCGCGAATATGCCGACGGGCTGAATTTCGTCGCAGTGGCGGTCGGTGTCTTCGGCGTCGCCGAGATACTGCGCAACCTCGAAAACGAGCATGAGCGTTCCGTGCTGATCCGAAAGATCTCCGGCCTTATGCCGACCCGCGAAGATTTTCGGCGCATGGCGGCTCCCATCGTGCGCGGAACGATCATCGGTTCGGCGCTCGGCATCCTGCCGGGAGGCGGCGCGATCCTTGCCGCCTTTGCCTCCTACACCGTCGAAAAACGTGTCTCGAAAAATCCCGGGGAATTCGGCAAGGGCGCCATCGAAGGCGTCGCCGGACCGGAATCGGCCAACAATGCCGGCGCCCAAACCTCCTTCATCCCGATGCTGACGCTCGGCATTCCGGCCAACCCGGTAATGGCGCTGACGATCGGCGCTATGATCATCCAGGGCATCGTGCCCGGCCCCAATGTCGCCATCGAACAGCCTGCGCTGTTTTGGGGTATCATCACCTCGATGTGGATCGGCAATCTGATGCTGATCATCTTGAACCTGCCGCTGATCGGGCTTTGGGTGAAACTTCTTACCATCCCCTACTACGTGCTCTTCCCGATCATCATGGCGTTCTGCTCGATCGGCGTTTACAGCGTCAACACCAACGTCTACGACCTCTATGCCGTCGCCTTCTTCGGCTTGCTTGGCTACCTCCTGACCAAGCTGCGCTGCGAACCTGCGCCGCTGCTGCTCGGCTTCGTGCTCGGCCCGCTGCTCGAGGAAAACCTGCGCCGCGCCATGATCCTCTCGCGCGGCGATCCGAGCACCTTCGTGACGCGGCCGATCAGCGCCAGCCTGCTCCTCATCGCGCTTGCCGTGCTCGTCATCGTGTTTCTCCCCGCGGTCAAGAAGAAGCGCGAGGAGGTGTTTGTCGAAGAGAGTTCCTGAACGTGGACGGCGCCACATGCGAGGAACTTCACAGTCGCTTGCCGGGCACTGACTCAGTAGCCGCTTCTCCTGGCCCGAGCGGCGCGATCTCCACCAGCGGTGCAGGCACGCTGGTCGTCTTTTCCTTGGCCTTGCAGATATCGGCGATGACGCAGGCCGGGCAATCCGGCTTGCGCGCCTTGCAGACATAGCGGCCGTGCAGGATCAGCCAATGATGCGCGTGCCGCATATATTCATCCGGAATGA
This sequence comes from Mesorhizobium sp. M0207, assembly GCF_040321995.1. Classification (NCBI taxonomy): domain Bacteria; kingdom Pseudomonadati; phylum Pseudomonadota; class Alphaproteobacteria; order Hyphomicrobiales; family Phyllobacteriaceae; genus Mesorhizobium; species Mesorhizobium sp. M0207. Next base: position 349,957 of record NZ_JAMYSQ010000002.1, read on the forward strand.
TCTTCAGGAAACCTTGCTCGACCTGTTCCGGCGTCTTGCCCGGCGCCAGGCCGAGCCTGTTACCGATGCGGAAGATGTGCGTGTCGACCGCCATCGTATGCTGGCCGAATGCCACATTGAGCACGACGTTGGCGGTCTTGCGGCCGACACCCGGCAGCTCGACCAGTTGATCGCGATCCTCAGGCACCTCGCCGCCATGGTCGCGGATCAGCGCCTCCGACAGCGCGATGACGTTCTTGGCCTTGTTGCGCCATAGCCCGATGGTGCGGATATGGTCGCCGAGCTTGGCCTCGCCCAGCGCCAGCATCTTTTGCGGCGTGTCGGCAATTTTGAACAGCGCCCGCGTCGCCTTGTTGACGCCGGCGTCCGTCGCCTGAGCCGAAAGCACCACCGCCACCAACAGCGTGAAGGCGTTGATATATTCGAGCTCGCCCCTCGGTTCCGGCCGCTGAACGGAAAAGCGCCGGAAAATCTCATGCACCTCGGCCGCGCTGTAAAGCGCCCGCGATCTTGCGGGCCGCGGACGCCGCTTGGCGTTCGAGCCGTCGCGGCGGCCGGGCAACAGGTCTTTTTTTAGCGCAGAAGAGTTTTTGGGCTTGGGGCTTGTCATTGCCTTCCTATAATATTCCCCAATGAGCGACACAAACGCCTCATTTCAGGCCGACGAGCCATTTTTCCAGGCGCTGCTGACACCGCACCGGTCGCTGGGCAAGACCGGCTTTGCCATACTGATGGGCGCCCTGCTGTTCGGCTGGCTGGTGACCGGAGCTTTTTTTCTGTCGCGCGGCGCCTGGCCGGTGTTCGGCTTCTTCGGCCTCGACGTGATCGCCGTCTACATCGCCTTCCGCGCCAATTATCGTGCCGCCCGGGCTCGCGAGGAGGTATCGGTGTCGCGCACCAGCCTCGACATCCGCAAGACTGCCCCGTCAGGCAAATCGGAAGCACACCGCTTCAATCCGTTCTGGGCGCGCTTTTCGATCGCCCGCCACGCCGAGATCGGCATCACCAGAATGGCGGTCGAGGCGCAAGGAAAAACCGTCTCGATCGGCGGCTTTCTCAACCCCGCCGACCGCGAGAGTTTTGCCACCGCATTTTCGCGCGCTCTGGCAGCCGCCAAGGCGCGCTGAGCCAGCGTTTCAGAACCGATAGCGCAACAGCCTGCCGATCTTGCGCAATGCTGGAATGTATTTCCAAAGGCGAACAAACAGTTTCGCGAACCAGCGCATGCGAGCGGCATGTTCCGGCTTATAGGCAGGGATGTCCTCGACGAACCGCAGCTTCGGAACGGCTCGCTCCAACTCATGCGGGTTCTCGATGCTCCAATGGACCTCGGCACCGGTGGCGCGGAAGGAGGAATTGAGGCGAATGATCTTCAGGCCCAGGCGACTATAGGCATCGAAAACCAGTTCGCCGCTCGAAAGATGTCCCACCAAACGAGAAAACAGTTGCTGCCCCTCTTCGGCGCCCAGGTAGGGAGTCAGGCCTTCCGCCACGACTATGGCCGGGCGATCCCGAGGTACTTCGTTCAGCCATCCCGGTTCGGTGACCGACGAAGCGATCAGGTGGTAGTGATCCCGCACGGGATAGAGCTTGCGCCTGAGGTCGATGACTTCGGGATAGTCGACGTCGAACCAGTCCACGCCGGCTGGCGGATCGATACGGAATACGCGCGTATCGAGCCCACACCCGAGATGCAGTACGATGGCGTCAGGATTTCGGGCGAGAAAGTCCTGAACGCAGACGTCCAGCGTCTTTGCCCTGATTGCTAGACCGACGCCGAGATTGTTGTCGACCTTGAGCCGTGAGAAATCATAGTCGATGTTGCGCACCGCCTCGTCGGCAAAGTAGTCCCTGAGCAGCGAATTGGGCAGCCGGCTCTCCAGCGCCTTGCCGTAAAGTGTCAAAAGCAAAGTCTCCTTTGCCCCGGTCAGGTTTACTTTTTCACCAGCCACGACCGTCCTCCCCATTCAAAGCCCAGCTCTATCTGGGTACATGCCGCGGGAAAGCAAGTTTCGGGTGGTGATCGGCGCCGCGAAGGACGATATTCGCACTCAAGGAGATACTGCCATGAACGCCCAAATGCCTCTCAAAACGACAGCAATCCTTCAGAAAGACATCACGCCTGAAGGTGGAGACTACGAAATCGTCCGTCGTGCCATCGAAAAGATCAGCCTCGACTATCGCGACCAGCCTTCGTTGGAAGTGCTGGCCGAGGAGGTCGGCGAGACGCCGACCGGGCTGCAGAAGCTGTTCACCCGCTGGGCCGGCCTGTCGCCCAAGGCTTTTCTGCAGGCCGTCACCCTCGATCATGCGCGCAAGCTGCTCGATGCCGGCATGCCGCTGCTTGAAACCTCGTTCGAACTCGGCATGTCCGGCCCAGGCCGGCTGCACGATCTGTTCGTCACCCACGAAGCGATGTCGCCGGGCGATTACAAGACCCGCGGCGCAGGGCTCACCATCCGCTACGGCTATCATATCTCGCCTTTCGGCATCGCGCTGATCATGGTGACGGACCGCGGCCTTGCCGGCCTCGCCTTCAACGACCCCGGCGGCGAGCGTGCGGCCTTTGCCGACATGTCCAGCCGCTGGCCGAATGCGACCTATGTCGAGGACATGGCGGCGACGGCACCCTATGCCGCGCGCATCTTCGATCCGTCGCTGTGGCGCGCCGACCAGCCGCTGCGCGTTGTCATGATCGGCACAGACTTCCAGGTCCGTGTCTGGGAGGCCTTGCTGCGCATTCCGATGGGCCAGGCCTGCACCTATTCCTCGATCGCCGCGCGCATCGGCGCACCGAGTGCCAGCCGGGCTGTCGGTGCCGCGGTCGGTGCCAATCCGATGTCCTTCGTCGTGCCGTGCCACCGGGCTCTCGGCAAGTCCGGCGCACTCACCGGCTACCATTGGGGTCTGACCCGCAAACGCGCCATCCTCGGCTGGGAGGCGGGACAGGTCTCTTCTTGAATAGCCAACGAATGGAACGATTGGAGCGATGCAAGGACCGCTAGGGTGACAAGCAGCGATCTTACGGAGTAGCTTCCCGCGCAATTAGAGTGGTATGCGCTAGCGGGAGGCACTACTTGATCGTCGTCATCGGCTCCATCAATCTCGATCTCATCGCCAGTGTCGACCGCTTGCCCGGTCCCGGCGAGACCGTGCGCGGCTCCGGTTTCGCTACTGCCCCCGGCGGCAAGGGCGCCAACCAGGCGCTGGCCGCCGCCCGCGCCGGCGCCAAGGTGCGCATGGTCGGCGCGGTCGGCAAGGACAGCTTCGCCAGCGACGCTCTGGCGCTGCTGCGCGACGGCAAGATCGACCTGTCCGGCGTCGGCGAGACCTTTGCCTCGACCGGTACCGCGTTGATCATGGTCGGCGCCGACGGCGAGAACGTGATCGCCGTTGTGCCGGGCGCCAATGATTCGGTCGTGCCGGGTGACCTTTCCAAGGCTTTCGTAAAAAACGGCGACGTCGTGCTGCTGCAACTGGAGATCCCGCTGCAGACCGTCGAGGCAGCACTCGACGCGGCAAGCACGGCCGCCGCGATCACCGTGCTCAACACCGCACCTTTCCATGGCGACGCGGCCGGCTTCCTCGGCAAGGCCGACTATCTCGTCGCCAACGAAACCGAGTTCGACCTCTATGGCGAGGCGCTGTCGTTGAATGGCCGCGACCGCCCGGCACGGATGCGCGACTATGCCGCGAGAACCGGCCGCACCATCGTCGTCACGCTTGGCTCGGACGGCGTTCTGGCGGCAACGCCGGACGATCTCCTGATGGTTCCGGCGCTGAAGATCACCCCGCTCGACACGGTCGGTGCCGGCGACACGTTCTGCGGCTATTTTGCAGCCGGGCTGGCAGCCGGCCTGCCGCTCGACCAGGCGCTAGCCCGCGCTGCCGCAGCCGGTTCGCTGGCCTGCCTGAAAGCCGGTGCACAGCCGGCCATCCCGCTGGCCAGGGACGTCGATGCCGCCCTGCAGAAATCTGCAGGCTAAAGCGGGATGACAGCCATGCGCCCGACGACGAAGCACGCGGTGCCGCCCGCCGGCGACATCTGCCGCCTGTCTGCCGTGGCGCTTGCCGGGAAGATCAGGCGCCGGCAGCTTTCGGTGCGCGAAGTGGTCGCGGCATTCCTCGACAGGATCGAGGCGGTGAACCCGCTGGTCAACGCTATCGTTTCATTGCGTGAGCGTGCCGACATCCTGCGCGAGGCCGACAGCGCTGACGCTCATCTGGCGCGAGGTGGAGATACCGGATCGCTGTTCGGCCTGCCGATCGCGATCAAGGATCTTGCGCTGACAAAAGGCCTGAGAACCGCCTTCGGCTCGCCGATCTTCGCCGATTTTGTGCCTGAGGAAGACGACTTCTTCGTCGAGCGCGTCCGCAAGGCCGGCGCGATCATCATCGGCAAGACCAATGTTCCCGAATTCGGGCTCGGCTCCAACACCTACAACACCGTGTTCGGACAGACGCTCAACGCATTTGACCCGGCGCTGACCGCCGGCGGCTCGAGCGGCGGTGCGGCGGTCGCGCTGGCGCTCGACATGGTTCCCGTTGCCGATGGCAGCGATTTTGGCGGTTCCCTGCGCAATCCCGCTGCCTACAACAATGTCTATGGCTTCCGTCCATCGCAGGGATTGGTGCCGGCCGGCCCAGACCTTGATGTGTTTCTTGCGCAAATGGGCGTCGAAGGGCCGATGGGGCGTAACGTGCGTGACATGGCGTTGCTGCTCGACGTTCAGGCCGGCTATCATCCTCGCGCGCCGCTGTCGCATGATAAGCCAGGCTCGTTCCTCGAAGGGCTGGACGCACCGGCGGCCGGCGGGCGCATCGCCTGGCTCGGCGATCTCGAAGGCCATCTGCCGGTTGAAGCAGGCATTCTACAGCTTTGCGAGGCAGCACTCGGCCGGTTCGCGGATGTATCCTTCGAGGCCGAGCCGCTGATGCCGAAATTCGACTTCGAAGCGCTGTGGCAAGCCTTTGTAACGCTTCGCCAGGCGAGCAGCGGTTGTGCGCTCAAGGCGCATTACGACGATCCCTCGAAACGCAGCCTGCTGAAGCCGGAGGCCGTGTGGGAGGTGGAACATGCACTGCGCCTCACCGCGCCGCAGATCCACGCCGCCACGGTGAGGCGCTCGTCCTGGCACCGAATGCTGCTATCGCTCTTCGAGCGTTTCGACCTGATTGCGCTGCCAGCCGCACAGGTCTTTCCCTTCGATGTCGTCACCCACTGGCCAAGGCAAGTGGCCGGGCGTGCCATGGACAGCTATCATCGCTGGATGCAGGTTTCAGCGTTCGCCACGCTGGGCGGCTGCCCGGCGATCAATGTGCCGGCGGGCTTCGACGCCAGGGGCAGGCCAATGGGCATGCAATTGATCGGGCGGCCGCGCGGTGACCTCTCCGTGCTGAGGGCGGCTGCCGCCTATGAGACAACGCTGCCATGGCAGGCCGGCGCCTGCTGAAATCAACTCCGCATTGTCGGCGCCTCGCCGGCTTGCACGCAACTCATCGCCATGCATTGATCGCGACAGCGCGCCGCACGAGCGGCATCTGTGGAGGGAAAAATGTCGTTGGAACTCTACGCCACCTATGTCGTCGCCTGCATCGTCATCATCCTGGTGCCGGGGCCGACGGTGACGCTGATCATTGCCAACAGCATCCGCCACGGCTCGCGCGCAGGGCTCGCCAATGTCGCCGGCACCCAGGCCGGGCTAGCCATCATGATCGCCATCGTCGGCATCGGATTGACTTCGCTGATCGCGGGCATGGGCCACTGGTTCGAGTGGGTCCGGCTGATCGGCGCCGCCTACCTGATCTGGATGGGCGTGCAGATGTTCCGCTCGAAAGGCAAGCTGAACGCCGACGGAACGGCAAAAAGGCCACGTGGCGGCTTCTTCCTGCAGGGCCTGCTGGTGGCGATCAGCAATCCAAAGACGCTAGTGTTCTTCGGCGCCTTCTTTCCGCAGTTCATCGCTCCCGAAGGCAATTACGCACTACAGATCGGCGTCATGGGTCTCACCGCGATGATCTTCGCCGCAGTCTCGGATTCGACCTACGCGCTGGCCGCCGGCCGCGCCGGACGCCTGCTGTCGGCCGGCCGCCTCAAGCTCTTGTCGAGGATCAGCGGCAGCTTCCTGGTCGGCGGCGGCCTGTGGCTGGCCTTTTCCAAGGCGAAGTAACGGCCGCGAGCCCGGCGACGCCAACAGCAACATCCTGGAATAGGAAAGCCGATTGAAAGTCGGCCTTCAGGCCACCACATGGATCAACAGTTGGGGATTCATGTCTATGCCGTGGAGTTACGCGGATTTGAAAAGGAACGCGTTTGGCGTGATCCTGTTCATCGCTTTGTTCGCGGCGATGGTTCCGTCGGCTCTGAACAAATGGGCGAATGACGCAAGTCCGATCCGATCGGTCGACCCGGTCGATGCGACGATCAAAAGTGGACAGGGTAAAGGGCGCAATATCCAATATCTGCTGGTCCTTGAGAACGGTTCGACGGTCCTCGTTTACGACGACCTCCCGCATCTGATCGGCTCGCGCGTAGGCATCGAGCGCGTCACGCGCGACAATGGCTTCGTCTTTTACCGGTTTGCAAATTGAACGACGATCGATCGATAAGCTGTTTTCAAAGGTGACGCGAGTGACATGGCTTTTTCGGGGAATCGCTCTTGAACAAAGCCCCTATGCTACTCAACTCTAAGGTATGGGGCCGGCAAATCTTCTCTTAGAACCCGCATTCTTTTGCTTCGGGAAGAGTTTCGCGACAGAGTTGTTGGCATCACAATCTTGTGTGCGCTCGCTCTCGCGATCGCTGTGCCGATTGTAACCAGGCAGAACAGTCCGATCACTGGCACACAACTCGTAGGAGGCACCGTCGAAGATGTTGCGACGATGCCTCTAAATCCGAGGGGTTCCGTCGGACATGGACTTTATTATAGATATGAAGTCCGCCTCTATGAGGGCAACGCTCGGATATTTGTCGATGGTGAGGTGGAAACACCCCACATGATTGGATCGGAAGTCTCGATCGAAGAACAACAACGCCAGGACGGTACCACCACCTACCGCCTGCTCAACTACTGAGCAGCCCTAAAGCCGCCCCAGCCGTTCCAGCAACAGCGCGAAAAACGCATCATGGTCGATGTCGCGCATCACCATGGCGTTCTTCGGCCGCTTGGTCACCCCCCACCAGTCGATCACCGTCATGCCCATGGTGAGCTCCGAGGCGGTTTCCACGCTGACATTGCAGTTGCGCCCCTTGAACAGCTTCGGCTTCAGCAGATACGCGATCACGCAAGGATCGTGCAGCGGGCCGCCGTCGGTACCGTATTTCTCCTCGTCGAAACGTTCGAAGAATTCCAGCATGTCCGCGGTGGCCGTGCCGACCCTGGTGCCGAGCTTGCGGAAGGCCTTCGTACGCTTGGCGGTGGTCAGCGCCTTGTGGGTGACGTCGAGCGGCATCATCACGATCGGAATGCCGGATTTGAACACGACATCGGCAGCATGCGGATCGACATAGATGTTGAACTCGGCGGTCGGCGTGACGTTGCCGCCCTCGAAGAAGCCGCCGCCCATCAGCACGATTTCCTTGATGCGCGGCGCGATTTTCGGCTCGCGGATCAGCGCCAGCGCAACGTTGGTGAGCGGCCCGAGCGCGCACAGCGTGATCGTGCCGCTCTCCTCGTTCATCAGCGTCTCAACGATGAAATCAACCGCATACTCGTCCTGCAGTTTCATCTTTGGTTCGGGCAGTTGCGGCCCGTTGAGGCCGGTCTTGCCATGCACTTCCTCGGCGGTGACGAGTTCGCGCGCCAGCGGCCGGATGGCGCCTGCATAGACCTTGACGTCCGGCCGGCCGGCCAGCTCGCAGATCTTGCGGGCGTTTTTTTCGGTAAGTTTCAGCGGCACGTTGCCGGCCACCGCGGTGATGCCGACGATCTCCAGCTCGGCGCTGCCCAGCGCCAGCAATATGGCGACGGCATCGTCCTGGCCGGGGTCAGTGTCGATGATGATCCTGCGGGATTGGGGCATTTCAATTCCTTGTTTTGGCAAGTCTTTTTGGGCGGGACGTGTGACGGCTTGAAGTCTGCCGGGCGGCGGACCATATCAAGACCATCGGGAAAAATGCCATCCGGGTTTTTCCACTTTATGTCGCTCTTGAGAGGACACTGTAACATGAGCCGAATGACGCCTTTTTCCAGCCCGCTTCTCCTCGGTTTCGATTCCATGGAAAAGACGCTGGAGCGGTTGGCAAAGTCCGGTGACAGCTATCCTCCCTACAACATCGAGCGCCTCAGCGGTGCCGACGGCAAAACCGAAAGGCTGCGTATCACGCTCGCCGTCGCCGGTTTCGCGGAAAGCGATCTCGATGTCACAACGGAGGAGAACCAGTTGGTCGTGCGCGGCCGTCAGAACGACGACACCGAGCGCGAATTCCTCCACCGCGGCATCGCCGCGCGCCAGTTTCAGCGCTGTTTCGTGCTGGCCGACGGCATGCGGGTGATTGCGGCGGAATTGAAGAACGGCCTTCTGTCGATCGATCTCGATCGGCCGGAATCCGAACGGCTGGTACGAAAAATAAACATATCGGTGAAAGACTGATTTTTGCCGATAGCTCTCATGCGGGATGGCCTTGAGCGGCATCTCGCGGCAAGGAGGCTTGAAATGACCAGAACTAACGAAAATATCATCATGACCAGCGGCGAATTCGCCCATCTCGGCGAAGGTTCTGTCGCCTATCTCAGGAAAGTGTCGAGCGACGATCTGCGCGGCCGTTTCCCGGGCCTCGGCGAAATCGCGCCCGGGCTGGAACTGTGGGCCCTGTTTGCCGCCAATGGCCAGCCGATCCTGCTTTCGGACGCTCGCGACCGGGCACTGGCTGGCGCGCTGGAAAACGATCTGACCCCGGTCGCTATCCACTAACGTCGTTATCCACTGACAAATACGGCGCAGCGATCTGGTTGGAAACGGACAGGGCCGCTCACGGCGGCCCTTCAACGGATTTAATCAAAACCTCAGGCGGCGTGCGAGGCCTGTGTGTCCGACAGCAGCGCGTGGATGGCTACGGCGTCGCGCGTGCCCCTGATCTTGGCAACCGTGTCGGCGTCGCGCAGCACCCGCGCAATGCGCGACAGCGCCTTGAGGTGGTCGGCGCCGGCGCCTTCGGGAGCCAAAAGCAGAAACACCAGGTCGACCGGCTGATCATCGAGGGCCTCGAAGTCCACCGGTGTCTCCAGCCGGGCAAAAACGCCGGCGATCCGCTTCACCCCGGCCAGCTTGCCGTGCGGAATGGCGATGCCGTTGCCGACGCCGGTGGAGCCGAGCCGCTCGCGCTGCAGGATGGTGTCGAACACCTCTCGCTCCGGAATGCCGGAAATCGCCGCCGCCCTTTCGGACAGCAATTGCAGCAGCTGCTTTTTGGAGTTCGCCTTCAACGCCGGCATGATTGCCGGAACGCTGACGAGATCGCTCAGATCCATGCTTGAAATCCCTTGTTCGCCTGCCGTCGCCAGTCCCCACGCTCGCGTGCGGCTGGTTTTTACCCCTGCGCGACCTTGGCCGTGGACGGGTCGATCCAGCCAATATTCCCGTCCGGCCGGCGATAGACGATGTTGAGATGGTCGTTTCCGGCATTGCGGAAGACCAGGACCGGGCTGTCCTTGGTGTCGAGTTCGATCACCGCTGACGCCACCGACATGGTCCGCAGCGTCATGGTCGATTCGGCGACGATGGCCGGCGCGAAATTCTCCGGTATGTCCTCCTCGTCGTCGGCAAGCGGCGCCATCACCGTATAGGCGACGTCGGTGAGCTCGCCGTTGCTATTGCCTGAATTGTGCGACTTCAGCCGGCGCTTGTAGCGCCTGAGGCGTGTTTCCAGACGGTCCGCCGCGGTATCGAAGGCAAGCGTTGGATCCTGGGCATCGCCGGTCGCCTGCAGCGAAGCACCGGAGTCCAGCCGGATCATGCAATCGGCCGTGTAGCGCGACCCCGATTTGACGACTACGATTTGCCCTGAAAAGCCCCGATCGAAATATTTCCCGATCACTTCCCCGACACGGTCGTTGATGCGCGTACGGAACGCATCGCCGATATCCATGTGTTTTCCCGATATGCGCAGTGTCATCTGAAAACTGACCTTCCTTGCTCAGGCTTCAAACTGTCCCGAGTTTATACTCGTGGTCCGCGCGCACAAGCTTTTGCGGCGTCACTTGCGCCGATTTTAGATCCGAACTTTCCGGTTGATCACAAGCCGCCTTCTTGGCCGTCCCGTGGCCTACATCGTGACGGACCATCTCTCGTGCGGGCATCGGCGAACTCAAATCCACTCGCCAGCCCGTCCCATGCGGGCGGGCTTCTAGCCACTTCGTCGCCGCTTGTCAATGAAGGGCGAAAGCTGTGGAAATTCCGCCGGAGATCAACGGCCGGCGCTGGCCAAAGCGCGTTTTTCACGCCGCCGCTGCACCGAAGAGGGTATGTTCATGCCTTCCCGGTATTTGGCCACCGTGCGCCTGGCGATGTCGACGCCGCTTTCCCGCAGCATGTCCACGATGGCATCGTCGGAAAGCACATCGATGGCTTTCTCCTCGTCGATCAGCTGCTTTATGCGGTCGCGCACCGCTTCCGACGAATGCGCATCGCCGCCACCTGACGAAGCGATCGAGGCGGTGAAGAAATAGCGCAGCTCGAACACGCCGCGCGGCGTCAGCATGTATTTGTTTGCCGTGACCCGGCTGACCGTTGATTCGTGCATGCCGATGGCGTCCGCCACCGTGCGCAGGTTGAGCGGCTTCAGGTGCCGCACGCCGTGGACGAGAAAAGCGTCCTGCTGGCGCACGATCTCAGAGGCCACCTTGAGAATGGTCTTCGCCCGCTGGTCGAGGCTGCGCGTGAGCCAGTTGGCGTTCTGCAGGCATTCGGCAAGGAAATCCTTTTCCGCCTGGTTTTTCGCATGTGGCGTGACCTGGGCGAAATAGATGTGATCGACCAGCACGCGCGGCAGCGTCTCGGCATTGAGCTCGACCGTCCAGCTGCCGTCATTGGCTGCACGCACCTCGATGTCGGCCACGATCGCATCGCTGGCACCGCGCGAAAACGCCATTCCCGGCCGTGGGTCGAGCGCCCGGATCTCGGCCAGCATGTCGAGCAGATCCTCTTCGTCGACGCCGCAAATCCGCTTCAGCGTCTGGAAATCGCGCCGTGCCAGGAGTTCGAGATTGGCGATCAGCGCCTTCATCGCCGGATCGAGCCGGTCGCGCACGGCCAGCTGCAGCAACAGGCATTCGGCGAGGTCGCGGGCGAATATGCCGGCGGGCTCGAATGTCTGGCAGACCGCCAGGACCGTTGCCATCGCCGTGGCGTCCGCGCCGAGGCGGGCGGCGATCTCGGCCATATCGGCACGCATGTAGCCGGCCTCGTCGAGGCCGTCGGCAAGCTCGCCGGCGATCAGGCGCGCCGCCGGATCGGCAAAGGCGAGCGCCACCTGCTCGCCGACATGGTCGCGCAGCGTGATGGCCGCCGCCGCCATATCCGCGACGTCGAAGCCGTCGGAGGAAGAGGTGGAACCATTGCCGGACGCCGATTTCCATTGTGCCGTCAGGTCGGGCCCGAGCCGCTCGCTCGTACCAGGATCGTCAGGAAACAGGTTTTCCAGCGACGTATCGAGCTTTTCCGAGATCGCCTCGGCGCTCCATGCCGTTTCCGCCTCGAACCAGTCGCCGTCGGCAGCCGGTTCCGATGCGGCCTCGCCCTTCTGCGCCTGGTCGCTGGCGGCGTCCTCCTGCGGTTCGGCGCGTTCCAGCAAGGGATTGCGTTCGATCTCGTCGTCGATAAAGCGTTCCAACTCGAGATGGGTGAACTGCAGCAGGCGGATCGACTGCATCAGCTGCGGCGTCATCACCAGCGACTGCGACTGTCGTAGCTGTAGTTTTGCCGCCAACGCCATGGTTCGGTTTCAAACGCCCCGTCTACGCACCCGCACTGCTGGAAGGAATTTTCCAGGCCAGCATAGAAACTGGCCCGGCTTTTGCTTGTCAAGGCGAGGAGCGGTAAAACTCGCCTGCCGACGCGTTTTCAGGCAGAAAATTGAAGAAAAAGCTGTTGGACTACGCCGGAAATCCCGTTCGAACCGGAATTTCGCATTTAGAGTGTAAATCCCTCGCCGAGATAAAGCCGCCGCACGTCGGCATTTGCGACCACTTCGTCGGCCCGACCATGGGTCAGCACCTGGCCGGCATGGATGATGTAGGCGCGGTCGATCAGGCCAAGTGTCTCGCGGACATTGTGGTCGGTGATCAGAACGCCGATGCCACGTGCCGTCAAGTGGCGCACGAGCTGCTGGATGTCGGCGACGGCGATCGGATCGATGCCGGCGAAAGGTTCGTCGAGCAGCATGTAGGCGGGGCGGGTTGCCAAGGCGCGGGCAATTTCGAGGCGTCGCCGCTCACCGCCGGAGAGCGACAGCGACGGAGCCTTGCGCAGATGGCTGATGTGAAATTCCTCGAGCAATTCGTCGAGCAGGCGCTCACGCTCCTTGCGGCTCTTTTCGACGACCTCGAGCACGGCCCGGATGTTTTGCTCGACATTCAGGCCGCGAAAAATCGACGCTTCCTGCGGCAGATAGCCGATGCCGAGACGGGCGCGGCGATACATCGGCATCGACGTGACGTCGAAACCGTCGATTTCGATCGTGCCTTCATCGACCGGCACCAGGCCGGTTACCATGTAGAAACAGGTCGTCTTGCCGGCGCCGTTGGGGCCGAGCAGCCCAACCGCCTCGCCGGCGCGCACGCCCAGCGTCACGCCGCTGACGACTTTGCGGCCCTTGTAGCTTTTGGTCAGCCCCTTGGCGATCAAGGTTCCCTTGAACTTTGCCGCTTCGACGGTGACCCTGGCCGGTGCCGCAAGTTTGCTGGCGGCGCGCCCTGGAAGACGCGCCAGCAGCGACGATATGCCGGTCATCAGGGTTTCGCTGCTCCAGACTTCGCCGGCGGCGTGATCGACATCATGACGCGGCCGCCGCAAGCGTCGACCTGGGCAAGGCCGCTCTTCATCTGCACGGTAAGCTTGCAGCCGACAAGCACGTTATCGCCTTGCGAGAGCACGACCTTGCTGCCCGAAAGCACCAGCACTTCGGTCTTCATGTCGAAGGTGCCGCGGTCGCCGGTGGCAACCTGATTGTCCGATTTGATGTAGACCTTATCGTCGACCTCGAGATGGTCGATGTTGGCGGATCCGGTCATTGCCGCGGCACCCGCGGGCTGGGCGCCTTTAGCGGCGCCTGCATCCCTGACGTAATAGACCGTCATTTTGCCGGCCTTGAGCACGGTTGGACCCTGGACGACGTTGACGTTGCCGGTGAAGACGGCGACGCTTTCCGCCTGGCGCACCTCGAGCTTGTCGCTTTCGATCTGGATAGGCTTGTCGCCCGACAGCCTGAGGCCGGACATTTGGCTGGTGGCACTGGATTGCGCCAGCGACGGCGCCGTCCCGAAGGTCAGCCCCAAGGGCAACCCGAGCGTCAACGCCGAAATCGCGGCGAGGCGCCGTGCCGAACTACTGAACCGCATTGGTCTCTCCGCTCTTTGCCTCTGCCGCCTTCAAACTGGCGGGATCGATGTCGACGCGCACCTTGTTCTCGAAAACCAGGACCTTGCCATTGTCCTGGACCGACATCGAATCCGCCCTGATCCGCGACCCGCCGCGGCTGACATCGACGGGCTCGCTTGTCTTCATAGTGCCTTCGCCCATGTCGAGATAGACTGATTTGAATTTTGCCACCACACCATCCGTGGTCGACACGGTCACATCGCTGGTCAGGCTGAGCGTGTTGCCGTCGCGATCATAGGTGCCGTGCGTGGCATCGATGGCGGCCGTGTTGTCGGCCGCAATCGGCAGCTTGGCCTTGATGCCCTCCAGATCGATGATGCCTTGTTTGCTGACATCCTGTATGGCGCGCAGGGCTGTCATCGAATAGGGCAGGTTCTGTTTGGTGAAGCCGTTGAGCTTGGGGTTCGCCATCACCAGCTTGCCATCGGCAAAGGCGCCGCCGTCGGCCTGCACCTCGATTGCGGCGGGAGCCATGAGATAGGAATAGACGGGAAACGCGACCGCAATCACGGCAGCGACCAGCGGCACGGCCAGCTTGAGGACACGGACCCGGCGCGAATGACGCTGCGCAACGTCAAACGCGTCGACCCGCGCCCGGCCTGCGGCCTTGGGAGCCAACTCCGTCTCGGTGTTGGTCGGTTCGATTGGTCCCGCTAACATGACTGCTTCTTCTAAACCCCTGCCCGCCAGGCCGCCCTATAGGTGGGGTGCCGGCGCCCTCAAGCAAGCACAAGCCGAGGAAAACCGCAAAAATGTGACAGCCGCCCCTGTACAATGAAAATGGCCCCAGCGCAGCCTGTACCTCATACCAGATATGGGCGCACAGTGTTAGGGCCTGTGGAACGAGACAGGTTGAGGCTTGCCGCGAATGCCTAACGGCCTTTGGCGCAAGGCCGTCAGGAAACGGTAGCCGGGCGCGAATGGTTGCTTTAAAAGCATCTGCTCCCACCGACTACGAGGCTGACCATGGTATTGAGAGCCGACGACCTGATCGACCGCCGCCGCTTGCGCCGCAAGCTGACATTCTGGCGTGTTGCGGCGATTATCGTCGCGGCAGCCGGACTGATCGCCTTCTCGGCATGGATCTATGGTGACGACTTCACCGGCGCGGCTGTCGACCACATCGCCAAGGTCAAGATCGAAGGTACCATCACCGAAGACGAAGAACTGATCAAGCGGCTGGAGGCAATCCGTCAGTCGCCGCGCGTCAAGGCTGTGATCCTGTCGATCGATTCACCCGGCGGCACCACCGTCGGTGGCGAATCGATCTATGAGGCAGTGCGCAAGCTCGCCTCCGACAAGCCGGTGGTGGCCGAGGTCGGCACGCTCGCGGCTTCGGCAGGCTATATGATCGCCACCGCGGCCGACCATATTGTCGCACGCAAATCCTCAATCGTCGGCTCGATCGGCGTGCTGATTCAGTACCCGGACGTCAGCGGCCTCATGGACAAGCTCGGCGTCAAGCTGGAGGAGGTGAAATCCTCGCCCTTGAAGGCCTCGCCTTCTCCCTTCAAGCCGACCAATGACGATGAGCGCGCCATGGTCCGCAAGCTCATCCTCGACAGCTACGACTGGTTCGTCGGCATCGTCGCCGAGCGCCGCAACATGACCAAGCCGGAGGTGCTGGCGCTCGCAGACGGGTCGATCTTCACCGGCCGGCAGGCGGTCACCAACAGATTGATCGACGCGGTCGGCGGCGAGGCCGAAGCGATCGACTGGCTTGCAGGCAAGGGCGTCGATGCCAAGCTCAAGGTGGTGGAATGGAAGGACACGGAAAAACGCGGCGGTTTCCTGTTCTCCAAAGCGATGGCGCAGACCGTCGGTGCTGCGCTTGGCCTGGCCGGCCATGACGGCGACGTCCTTCACGAAATTGGAGCGGACCGCTTGTTTCTTGACGGTCTCGTTTCCGTCTGGCACCCTTGAGGAACCGCTTGGGACGAGTGAAAAACCAAATAAAATCATTCTGATAATTTCGGCGGCACTGCTTTTACGGGGAGCCTTTTCATGATCAAATCCGAACTTGTGCAGATCATCGCCACGCGTAATCCGCATCTTTTCCTGCGCGACGTCGAAAACATTGTCAGCGCCATCTTCGATGAAATCACCGACGCGCTTGCCGAGGGCAACCGGGTCGAGTTGCGCGGCTTCGGCGCGTTTTCGGTGAAAAATCGCCCTGCCCGCACCGGCCGCAACCCGCGCACCGGCGAATCCGTAGAGGTCGAGGAGAAATGGGTACCGTTCTTCAAGACCGGCAAGGAATTGCGTGAAAGGCTGAACGGAGGCAAGTAGGCGCCGCGCCCGCCGTCCCGCTCCGATAGCAGTCCCTACGGAAAAACATGTTCAATCGCTTAATCCTCATCGTGGTCTTCGTGCCGCTGGCCATCATCCTGATCGCGCTGGCCGTTGCCAACCGCGAACCGGTCGCCTTCACGCTCGACCCGTTCAATCCGGGCAACCCGGCGCTGACGCTGACCTTGCCGCTGTTCATATTCCTGTTCCTTGCCCTTGCCATCGGCATGATCGTCGGCAGCCTGGCGACCTGGATCAAGCAAGGGCGCTATCGCAAGCTGGCGCGCCAGCGCGGTGCCGAGGCCGAGAATCTGCGCCAGGCGGTAAGCCGCGCGCCTGCCGCGCCTCGGAGCCCGGCTTTGCCGAAGCCGACAAACTGAAGCGTCGCTGACATATCTTTCGCGGAGCCTTTCATGCTGACCATTTCGGCCGCCGAGGTCGACAGCGCGCTGACCTTTCCCGGACTGATCGAGACGCTGCGCGCCGCGTTTCGCGATGGCGCCATACAGCCGGTCAGGCACCATCATACGATAGAGCGGCCCGACGGCGCCGCTTCAACGCTGCTTTTGATGCCGGCCTGGACCGACTTCAACACGGCTGGCACCTCCGCCGGCGGTCACATCGGCATCAAGATCGTCACCGTGTCGCCCGACAACAACGCTGTCGGCAAACCCGCGGTGATGGGCCTTTACCTCTTGCTCGACGGCACCACCGGCGAGCCGCAGGCCATGATCGACGGCCAGCGGCTGACGCAGTGGCGCACGGCCTGCGCCTCGGCGCTGGCCGCCTCCTACCTGGCCCGCGAGGACGCCTCGCGGCTGCTCGTGGTAGGCGCCGGCGCGCTGTCGCCGTTCCTGGCGAAGGCGCATTCGGCTGTGCGGCCGATCACCAACATCCGCATCTGGAACCGCACGCCGGCCAATGCCGAAAAGGTCGCTGCAAGATTGCGTGCGGAAGGTTTTGCGGCCGAAGCCGCAGGCGATCTCGGCGCCGAACTCGGCCAGGCCGACATCATTTCCTCGGCGACCATCACCACCGAGCCGCTCGTCAAGGGCGCCTTGTTGCGACCTGGAACGCATGTCGACCTCGTCGGCGGCTTCACTCCGGCGATGCGCGAAAGCGACGACGACACGGTTGCGCGGGCCCGCGTCTATGTCGACACCCGCGCCGGCGCCACCAAAGAGGCGGGTGACATCGTCCAGCCACTGGCCTCCGGCGTGCTGAAGGCGGAAGCCATCGTCGCCGACCTCAATGAACTGACGCGTGGAGACAAGAAGGGCCGGCAGAGCGCCGGTGAGATCACGCTGTTCAAGTCGGTCGGCGCAGCCCTCGAGGACCTCGCCGCCGGCATTGCCGTGTATCGCGCAAGCGTAGGGCAGTAGGGCAGTAGGGCAGTAGGGCAGTAGGGAACTGTACTGATCGTGCGGCGCCGCGCCAGCTATGTTTCCTGTCACGTACTCCCCTACTGCCCTACTGCCCTACTGCCCTACTGCCTTACTCCCTTTGCCAATAAACCCGCAGCCGGTGGTTGTCCGGATCGAGCGCGACGAAGGTCCGGCCGAAATCCATGTCGGTCGGGCTCTGCAGGATTTTCAGACCCCGTCCGGCCCAATCGGTGTAGGTGGCATCGACCGCCTCCGGCGTGTCCAGCGCAAAGACGATCTCGGCGCCACCGCCTGCTGCCGCGGCGTCCGGTTCCACGGTGTGACGCGACCAGAGGCCGAGCTTGAAGCCGTTGTCGAGCACGAACAGCACGAAGGTCGGCGAGGTCTCGACCGGCTGCCGCCCAAGCAGCGCGCTATAGAAGGCGCCGCTTTGCTCAGGCTTGTCGACATAGAGGATGACGAAATTGGGCGGTGTCATGAATTGCTCTCCAGATCGTTTCGACTGGAGGAGCATACCGTACGCCCACTGCCAGATTCTGGCAGCAGTCTCAACTGAGCAGCAGCCTTAGCTTGGCGTGTCGAGCGTCGCCCGCCATTCTTTGAGCAGCACCTGACGGCGGCGCGGATAGCGCATCTCGGTGGCATTGAGGCCGGATATCCGGTCGGCGCGAAAGTGCCTGAAATCCTGGCGCATCTCGCACCAGGCCGCGACGACGCGCACCTTGTCGAAGAAGCCGAGTGCGAACGGCCAGACGGTGCGCTCGGAGGCAGCGCCGCCGGCGTCGCGATAGACAAAGCTCAGCTTACGCTCCTCGCGGATGGCCTGCCGCACCACGCCGAGATCGATGCCTTCGGTGACCTCGGTGCGCGACCCGACCAGCAGCGTCGAGGCGTCGAGCTCTTCGCGCAAATCGTTCGGCAGCACCGCCGCGATCTTGGCCAGCGCGTCGGTGGCGGCGTTCGCAAGCCGCCAGTCCGGCTGCTTGGCCACCCAGCGCGAACCGAGCACGATCGCCTCGATCTCCTCATCGGTGAACATCAAGGGCGGCAGCATGAAACCGGGCCTGAGCACGTAACCCAACCCCGCCTCACCCTCGATCGGCGCGCCCTGCCCCTGCAGCGTGGCGATATCGCGATAGAGCGTGCGGATCGACACACCCATTTCGCCCGCAAGGCTGCGGCCGCTGACTGGCCGGCGATGCCGGCGCAGGATCTGGATCAGGTCGAGCAGGCGTTCAGCACGGGACATGAATCATGACCTGGTTTCAATCACGATAGAGCCCCAGCGCTTTCGGCGGCAAGCGACATGGGTGGCGGACGGGAACGTCTGCGTCCTGACGCCGTTGTCTGGCCACTATGGATATGCGCGGGTTCCTGTTGTTCTGGTCGGTTTTGACCGCCATCGTCGCTGCGCTCAGCCTCGGACCATCCTTCGCCCATGTGCTGGAATCGGTGCCGCGGCTGACCAGTTGGCCGCCTTCGCTCTGGCGTGAAACCACTGTCTTCAACGCTCAGTTCCAATTCTTCGCGATTGTCGGCGCACCGCTGGACGTGGCCGCGATCGCCTGTCCGGGGCTTCTCGCCTGGATGCTGCGCAGTGACCGCCCGGCTTTTGGTGGATTTTGGCCGCCACCGTGCTTTATCTGATGGCCCTCGTGGCGTGGTTTACCCTGGTCAAACCGGCAAACGATGTCCTGGCCACCTGGGTGCCTGGACCGATCCCGGACAATTTCGAAAGTATCCGGAGCAGTTGGGAAAGCGGCCATATGGTCGTCACCGGCTTCAAGGCCGTTGGTTTCATAGCGCTCGCAGTCGGCCTGCTGTCGATCAGGCGCGGCTGATCCGGTTGCACACGTCGGCAGCCCTTTTGTTGCGCCGGTCAATGTGCTGTGGCAGAAGCGGCGAGCCGCCGTCCGGAGATGCGCCTTCTTGAAACCTTTTCGCGACAAACGCCGCGACAGCCGCCCGCCCCCGAAGGGCGGGGCGGAGCAGCCGCGGCGGCGCGACGCCGGCCTGACCGCCGGTTCGGAGCCTAAACTGCAGGACCGGTCCGAGCCGAAAGCCGCGCCGCGCCCTCTATCCCGTCGCGATGGCGTGCTGCCTGCCGAACATCTGCCGCTGATCCTCGAGGTCGGCCCCAATCAGGACTACGCGTTGCTCGACAGCGGCGCCGGAGAAAAACTCGAGCAATACGGCCCCTACCGCATCGTTCGGCCGGAGGGCCAGGCGATCTGGCAAAAGGCTTTGCCGGCCAGGGACTGGGAGCGCGCCGACGCCATTTTCACCGGCGATACCGACGAGGAAGGCATCGGCCGCTGGCGCTTCCCCAAGACGCCGCTCGGCGAGACCTGGCCGATGAAGCATGACGGCATAGATTATCTCGGCCGCTTCACTTCGTTTCGCCATGTCGGCGTCTTTCCCGAGCAGGCCTCGCACTGGGACCACATGGCCGGACTGATCGCGGCGGCAAAACGGCCGGTGAAGGTGTTGAACCTGTTCGGTTACACCGGCCTTGCCTCCTTGGTGGCGGCGCGTGCCGGCGCCGAGGTCACCCACGTGGATGCTTCCAAGAAGGCGATCGGCTGGGCGCGCGAAAACCAGCAAATGGCGGGCTTGTCGCAAAAGCCGATCCGCTGGATCGTCGACGATGCCGTGAAATTCGCCGAACGCGAGGAGCGCCGCGGCAGCCGCTACGACATCATCCTGTTCGACCCGCCCGCCTATGGCCGCGGACCGAAAGGCGAGGTCTGGCAGCTGTTCGAGGACCTGCCGGCGCTGACCGATATCTGCCGCACGATCCTGACGCCGAAGCCGCTCGCCGTGGTACTGACCGCCTATTCGATCCGCGCCTCTTTTTTCGCCATCCATGCCCTGATGCGCGACACCTTCGCCGGCATGGGCGGCACGGTCGAGTCGGGTGAATTGATCATCCGCGAGAAATCTGCCGGTCGGGCGCTTTCGACCTCGCTGTTCTCGCGCTGGGTGGCCTGAATGAGTGCGTACGAACGGCACGCGGGCGCGCCAGGGCAGGTGAAGGAAGTCACCAGCCTCGCCAACCCGCTGGTCAAGGACATCAAGGCGCTCGCGCTGAAGAAATTCCGTGACCAGCAGAATGCCTTCATGGCCGAAGGCCTGAAGCTGGTCATCGACGCGCTCGATCTCGGCTGGTCGATCAGGACACTGGTCTTCGCCAAGGCCGGACGTGGCAATACGGCGGTTGAAAAGGTCGCGGCGCGCACGGTCGCCGCCGGCGGCACCGTCCTTGAAGTTTCGGAAAAAGTGCTGGTCGCCATCACCCGCCGCGACAATCCGCAAATGGTCGTCGGCGTGTTCTCGCAGAAATACCTGCCGTTGAAGGACATCCGCGCCCGTGACGGCGACGTCTGGGTGGCGCTCGACCGCGTCCGCGACCCCGGCAATCTCGGCACCGTCATCCGCACGGTCGACGCTGTCGGGGCCAGGGGCGTCATCTTGGTCGGCGAGACCACCGATCCCTTTTCGGTCGAAACGGTGCGCGCCACCATGGGCTCGATTTTCGCCGTGCCGGTCGCCAAGGCGTCGCCCGAAGCTTTTCTCGCCTGGCGAACGAGCTTCCCCGGCCTCGTCGCCGGCACCCACCTGAAGGGTGCGGTCGACTACCGCTCGGTCGATTTTTCAAAGGGCCCGGTGCTTTTGATGATGGGTAACGAGCAGCAAGGCCTGCCTGACGAGCTTGCCGCAAGCTGCGACAAACTGCTGCGGATACCGCAGGCCGGCCGCGCCGATTCGCTCAACCTTGCAGTGGCCACCGGCGTCATGCTGTTCGAGATCCGGCGCGGCGCGCTGAAGCTCGGCCCGGAGGACGCCAGATCGTGACATCTCAAACCGTGAAACTGCAAACCATGAAGTCCTGGAGGCCGTATGCTCTTCTGGTCGTCGCCGCGATAGCGCTCGACCAGTGGGTGAAATACCTAGTCGAAACCGGTCTTGCCTTTCAGGAACGGCTCGACCTGCTTCCGTTCCTGGCGCTGTACCGCACCTACAACACCGGCATCGCGTTCTCGCTGTTTTCGTCCTTCGGCGACACCGGCCTGGTGGTCGTCGCGGTTCTGGTGGTCGCTTTCGTGCTCTATCTTGCGGCCCGCACGCCGCCCGGCCACCTGCTTGCCCGCATCGGCTTCGCACTGATCGTCGGCGGCGCGCTCGGCAACCTGATTGATCGCGCAATCTACGGTCATGTCATCGACTATGTCCTGTTCCATACGCCGGTCTGGTCCTTCGCGATCTTCAACCTCGCCGACGCCTTCATTTCGGTTGGTGCGGTGCTGGTCGTCTTCGACGAACTCATTGGCTGGCGGCGCGGAGCGTCGAGCGATTGACCTCACTCGCCTGGCGCCACACATTCTGATCTGCAAGCCCGAGGAGAAAAAATGCCCGAAACCTTCAAAGCCATCCTCGTTTCGCGTGACGCCGAGAAAAACCAGTCGGTCGCGGTGACCGAGCTTACCGAGGCAGACCTGATGGAGGGCGACGTCACCGTCGCGGTCGAGGCGACGACGGTGAACTACAAGGACGGTCTTGCAATTACCGGCAAGGCGCCGGTGATCCGCCGCTGGCCGCTGGTGCCGGGCATCGATTTCGCCGGCACCGTCATCTCGTCTTCCAATCCTGACTGGCGCAAGGGTGACAAGGTCATATTGAACGGCTGGGGCGTCGGCGAGACGCATTTCGGCGCCTTTGCAGGGCGCGCCCGCGTCAAGGGCGACTGGCTGGTGCCGTTGCCGGACGGCATGAGCCCGCATGATGCGATGGCGGTCGGCACCGCCGGCTACACCGCCATGCTTTGCGTCATCGCGCTGGAGCGCCACGGCATCGTGCCCGATCGCGGCCCGGTGGCGGTGACCGGCGCTGCCGGTGGCGTCGGCTCGGTCGCGGTCTCGATCCTGTCCAGCCTCGGCTATCACGTCATCGCCTCGACCGGCCGTGCTGCCGAAAGCCCCTATCTGATCGACCTCGGCGCCGCGGAAGTGATTTCACGCGACGAGCTTGCCCAGCCCGCAAAACCACTCGCCAAGGAACGCTGGGCCGGCGGCGTCGATGCGGTCGGCAGCCACACGCTGGCCAACGTTCTATCGATGACCTCCTATGGCGGCGCCGTTGCCGCTTGCGGCCTCGCCGGCGGCATGGACCTGCCGGCAAGCGTCGCGCCCTTCATCCTGCGCGGCGTCTCGCTGCTCGGCATCGATTCGGTGATGGCGCCGAAGGCGGTCCGCCTCGAGGCCTGGCGCCGTATCGGCGCCGATCTCGACCACGCAAAGCTTGCCAGCCTTTCGACGAGCATCGGCTTCGACGGCATCATCGGCGCCGCGCATGACATCGTCGAGGGTAAGATCCGCGGCCGCGTGGTGGTGGATATGTGAGCCCCCAAGGGAAAAAAAGAGCGCGACCGGTAAAATTCGAGCGATCAACCACAACCTTCGATAAGCTCTGTCTGGCAGGATTTCCGTATGATTGCGGAACCCGGCATCAGAGAGGCGGAACCAGCCGAACGGGCCGACGGGACGGCCCCCGCGGCGCCAGGACGGCAGCTTGTCGCCGCGCCACCGCTGGCGCCGGAACTGCCGGCCTCCAACCGCGAAGGCCTGCCCTTCCTGACGCTCGTCGCCATTGTCGTGCTGGCAGGCTTTTCGCATCTGACCGGGGCGCCGATCTTCATCACTATCGGCCTTTTGGCGACAGCCATCGCCGGGCTCGCCATGCATCTGCGCAACAGGCGCACCGAGCGCCGCGCGGTGGCCCTGCTCGATGCCACGACCGCCCGCAGCCGCGCCGAAATAGAGACGCTGGCCGACCGCATGTGGGAGATGCAGGAGAGCGAGGAGCGCTTTCGCGGGCTGATCGATGCACTCGGCGATCTCGTCGTCCATCGCGACCGCGACGGCCACATTGTCTACGCCAACAAGGTTTTCGCCGACCTTGTCGAAACCGACCAGCGCGACCTTGCCGGCAAGACCCTGGCCGAACTAGGCATCGATGTCGGCATCGTCCCCGACGCCGCGTTTTCCGACCATGAATGCCTGAGTTCCACCGACGTCGCCATTCGCACGCCGGACGGCCCACGCTGGTTCTCTTGGATCGAGCTGTCGGTGCGCGACAAGGACAGCGGCGCCGTTTCGCATCGCGCCATCGCCCGCGACATCACCGCTCGCAAGCGCGCCGAATCCTCGCTGATCACCGCCCGCGAGCGGGCCGAATATGCGAGCCAGGCCAAATCGCGCTTCCTCGCCACCGTCAGCCACGAGATCCGCACGCCGATGAACGGCATCATGGGCATGGCCCGGCTTCTCGCCGACACCAGCCTTTCGCCCGAGCAGCGGACCTATGTCGGCGCCATCTCGACCTCGGCCAGCGCGCTGCTGGCGCTGATCGAGGACCTGCTCGACTACTCCAAGATCGAGGCCGGCCGCTTCGATCCCGAACCGCAGCCGATGTCGGTGCGCGAGATCGCCGACAATGTCATCGAGCTTTTGGCGGCGCGGGCTTTTGCCAAGGATATCGGCCTCGGCTGTCATGTCGAACCCGACGTGCCGCAGCTGATCACCGCCGACCCCGGCAGGGTCAGGCAGGTGCTGCTCAATCTCATCGGCAACGCCGTCAAGTTCACCGACAGCGGCGGCGTCCTGGCAAGCATCGCCCGCGTCCGCACCGAAACCACCGACCGCATCCGCTTCACCATCACCGACACCGGCCCCGGTCTGCGCGAGGAGGACATGGAGCGCATATTCGAGGACTTCGAACAGGCTGACGGCACCTCGACCCGTGCGCATGGCGGTGCCGGCCTCGGTCTCGCCATTTCCAAGCGCCTGGTGACCGCCATGGGCGGCACTATCTCTGTGTCAAGCCGGCTTGGCCAGGGGTCCGAATTCGTCTTCGAGATTCCCGCTATTTCCGCCGTCGAGGCGCCGCAGATCCGCCAGGACGCGCTGTCGGGCCGGCATGCCGTGATCGTGTCGAAGAACCTGGTCGAGGCCGAAGCCCTCGCCCGCACCATTCGCGCCAATGGCGGCGCGGTCGATCTGGCCACCGCCGCCGCCCAGGCCACCCCTTTCGCCGAGAGCTGCGACGTGCTGCTGATCGATGCTGCCATGGAGCAAAGCGACGGCAGGCTGCTCAGGCGCCTGCGCCAGAGCGGATTTGCCGATTGCGAGGCAGTGACGCTGATCGCACCGACCGACCGTGGCATGCTTGGCGAGTTCCGTGCCAATGGTTACGCCACGTTCCTTGCGAGGCCGGTGCGCGGTGAGACATTGCTGCGCGTGCTTTTGACCAGCCACGCGCCGGTCGTCGCCGAGCCGCAACTGCAAAGGCGCGGCGCGCAGACGGGCCACGCCATTGGCGCCCGCCAGCAGGGCCTATCGGTGCTGATCGCCGAGGACAACGACATCAACGCCATGCTGGCCCGCGCTACACTGCTGAAGGCCGGGCATCGCGTGAAAGTGGTCGGCAACGGCAAGGCCGCCGTCGAGGCGGTCATCAGCACCGGCCACAAGCACCGTTACGACGTGGTGCTGATGGACTTGCATATGCCTGTCATGGACGGCCTGGACGCCATCGCCGCCATCCGCCGCCATGAGGAGGAGACCGCGGTGCCGCCGGTGCCGATCATGGTGCTGTCGGCCGACAGCCAGGAAAAGACCCGCCACGCCGTGCTCGCTCACGGTGCCAGCGGCTTCGTCACCAAGCCGCTCGACCCCGATGCCCTGGTTCATGCGGTCGAAGGGCAAGCGGCCGCCTGAGGCACAACATCGACGGTTGATAGATTGCCCAGCCGACGAAGTATTGCCCGCAGAGCCGTATCACGGTACTGTCACAATCCTGTTGCACCTACACCGTATCCCCGTGCCAAGAGGGATGGCTCGAAGGAGAATCACTCGTGCATACAGTCATGCCGGAATGTGATGCTCGGCCGAACGCCAGCGGGCCTTTGCTCGTCGGCCGGAACGCCGATGCCGTCATAAAAGGCGCATCGCTCGGCCGCATCGGCAATCTCGAAGTGCGGCTCGCCCGCAACGAGGCCGAGATCGCTGCCGCGCAGGAAGTGCGCTACCGGGTGTTCTACGACGAGCTTGGTGCCAGGAAGGACCTGTTCCAGATGCAGGACCGCCGCGATGCCGATCGCTTCGATCCCCTCTGCGATCATCTGCTGGTCTTCGATACTTCGCTTTCCGGCCCCGAGCATCGCCGCATCGTCGGCACCTACCGCCTGCTGCGGCAGGAGATTGCCGCGGCCGCCGGCGGCTTCTATTCCGAAGGCGAATTCGAACTGACCAAGCTGATCGCGCGGCATCCTGGCCAGCGCTTCCTCGAGCTCGGCCGCTCCTGTGTTCTGCCCGAATACCGCTCGAAGCGCACCATCGAGGCGCTGTGGCAAGGCATCTGGGCCTATATCAATCATTACGGCATTGGCGTGATGACCGGCTGCGCGTCGTTCCACGGCACCGTGCCGGCGGCACATGCAGAGGCGCTGACCTACCTTGCCCACCACTGCCGGACGAATTCATCCTGGGACGTGCGTGCCGTCGCCGGGCGCTATTGTTCGATGGATCTGATGCCGATCGAGGCCGTCAATACCAAGGCGGCGATTGCCGCGATGCCGCCGCTGGTCAAGGGCTATCTGCGCGTCGGCGCGCGCATTGGCGACGGTTGTGTCATCGACCGTGAATTCTCGACGGTCGACGTGTTCGTGGTGATGCCGGTCAAGGAGATCGGTGCCCGCTACGTCAATTATTATGGCGGAGAAGCGCAGCGGTTTGCGGCCTGAATAGGGGAGTAGGCGGAGAGAAGGCAAGGGCCCGAGTAGGCAATTGCTCTACTTTACCCGACGCAGCGCTATTCCCTACTCCCGTACTGCCCTGTTCCCCTACTCCCCTAACTTACGCATCCTTCTCAGCCTGCTCGTTGACCGGCCCCGGCTCCACTGGCGCTTCGCTTGCGACATGCTTGGGGCCGCCCTTGGCGACGCCGACCATGGCCGGCCGCAGCACACGCTCGCCGATCGAATAGCCGGGCTGCACGACTTGCACGACTGTGTTGGCCGGTACGTCGGGATTGGGCACCTCGAACATCGCCTGGTGGAAATTCGGATCGAATTTCTCGCCCTCGGGCTCAAGCTTCTTCACGCCGTGGCGTTCCAGCGCCGACAGCATGGCGCGCTCGGTGATCTCGACGCCGTCGATCAGCGCCTTGAAGCCGGCATCGCCCGACGCCTTGGCCTCCTCCGGGATGGCATCCAGCGCACGGCGCAGATTGTCTGACACCGAAAGCATGTCGCGGGCAAAATTGGCAACCGCATAGGCGCGCGCATCGTGGACGTCGCGGGCGGTACGGCGGCGCAAATTCTCCATGTCGGCCGCGACGCGCAGCGCGCGATCCTTCAGCTCTTCGTTTTCCTTCAGAAGCCGCACAAGCGCTTCATAGTCGCCGTCGACGCCACCTTCCCTTGGCTCCGCGGCAGCCTCGGTCTTCTCGGCTTCATCGGGCGCGCGTTCGTCTTTTGCCTGGTCGCTCATCGCCGTTTCCCGTCATTTTCGAATGGTGTGGATTTGCGCCCGATATCGAGGTTTAGCGGCCAAAAATCAAGGGGCAAGCGATACTGCAGCCGCTGTCGCTGCTTGATGACGGACGGCGCAGACCTCTCGATTTTAATTCAAACTTTACCGTACCCGACGGCTTTGCTTGCCGGGACACTACAATGCGGGAACCATTCCTCCCTTGGAAGAGTTTCGAAGCCGACACAGGATTTTGGATGATGCCCCGCAGGAATGGCGAAAAACGCGACGGGCTCGCCGCCGATATCCGGCGCCAGCTCGGCACCGAGGCGACCAAGCGCTTTCTGCGCACCTTGCCGGCCTTCCGCACGGAGTCCGATATTCCCGACCGTCTGAAGGAATTGCTCGACCGCCTGGACGGCGTGGAAGCCAAGGTGGTCGCAGGCGGGCGCCGTCGGTAGACACCATTGCAGGCCGTGCATCCGGCGACTGCGGCCACCAATTCCTCGCCATCGCGCGACATTTACCCGCAGTAACTTTGCGTGATCTCCGCCTTGCGGCAGCGCGCCGCTCCGCCTATGTTTCATGATGAACATGATTTCCCCCGAAGCTGTGGCAAACAGCAAGCGCGCCTGGTTGAAGATCCTGTCGCGCTATAAAAAGCCCGACAGGCGTCGCAGCGCCGTTGAACTCGCCATCACCCTCATTCCTTTCGCCACGCTGTGGGCACTGTCCTCGGCCGCCTATGCCTATGGCCATTGGTGGGGTCTGGTCCTCATCCTTCCGGCCGCCGGCTTTCTGGTGCGGATCTTCATGATCCAGCACGATTGCGGCCACGGCTCCTTCTTTGCCAACCGCTATGCCGACGACTGGATCGGCCGCGTGCTAGGCGTGCTGACGCTGACGCCCTACGATTGCTGGCGCCGCGCCCACGCCACCCATCACGCCAGCGCCGGCAATCTCGACGAGCGCGGCACCGGCGACATCAAGACACTGACGGTCGCTGAATATCGGCAACTGTCATGGCGGGGCCGGCTCGCCTATCGCCTCTATCGCCATCCGCTGGTGATGTTTGGTCTTGGCCCGATATGGATCTTCATTTTCGAGCAGAGACTGCCCTTGGGCATGATGCGGGGCGGTTTCACCCCCTGGGTGTCGTCGATGTCGACCAATCTCGCCATCGCGGTCATCGCCGCGCTGCTCATCTGGTTCGTTGGCCCCGGCGCGTTCCTGGTCGTGCATTTGCCGATCGTCATCCTCGCCGGATCGGCCGGCATCTGGCTGTTTTATGTCCAGCATCAGTTCGAGGAGACGGAGTGGACAAAGGACTCCGAGTGGGAATTCCAGCACGCTGCCCTGCACGGTTCGTCCTATTACGACCTGCCGCCGGTGCTGAACTGGATCACCGGCAATATCGGCGTCCACCACGTGCACCACCTCTCGGCCAAGGTGCCGTGCTACCGGCTTCCGGAAGTGCTGAGGGACTATCCGGAGTTGCGTGAGATCGGCCGCGTCACACTCCTCGACAGCCTGCGCTGCGTCAAGCTGGCGCTGTGGGACGAGAGCCGCAGCAAGCTGGTATCGTTCCGCGAAGCGCGGATGGCCGTGTAAAGCATACCGCCGCACCTAAAGCGCGTCGCGCTCGACCGGCCTCATGCGACGCGCTTTAGGTTGTTGTTTATGCATGCCGTTATCGCAAAACCGCTGACACTTTTGCGCGACATGCGTTAGGGGTGCGGCGGGCTCCACATTCCGAGCTTAAGCCGCCCGGCGCTGGTCGCGCATCAGGATCTCGCCCTGGTGGATCTCGGTGCCCAGCACTTTCAGGCATTCGCGCATGAAGGCGGCAAGGCCCGGCCAGCCCTTGGCCGACACAAGATTGCCGTCGACATGGGCGCCGGTCGGCGCAACATCGATATAGATGCCGCCGGCCAGCGTGACTTCCGGCTCGCAATATTGCAGCGCCGCGACTTCCCTGCCGCGCACCACGCCGTCGACCGCGATCAGGATCTGCACGCCGTGGCAGATGGTGAAGATCGGTTTTCCCGTCTCATGGAAATGCCGCACCAGCGCCTGCACGCGCTTGTCGATGCGGATATATTCCGGCCCGCGCCCGCCCGCCGCGTAGACGGCATCGTAGTCGGCCGGATTGACCTCGGAAAACGTCTTGTTGAGGATGTAGTCGTGGCCGAGCTTTTCCGTATAGGTCTGGTGGCCCTCGAAGTCGTGCAGCGAGGTCTTCAGGATATCGCCGGCCTTCTTGTCGGGGCAAACGACATGGACGGTGTGGCCCACCGCATGCATGGCCTGTTCAAAGACGAAATCTCGTACTCCTCGCTGAACTCGCCAACGAGAATCAATATCTTCTTGCCAGCCATACCCGGTTCCTCCCTTGTGGCCACATTTATTCGGATCGCGAAATAATGGGCCTATCCTAAGGCGGAGAGGCGCAAAATAAAAGGCTGAATCGGGAATGTGGTCCGACCAGATAGGGCTTCTGGCCCTCTGGAGCGGATCAGCCGGCGCGCACCCGCCGCCAGGAATATTTCGGGCCTTTGGCCTCCGGCTTCACCGCCGGCTGATAGAACAGCGGCAGTCCGCCGGTGCGGCCTTGCTCGAGCCGCTTCAGCAGCACCGGGTGCGATACCTCGAATTCATCGAAGCCGACGCGCAGCATATGCGGCAGCTGATCGATCAGCACCTGCCCGGTGGCGCGCATAGCGCCTGCAAAATGATAACGGCTGCGCAGCAATTCGCCCTTGGAGAACGAGCGGCCGTCATTGAACGCCGGAAACGCCAGCGCCACCAGCGACAGCTGATCGAGCAGGCCTGCGATCTTCTCGAGCTGATCGCCGGGCTGCAGCAGCACACCGATGCGCTCCTTCGCCGACCGCCGCACCTCCGGATCGAGGCCGAGAAACGCCTGCAACGGCAGGATGAAACGGCCATTGCCGACCAGCGCCTCGGCGCTTTCGGCATGAACCCACTCGTCCTCGCGGAACCCATCCGGTGTCCACAGCCGCATGGCGTTTTCGGCTATCAAATCGCTCATCAAGAAAATTCCCAAGTCCAAAGATTCTAAAGTGCAAAACACCTCAGGGTGCGTTGAGATTCAGGTCAGGCCGAGCCGGAACCGAAGGCGCGCGCGAAGCGACCAAACTGCGTGGCTTCCGAGAACCGGAGCGGAGCGTACTTTGGGTACGTGAGCGCCGGAAGCGCAGGAAGCCGCCGTTTGCAGGCCGGCTGAATATCAACGTATCCTAAAGCGAGGCGTCGGTCAGCGACCTTTCCAGCCCCGACAAGTGGATGCCGCATTCGGTCTTGGCGTGCCCGGCCCAGCGGCCGCTGCGCGCATCGTCGCCCGGTTGCACCGGCTGCGTGCATGGGAAACAGCCGATCGACAGATAGCCATAGGCGACCAGCGGGTTCTCACGCAGCGCATGCGCGCGCATGTAGCCGGCCTGGTCCGATGTCGTCCAGTGCGCCAGCGGATTGATGCGGATGCGCGAGCCGACCGCCTCGAACACCGGCAGCGCTGCCCGGGTCGCCGCCTGGAAGCGCTTGCGGCCGGTGAACCAGGCGCGGAACGGCTCGACGCCGCGCGCCAGCGGCTCGACTTTGCGCACGTCGCAGCAGGCGTCGGTGTCGGTCTCGTTCAGATTGCCGGTCGGGTCGATCCTTGCCAGCGCCGCATCGTCGGGCCTGATCACCCGGATATCGCTCAGCCCGAAATCGGCGGCCAGCGCGTCACGATAGCCGAGCGTCTCCTCGAAATGCTTGCCGGTGTCGAGAAAGATCACCGGCAGCGTGCGGTCGATCTCGGCGATCATGTGCAGCAGCACCGCCGAATCCGCGCCGAAGGACGAGACGGCGGCGATTTCGCCGTGAAAGAACTCCCGGGTCGACCGCTCGATGATCTCCAGCGGCTTCAGATGGCCGTAGAGCGCGTCGAGACCCGCCGCTTGGGCGGCGATGCCGGCCTCGACGTCGACGATACGGTCAAGCGGCCTTGGCTTCGCCAGCATAGAGCGCCTCCTTGAACGGCGCGGGACCGACTCGGCGGTAGGCGTCGATGAATCTTTCGTTTCTGTCCAGCCGAAGCCCGAGATAGGTCTCGACGATCTGCTCGATGGCATCGGTGATCTCTTCCGAACTGAAGCCGCGGCCGATGATCTCGCCGACCGAGGTGTTCTCGTCGGCCGAGCCGCCGAGCGTCACCTGGTAAAGCTCGGCACCTTTCTTCTCGACGCCGAGGATGCCGATATGGCCGACATGGTGATGGCCGCAGGCATTGATGCAGCCGGAAATCTTCAGCTTCAATTCGCCGATGTCGCGCTGGCGCTCCAGCGAAGCAAAGCGCCGCGAGATTTCCTGTGCCACGGGAATCGAACGCGCCGTTGCCAGCGCGCAATAGTCGAGGCCGGGGCAGGAGATGATGTCGCTGATCAGGTTGGAATTGGCCGTCGCCAGCCCGATATCGACAAGCGCGTCATAGACCGCCTTGAGATCGGCGCGCGCGACATGCGGCAGGATCAGGTTCTGCTCGTGACTGACGCGCAGCTCGTCGAATGAATATTTTTCGGCAATGTCGGCGACCGCTTCCATCTGGCTGTCGGAGGCATCACCCGGCGTCTCGCCGATGCCCTTGAGCGAGATGGTCACCGCCGCGTAGTCGGGATGGCGATGGGTGACCACATTCTGATCCAGCCATTCGGAAAAGCTCTTGGAGTCGAGGCGGGCAAGCTTGACCGCCTCGTCGCCTTCCGGCCGGTCGACAAGCGGAGGCGGCGCGAAATAGGCATCGATGGCGCGGATGTCTTCTTCCGGCAGCCTCAGCTCGGCGTCCTTCAACTCCTGCCATTCGGCCTCGACCTGGCGGGTGATCTCCTCGACGCCGGTCTCATGGACCAGGATCTTGATGCGCGCCTTGAACTTGTTGTCGCGCCGGCCATAGAGGTTGTAAACGCGCAGGATCGCCGTGCAGTAGGACAACAGATCCGCTTCGGGCAGGAAATCGCGGATCTTCTTGGCCACCATCGGCGTGCGGCCCTGGCCGCCGCCGACATAGACGGCGAAACCGAGCTCGCCGGCGGCGTTCTTCTTCAGGTGCAGGCCGATGTCGTGCGTCTGGATGGCGGCGCGGTCGCGCTCGGCGCCGGTCACCGCGATCTTGAATTTTCGCGGCAAGAACGAGAACTCCGGATGTACCGAGGACCATTGCCGCAGGATTTCGGCATAGGGGCGCGGATCGGCGACCTCGTCGGCGGCGGCGCCGGCGAAGTGGTCGGCGGTGACGTTGCGGATGCAGTTGCCGCTGGTCTGGATGGCGTGCATCTCGACGCTTGCCAGATCAGCCAGGATCGCCGGGATGTCCGACAGCGCCGGCCAGTTGAACTGGATGTTCTGGCGCGTCGTGAAATGGCCGTAACCTTTGTCGTATTTGCGGGCGATGTGGCCGAGCATGCGCAGCTGCTTGCTGTTCAGCGTGCCGTAGGGCACCGCGATGCGCAGCATGTAGGCATGCAGTTGCAGATAGACGCCGTTCATCAGCCGAAGCGGCCGGAACTGGTCCTCGGTGATCTCGCCGGCAAGGCGCCGCGCGACCTGGTCGCTGAACTCGGCGACGCGGGCCTTGACGAAATCGTGGTCGAACTCATCGTAACGGTACATATTCAGGTCTTTCCGGGCGCGTCCGCCCGTTATTTTCTTCATTCGAGCATGATCGGGATCATGCTTGTGTCATCTATGCCGCGCGTGCGGCTTGCGGACGGGCCTGCTTGCCCAAGTCGTTGCGCGTGGTCGGGCCGGCGGCACGGATCTTTTCACGCAGCCGGACCGCTTCGACCGTGCCGTTGGCCACGGTCACGTCTATCAGGTTGACGTCGACCACTTCGTTGTTGGCGGAGGCCTTGGCGCCGATCGTCTCCAGCCGGTCCTCGGCCGCCTTGTCATGGGCGATGTCGGCATGGTCGATGGTCTCGGCCCAGCTGCCATTGGCGTACCAGACGGCTATGCCGTCGGCGAGGCGGTTCGCGGTCAGGACTTTCATTGGCTCACTCCTTGCGCGGCAGCACTCGCCACGCTTTCCTGCCTGTGTGCCGCCAGCGGCTCGGACCGTTCGAAATTGGCGCCGGCGACCGCGTCGCCGATGATGGTCATCACCGGGCCGCTGAGGTCGGCGCGCGCCTCCAGCGACGGCAGGTCGGCGAGCGTGCCGTGGAAACGGCGGCGGTTGGCAAGGCTGGCATTCTCGACCACGGCGACGGCCGTATCCGGCGACAGGCCGGCTTCGATCAGCCGGCCGGCGACCTCGGCGGCGACCGAGCGGCCCATATAGACGGCGACCGTCGCGCCGGAAATGGCGAGCTTTGCCCAGTCGGGCAGCGAATTTCCCTTGAGGTCATGGCCGGTGGTGAACACCATCGACGACGACACGCCGCGCAGCGTCAGCGGCAGTTCGAAATCGGCGGCGGCGGCGAAGGCCGCGGTGACGCCCGGAACCACTTCGTAGGCGACGCCGGCATCGCGAAGTGCCGCCATCTCCTCGCCGGCCCGGCCGAACACCAGCGGGTCGCCGGACTTCAGCCGCACGACACGCTTGCCGGCGTGGCCAAGCTCGACCAGCAGCGCATTGATCTCGGCCTGGCTCTTGGAATGGCAGCCCTTGCGCTTGCCGACCGGCAGGCGCTCGGCATCGCGGCGGCCCATGGCGACGATCGCCTCCGGCACCAGCGCGTCATGGACGATCACGTCGGCTTCCATCAGCAGGCGATGGGCGCGCAGCGTCAAAAGGTCCTCGGCGCCTGGACCGGCGCCTACAAGCGCGATATGGCCCGATGCCGGTTCTTTCGAAAGCAGCAGGCCGACGGCCGCATCATGCGCCTGCGAAAGCTCGCCTGCCTCGACAGCGCGGGCCGGCGCGCCGCCAAAGAAATCGCTCCAGAAGCGGCGGCGGGCATTGCCCTTCGGCAGAAGTCTTTCGGCGGTGTCGCGAAAAGATGCGGCGAGCGCCGCGAGCGGCCCGAGCGAGGGCGCCAGCATGCGGTCGATGCGGCTGCGCAGCATCTGCGCCAGCACCGGGCCGGCACCTTCCGTGCCGATGGCAATGGCGACCGGCGCGCGGTTGACCAGTGCCGGCGTGAAGAAATCGCATAGCTCCGGCCGGTCGACGGCATTGACCGGAATGCCCAGCCGGCGCGCATCCCCGGCAACGCGGCGATCGAGCGCCTCGTCGCCGCTGGCGGCAAACACCATCACCGCACCATTGAGATGTGCTGCATCATAGACGTCGGCGATGTGGGCGGCCCCCGTCTCGGCGATAAAGGCCAGCAGCTCCGGGCTTGTTTCATCGCTGACGATGCGCAGCACAGCGCTCGACTGCGCGAGCAGCCGCGCCTTGGCCAGCGCTTCCTCTGCGCCGCCGACGATGGCTATGGCTTCGCCCTCGACCCGCATGAAGACGGGAAAGGCATTGAGCTTGGGTGTGGCTTGCGGCATGACGAGCGGAATCCTGGAACCGTTTGTCAGTTCTACGCGGAGGCGCGAAAAACCAGAAGGCACCCACTCGCGCATCGCTTCGTAGCAGGCAATCTCTTTTCTGCAAGCATGAAGGCCAAGAGAAAAATATTCCACATTCAAATGCGGGGCAGATTGAAGCTGCTGTTGCAGCCCTTGATCCGCTGCCTTTTTAGCGGCCGGAGGAGCTAACCACAAAACAGATTTTTCTAAATTCTATCAATTTAGTAGATTAAGCCGCCGGATGCTGACCGAGCGATCGACGGCAGCCCCGCACTCTCGCCGACCCCTGTCGGAGCACCGGGTCCGAGTGCCGGAACATTCCCGCCTCGGCACGCGTTTGCCCTATGGACCCAGGCCCGGTCACACCCCTGCGGCAAAGGCCCGGCGATGGGTTCGAAAAATCAAAAAAGGAGCGCCCCATGAGCAACGTCAGACTGAAACGCGGACTGTGGATCGTGGTGGCAGATGGCGAAAAGGCGCTGTTCCTCGAGAACCGTGGAGACGTCCAATATCCCGACCTTCAGGTCGTGCACGAGATGGAGCAGGAAAATCCGGCAACCCGAGAACAAGGCACGGACCGCCCCGGCCGCTACAGCGACGGCCCTTCCGTCCACCGCAGTGCGGTCGAGGACACCGACTGGCACCGTCTCGGCAAGGAGCGTTTTGCCGAAGAGATTGCCGACAGGCTCTACAAGCTCGCGCACCGCGGCAGCTTCAAGGAGATCGTGCTGATCGCGCCGCCGCCGGTGCTGGGCGACATGCGCAGGAAACTGCACAAGGAGGTCACCGACAAGATAACGGCCGAAATTCCAAAGACGCTGACCAACCACAGCATACCCGATATCGAGAGCCTGCTGCAGGCGACCTGATCGGGCATCGGCGGTGTGCAACTTTCGTTTCCGTAGCAATCGCCTGGCTGGAGCAGGCCGCGCCGGGTGGCAACGCTTGCCGGCTCAACGCCTTTTTGCCGCCTTGCCATCGATTTCATGGGGATTGCGGGTTGTCTCGCGACTGTCCCAGCCTCCATACTGCCAAGGCGGCGGCTTTTGGACGGCGCATATCCGACATCGCGATTCCTGAAGGCGCTCCATAGACAATGCCGCATGACACGCCCCTTATCGCCACCATCGTCGCCGGTCTGGGGCTGGCTTTCGTCTTCGGCGCACTTGCCAACCGTTTTCGCGTGCCGCCGCTGGTAGGCTATCTCATCGCCGGCGTTCTGGTTGGACCGAACACGCCGGGTTTCGTTGCCGATGCCGGCCTCGCCAATGAACTTGCCGAGATCGGCGTCATCCTGCTGATGTTCGGCGTCGGCCTGCATTTCTCGCTGAAGGACCTGTTGTCGGTCCGCGCCATCGCCGTGCCCGGCGCCATTGTGCAGATCGGCTTCGCGACAGCCCTCGGCGCCGGCCTTGCCTGGATGCTCGGCTGGTCGATGGGCGCGGGACTGGTCTTCGGCCTGGCGCTTTCCGTGGCCTCGACCGTGGTGCTGTTGCGCGCCCTGCAGGAGCGGCGGCTGATCGAGACCGAGCGCGGCCGCATCGCCGTTGGCTGGCTGATCGTCGAGGATCTGGCGATGGTGCTGGCGCTGGTGCTTTTGCCGGCGTTGGCCGGCGTGCTCGGCGGCCAAGAGCAGGTGGAGGTGCACTCCAGCGGTCTGCTGTCGCTGCCAGCGAGCTACGGCGTCTGGGGCGTCGTCGCCGTCACACTGGCCAAGGTCGCGGCCTTTGTCGTGGTCATGCTGGTGGTCGGCCGCCGGCTTATCCCCTGGATCCTGCACTACGTCGCCCATACCGGATCGCGCGAACTGTTCCGGTTGGCGGTGCTTGCGATTGCGCTTGGCGTCGCCTTCGGGGCGGCCAAGCTGTTCGGCGTGTCGCTGGCTCTCGGCGCTTTCTTCGCCGGCATGATCATGAGCGAATCCGAGCTCAGCCACCGGGCGGCCGAGGAATCGCTGCCGCTGCGCGACGCCTTTTCCGTGCTGTTCTTCGTTTCGGTCGGCATGCTGTTCGACCCGTTCAGCGTGATCAGCAATGGTTGGCCGATCCTGGCGACGCTGGCCATCATCGTTGTCGGCAAGTCGCTGGCAGCCTTCGTCATCGTCGTCGTCTTCCGCTATCCGGTGGCAACCGCATTGATGATTTCGGCAAGCCTAGCCCAGATCGGCGAATTCTCGTTCATCCTGGCTGAACTCGGCGTCGGGCTGAAACTGCTGCCCGAACAAGGCCGCGACCTCATCCTCGCCGGCGCCATCCTGTCGATCGTCCTCAATCCGCTGATGTTTCTTGCCGTCGACCGGATGAAACCCTGGCTGGAAGCACGCGCCGGCAGGACGGCGCCGTCCGGCGAAGCAAGGCCGATCGGCCCGGCGACCGAGCCCGGCCAGGTGGCTTCGGTCGCGGCGCCTGCTAACGAGGATGGCCCACCGCCCAGGACGAGGCTGACCGGCCACACCATCCTGATCGGCTACGGCCGCGTCGGCAGCCTTGTCGGTACATCGCTGAAGCAGGCCGCCCTGCCCTTCCTCGTCATCGAGGATGCCGACAAGACGTTGGCGAAACTCAAGGCCGAAGGCGTCGAAACCGTACCCGGCAACGCGGCGAGTGGCGACGTGTTCGCCGCATCCAATCCCGCGGGCGCGAAGCGGCTGATCCTGGCCATTCCCAACGCCTTCGAGGCCGGGCAGGTCGTGCTGCGCGCCCGC
Source organism: Mesorhizobium sp. M0207 (assembly GCF_040321995.1). Taxonomy (NCBI): domain Bacteria; kingdom Pseudomonadati; phylum Pseudomonadota; class Alphaproteobacteria; order Hyphomicrobiales; family Phyllobacteriaceae; genus Mesorhizobium; species Mesorhizobium sp. M0207. The sequence continues at coordinate 386,976 of NZ_JAMYSQ010000002.1, forward strand.
GCCGCCAATCCGGCAATCGAAATCATCGCCCGCGCCCATTCCGATGCCGAGGTCGAGCACCTCAAAAACCTTGGTGCCGACACCGTCATCATGGGCGAACGCGAGATCGCCCGTGGGATTGTCGAAGTGGTGATCGGACATGTCGTGTCGCCGATGCCTGCGACTGCCAACGAACCGAACGCGGCGGAACCCTCCACTTCCGGGGGTTAGCCATGACCTCTCGGCGATATGGGAATATCTCCTTGAGGTACATAGCTTGAACACGGTCGGGGCCGGTAGCTCAGCCGGATAGCGCGCCCGATGCTAATCGGTAGGTTGTGGGTTCAGGTCCCGTCCATCCAACCAGTCATTATCAACGCGCTTGGTGGCTACCGATAACTTGTTAACCGGTGGTTATCGATACTGACCCAAAGTCGCCTAGCGGCCTTCTCGCAGCGAACGGACCATTCGTTCTCTATGAATGACATCGCATGGCCGAGCCTTTTCGCGGTCATCACTGGATCGCAGCCGACGAAAATCAAGTCAAGCTTCGCAAATCGCGGGTTATTGCCTGGAGAGCCGAACCGTTTCACTAGCCTCTTCATATCTAAATCGACGGCAATAAGTGCAGCACTATTGAGGATAGCTGTGCTGGCAACCAGTTCGTCCTTGGCGCCACTTTCCAAAACATCGCCATGATAGATAATTTGATAGCCGCGGTCCAAAAATGGCGACGCCGAGAGAACTGGTGTCCCCTCGTCAAGAAGAACTACTAGAGTTGGTTTTTTTCCCTTCACGCCACTTCTTTAAAATTTATAGCCGCCGCAATGTCTCCGATATTTAGGCTCGGATACTGCTTCTGTATATCTTCAAAAGAATATCCCGCCTTGTGAAAGGATTGTATGTGTCTTACCGGGATTCTCGTCCCCGCGATCACAGGCTGATTTTGAGCGACACCGCGCTTCTGATCAATCTTCCCGACAGTTTGGGCATCACGCTGTCGCATAGCACGCACAGCGTCTTCCATCTTACCAGCCACGACTTGAAGAGGTATCTCCAGGACTCCTTGGCCTGTCGACGTCTCTTCTTTTTGACCCGTCTCGGGGTTATCGAAAACGATTTTCTTGCGGTGGACATATAGCGTCGTCTTTGCCCACATGTCGGCCCCTAGGTGGGCCAGTCTTTCCTTTGCCTTCCGTAGCTCAGGAAACGACACCTTCGATTCGTTGCGGATGGAATTGATAATTTTCAGACAGAGCAGGTCACGGAACCCATAGAGGCGAAGCTCCGCAAGACTGTCGTCTTCCATTTTAATGCTTGGAATGAAGAACTTATCTGTAGCCCAATAGCGGAGTTGTCGGCGGCTGACCCCCGTCAGGCGCACGACTTGTTCCTCCGTAAAGGCGGAAATCACCACGTTTGAATCTGCCTTCGGCATAACGTATCCTAACCCCTCTTTAGGGCCAGAAGAAGAGGCGATGTGCGCCATGAATGAAGCCCACTTGTCACTTTCAGAAGCTTTAAGATCCGGGCGGCTTGAGGAACTTATTGTTCAACAGGAAGTCGCCGGAACCGGTCTTATCGATGAGGCCGCCTTTCTAGAAGCGGCCTCCAAGTGATCAAACACGAGCCACGATCACATCGAATATCGAGTTCTGCATCCTCCGATGGCTCGATCGGAAAGTGAATTTCGGTACCCGTGAACAAAGGGGGAGAAGGCAATGCCAGCGCCGAAATTCCCTTCTCTCGTCACTATGCGGGAGAAGGTCCCAGCAGGGCGATGAGGGGCAGCGCCGACGATTGATAAAACTCAGCCGCTCAAACGTGCTGGCCGCCATTGATGTGGATTTCCGAACCGGTCACGTAAGACGCCTGCTGCGAGCACAGGAAGAAGATGATGTCGGCGACTTCCGCCGTGGTGCCCAGCCTTCTCAGCGGGATGGTCTCGACGATTTTTTCCGTGCCCGGCGACAGGATCGCGGTGTCGATCTCGCCCGGCGCAATGGCGTTGACGCGAATGCCGTGGGGGCCGAAATCATGCGCCATCTCGCGGGTCAGCGAGCCGAGTGCCGCCTTCGACGTCGCATAGGCGGTACCGGCGAAAGGATGCACGCGGGTACCGGCGATCGAGGTGACGTTGACGATCGAGCCCTTGGCCGATGCCAGCTCCTTGAACAGGCCCCGCGCCAGCATGATCGGCGCGAAGAAATTCACCTGGAAGACGTCGCGCCAGACATGCATCGGCGTGTCGATCGAGTTCATGCGGCTGTTGCCGTCCTTGAGCTTCGGCGAGATGCCGGCATTGTTGACCAGCGCATGCAGCTGGCCGCCATGCGCCTCGAGCCGGTGGCGGATTTCCGAGATGGCGATGCCGACATCCTCCTGGTCGGCGAGGTCGACCTTGATGTGGTCTTCAGGTCCGGCCGGCCACGGGCAGTCCTCGGCAAAGGCCTGGCGCGAGCAGGTGATGACGCGCCAACCTTCGCGTGAAAAGCGCTTGACAGTGGCATGGCCGATGCCACGGCTGGCGCCGGTCAGCACGATGGTTTTTCTGGTGTCGGTCTCTGCCATTCGCGGTCTCCAAACGGGAGATGTAGCGGAACGCGGCAGCGGTGGCGAGGGGGCCTGTTGTTCAGCCGCCTGTCAGGATGTCCAGGATCGAGGTCTGCCGCTTCTTGACCGGGCCGCCGACATTGCCGGGCGGCACCGGATGCTTGATCGATCCGGTGGCGCTATCGACCCCCGGCATGGCAAGGCCGCCGGCATCGACTGTCTCGGCAGGACGCGCGGGACGCGAAGCCGACTGGGTAGCTGCCACAGGCGGCGCCGATTGGCCGACGGAAGCGACCGGCGCCGGCGGCGCCGTATCGGACGGTATGTCGTCCGGGACGATGGTGTCGGGCGGCGTCGACTTCCAGGTTCCAGGCAGCGGCCGCACCGGCACGCCCTCATGCGCGGCGACCATGAACTCGTGCCAGGCCTGCGCCGGCAATGCGCCGCCGGTGACCTTCTTCATCGCGCTGCCGTCATCATTGCCGAACCAGACGCCGGTGGTGAGGTTGGCGGTATAGCCGATGAACCACGCGTCGCGCGAGTTCTGGCTGGTGCCTGTCTTGCCGGCCGCCGGCCAGGCGAACGCCGCCTTCCTGGCCGTGCCGATCTCGACCGTGCCGGTCATCATCGAGTTCATCATGCCGACAACATCGGGCTTGACGACCCGCGGCGCACCGCCGCCATTGTTTTCGTAGAGCACCTTGCCGTCGCTCGTCGTGACCCGGCGGATGAAATGGATGTCGGGCTTATAACCGCCGTTGGCGAAGGGAACATAGGCCGAGGTCAGTTCCAGCGGCGTCACTTCCGAGGTGCCGAGCGCGATCGAGGTGTTGGCCGTCAGCTCGGACTGGACGCCCATGCGGTGCGCCGCCTCGACCACCGCATTCGGCCCGACTTCCATGGTCAGCTGCGCGGCCACCGAGTTCAGCGATTTTGCCAGCGCCGTCGCCAGCGTCACCTTGCCGAAATATTTGCCGCCGTAATTGTCGGGCGTCCAGTTGCCGATCTTGATCGGCGCGTCGTTGCGCACGCTGTCGGGCGTGCGGCCGGATTCCAGCGCCGCCATGTAGACGAACGGCTTGAACGCCGACCCCGGCTGGCGGCGCGCCTCCGAGGCGCGGTCGAACTGGCTGGTCGAATAGTCGTAACCGCCGACCATCGCGCGCACCGCGCCGGAATTGTCGATCGACACCAGCGCGCCCTGGCTGACATTGAGCTTCTTGCCGCTCTGGTCGATCAGCCGGCGGATCGATTGCTCGGCGAGTTTCTGCAGCGTCAGGTCGACAGTCGTGTCGACGACGACATCGCGGCGCACGTCGCCGATCAGGTCGGGCAGTTCTTCCATGATCGTATCGGCGACGTAGTTTTCCGAGCCGGTCCAGTAGGACGGCGCGCGTGTCGCCGGCGCGCTCATCGCCGTGGTCTGCTCCTTGGCGCTGATCTTGCCCTCGTCGCGCATCGCGGCGAGCACCAGCTGCGAGCGCTGCTCGGCCGCCTTCGGGTCGCGCGCCGGCGACAGCCGCGACGGCGCCTTGAGCAGGCCGGCGAGAAGGGCGGCCTCCGACAGCGTGACGTCACGCGCGCTCTTGCCGAAATAGCGGCGCGAGGCCGCTTCGACACCATAGGCGCCAGAGCCGAAATAAACCCGGTTGAGGTACATTTCGAGGATCTGGTCCTTCGTATGCTTGTGCTCCAGCCACAGCGCCAAGAGCACTTCCTGCACCTTGCGTTCCAGCGTGCGGTCCGGCGTCAGGAACAGGTTCTTGGCCAGCTGCTGGGTCAGCGTCGAGCCGCCCTGCGAAAAATGCCCGCCCAGCACGTTGGTCACCATGGCCCGGGAAAGGCCGATCGGGTCGATGCCGAAATGCGAATAGAAGCGGCGGTCTTCGATGGCGATGACGGCCTCGGGAATATAGGGCGACATTTCGTGCAGGCCGACGGCCTCGCCGCCGCTCATGCCGCGATTGCCAAGCAGCTGGCCGTCGACCGAGACGATCTTGATGTTGGGGGCGCGGTCGGGAATGGCCCAGGTGGTGGCCGCCGGCATTTTCGCGCCGTAATAGACGACGATGCCGGCAGTGGCGATGCCGCCCCAGATGGCCAGCACGAAGCACCAGTAGAACAGCCGGGCAAGCACGCCGAACACGCCGCGCCGGCTTTTGCCGCGCCCGCCGCGCGGCGGCTTGGCCCTGGACGATTTGCGCTTTGCAGCGGCTTTTCGGTTGCTCGGCACGACGCGGTCCTCCTCGCTTACCGAAAAACCGGCCGAGGATCTCGCCCCCGGCGATGCCTCGAAGCTGGGCTCGATGCGGCTGTCTTTCCGGTTCGCCATGCGCTGTGCTGTCTTCCCCATGCCTATGGCGTTGGGGTTGAAGACTAGATGCGGCGGTTTAAAGGCGGGTTAAGTCGGGAAAAATCGAAATAAACTGTATTCAGTCGCTTGCCGAACGGCTGCGGCCCGCGACAGCGCCAAAGCCGGAAATGAAAAACCCGCCTCGGCGGGCGGGTCGTTGGAGCCAATGAGCACCATAGCAAAATCAGTAGCATAGCTGCCGGCACAAAGCAAGAACAAAATGCGCGTTGCCTCAGAATAATCACTTCAGTTCGGCGGTTGCGACAACCCTCAGTCGTCGGCATCCGCATCGTCGGAGGCCGGCCGCCAGCTGATCGGCTCGATCTTCCTTTGCGTATGGCCGTCCGTATAGGCCCACCAGCCAGCGTCGCTTTCGTCCCAGTCGCCGCCTGCCGCCTTCAGCCGGTCGAGCGAACGGTATTGCGCGATGCTCTCGTTCATCACGCCGTCGCTGTCCTGCCAGTAGACGGTGACCTTGGAGCCGTCCTTCGGTGCCGTTTCGATTGATTTTCGGGCAGCCATTTTCATTTCTCTCGGTGAAGCGAACGGAACGCCGGGACAAGCGTCTGGTTCCTGGCCGATGGCCTTTAGGAGAATTCGCTCCGGCGAGACATATGGCGTGGTTTTCGAGAACCGGAGCGCAGCGGACATTTGGGTCCGTGAGCACCGGAAGCGGAGAAAACTGCGCCAGATGGCCGCCGGAGTAGAATTATCATGAAGGCCATTAGCTGTGGGCGAAGATATCCTCCTCATCCCAGCCCATCAGGTCGAGTTTCGCACGCGTCGGCAGGAAGCGGAAGCAGGCATCGGCCTCCCTGGTCCGGTTGTCGCGCGCCAGACGCGCGCTCAGCACGTCGCGCAGCCGGTGCAAATAGAGCACGTCGGAGGCGGCATATTCGAGTTGCTCGGGCGACAGCGTCTCGGCGGCCCAGTCCGATGATTGCTGCGCCTTCGACAGGCCGATCCCGAGAAGCTCGAAGCAGATGTCCTTCAGCCCGTGCCGGTCGGTGTAGGTGCGCGTCAGCCGCGACGCGATCTTGGTGCAGAACACCGGCTCCGGCATGACGCCGAAGGCGTTGTAGAGCACGGCGAGATCGAAGCGGCCGTAATGGAACAGCTTGGTGATGCTGCGGTTCTTGAGCAGGCTGACGAGGTTCGGCGCCTTCTTCTGGCCGGGCGCGATCTGGATGACGTCGGCCGAGCCGTCGCCCGGCGAGATCTGCACGACGCAGAGCCGGTCGCGATGCGGGTTCAGCCCCAGCGTCTCGGTGTCGATGGCGACCGCCCCGACATCGTAATGCAGCAGGCCGGGCAGATCGTTTTTGTGGAAACGTATGTCGCTCATCGTCTTCTCCGGTCGCGGCCCCGTGCAGCGATGTGCGACGGACCGTGCCCGTCCTTGCCGCGATCCGGCGAAAAATCAACAAAAACTTGAATCTGGCGTAATTTCAGCGTGTCAGCGCCTCGAGAATGCGCGCCCAGGAGCGCTGGCCCTTGTGGAAGGAGCTCATCTCGTACTTCTCGTTCGGCGAGTGGATGCGGTCGTCGTCGAGGCCGAAACCGACGAGCAGCGACTCCATGCCGAGATAAGTCTGGAAATCGCCGACCACCGGGATCGAGCCGCCGCTGCCGGTCACCACCGCCGGCTTCGGCCATTCGTCGGACAGCGCCTGCTTGGCCTTGGCGAGGAAGGGCGAGTCGTAGGACAGCTGGATCGCCGGCGAGCCGCCATGCGGATGAAATTCGACCGAGCAGTCGGCCGGAACGCGCTGCCTGGCAAATGCCTGGAAGGCGGCGCGGATTTTTTCCGGATCCTGTTTGTGGACCAGGCGGAAGGAGACTTTTGCCGAGGCTTGCGCGGCGATCACCGTCTTGAAGCCCTTGCCGGTATAGCCGCCGATAATGCCGTTGAACTCGGCCGTCGGTCGCGCCCAGGTCAGCTCGAGCACCGAGCGGCCCTTTTCGCCGGACGGAATCGACAGGCCGATCGGGCCGAGGAAGGTCTCGGCCGTCTCGCCGAGCGACAGCCACGACTGCAATATCTGCGACGGCGTTTCCTCGACGCCGTCATAAAAACCCGGAATGGTGACGTGACCATCCGCATCGTGGATGTCGGCCAGGATCTTTGCCAGGATGCGGATCGGATTGGCGGCCGCACCGCCATAGAGCCCGGAATGCAGGTCGCGGTCGGCGGCAGTCACCGTGATCTCCTCGCCGACCAGCCCGCGCAGCGAGACGCAGATCGACGGCGTATCGCGGTCCCACATGCCGGTGTCGCAGACCAGCGCGAAATCGGCCTTGAGCTCATCCGCATTCGCCTCGAGAAACGGCTTCAGGGACGGCGATCCGGACTCCTCCTCGCCCTCGAACAGGATTGTGATTCGGCACGGCAATCCGCCATGCACCTGCTTCCACGCGCGGCAGGCCTCGACGAAGGTCATCAGCTGGCCCTTGTCGTCGGCCGCGCCGCGGCCGGTGATCACCTTGTGGCCGGGCTCGATCTCCTTGACCGCCGGCGCGAACGGGTCGCTTTCCCACAGCTCGATCGGATCGACCGGCTGGACGTCGTAATGGCCGTAAAACAGCAAATGCGGCGCGCCCGCCGGCCCATCGTGATGCGCGACCACCATCGGATGGCCTGGTGTGTCGCGCACGCTGGCGTCGAAGCCGATCAGCTTGAGCTCGGCGACCAGCCATTCGGCGGCCTTGCGGCAGTCGGCGGCGTAGTCCGGATCGGTGGAGATCGACTTGATGCCGAGCAGGCCGAACAGGCGTTCCAGGCTCTGGTCGAAGTTCTTGTCGAGGCGGTCGAGAACAGGGGAAACTGCGGACATCTGGCGGGCCTTTCGATTCTGGCGGCGAATCTAGAGCCCATGTTGCGAAACGGAAAGCCCGCGACCGTTGGGCCACAGCTTCCTGTCCAAAGGCAAAAAAATGCCGCCGTGGTGGAGGGAACCACGGCGGCCTCTACTCGAAACGATGCGGCAGCCCGGAGAGGGGGGATAGGCTGCCGCAAGTGTCCGGGATAGGCGGGGGACGGGCCTTGCTCCGGACTTCGGCGAAAACTGCCGATGGCGTTTATCTGTGTCTGCGAACGTGGCGATTCAAGGGCACAAAAATTACACTTTTGTAACATAGGCGTGAGCGAACAAAGCTCCAGCCAGGCCGCATGGCAGGCCAGGCTCGTACGCCATTTGTCAGGGTGTTGCCGGAACCCTTGGCAGAAGCCGCCTTTGGCATGGACCGCGGCGCCGCGCCGCGCTATTCCCTCGTGCCATGAAAAAAGGCGATCATCTCTTCCTTGTCGACGGCTCCGGCTACATCTTCCGTGCCTATCACGCGCTGCCGCCGCTGTCCCGCAAGTCCGACGGGCTGCCGACCAGTGCCGTGCTCGGCTTCTGCAACATGGTCTGGAAGCTGACGCAGGACGCCCGCAACACCGATGTCGGCATCGTGCCCACGCATTTCGCCGTGATTTTCGACTATTCGTCGAAGACCTTCCGCAACGACCTCTACCCCGAATACAAAGCCAACCGCTCGGCGCCGCCGGAAGATTTGATCCCGCAATTCGGCCTGATCCGCCAGGCGACCAGGGCCTTCAACCTGCCATGCCTTGAGACGGAAGGCTACGAGGCCGACGATTTGATCGCCACCTATTGCCGGCTTGCCTGCGAAGCCGGCGCCGACACCACCATCATCTCTTCCGACAAGGACTTGATGCAACTGGTCGGCCCAACGGTTGCCATGTACGACCCGATGAAGGACCGCCAGATCGGCGTTCCCGAGGTGATCGAGAAATGGGGCGTGCCGCCACAGAAAATGATCGACCTGCAGGCGCTGACCGGCGATTCGGTCGACAATGTGCCGGGCGTGCCCGGCATCGGGCCGAAGACGGCAGCGCAATTGCTCGAACAGTTCGGCGACCTCGACACGCTGCTCGCCCGCGCCGGCGAGATCAAGCAGGACAAGCGGCGCGAATCGATCATCGCCAATGCCGACAAGGCACGCATTTCGCGTGACCTGGTGACGCTGAAGAACGACGTGCCGGTGACCGAAGGGCTTGACGAATTCGTGTTGCATGCGCCGGACGGCCCCAGGCTGATCGGCTTCCTCAAGACCATGGAATTCTCGACGCTGACCCGCCGCGTGGCCGAAGCGACCGGAACCGACGCCGGCGACGTTCCAGCCACCCCCGTCACCATAGAGCGTGCCGATACCGCGCATGGCCCCGATATGGGTTTTGGCGTGCCCGCGGCCGCCGAGAGCGCACCGCCGTCGGACGAAGCGGCACTCGAAGCTCCGGCCGCAGCCAAGCAAGGCGACACCCCATCCCTGCTTTCGGCGCTTCGCCTGGAGGCTGCCACCGCCCGCAAGATCGACACCGGCGCCTACACCTGCATCCGCGACGCCGCGACGCTGAAGGCCTGGATCGCCGAGGCGATGGAGAGAGGCATCGTCGCCTTCGACGTTAAGACGTCCTCGCCCGATCCGATGCGGGCCGAACTGATCGGCCTTGCCATGGCCGTCGCGCCCGGCCACGCCGCCTACGTGCCGCTCGCCCATAAAAACGGCAATGGCGACCTGCTCGGCGGCGGCGCGGTCGAAAACCAGATCCCGGTCCGCGACGCGCTGGCGTTGCTCAAGCCGCTGCTCGAGGACAAATCCGTCCTCAAGATCGTGCACGATATGAAATACCGCCTTGTCGTCATGAGCCGTCACGGCATCGAGATCGGCCCCTATGACGACACCATGCTGATCTCCTACGTGCTCGAGGCCGGCACCCACGGTGGCCATGGCCTGGAGGCGCTGGCCGATAAATGGCTCGGCCACGCGACCATTCCGCTGAAGGAACTGGCCGGTTCGGGAAGAAGCTTCGTCGGCCTCGATCAGGCCGACCTCGGCAAGGCGACGGCTTACGGGGCCGAGCACGCCGACGTCGCGCTCAGGCTCTGGCAGGTGCTGAAGCCACGGCTTGCCGCCAAGGGCCTGGTCTCGGTCTATGAACGGCTGGAACGGCCGTTGGTGCCGGTCCTGGCACGGATGGAGCAGCGCGGCATCTCCGTCGACCGGCAGATCCTGTCGCGGCTCTCCGGCGAACTGGCACAGGGTGCCGCACGGCTCGAGGACGAAATCTACCAGCTGGTCGGCGAACGCATCAACATCGGCTCGCCAAAACAGCTCGGCGACATCCTGTTCGGCAGGATGGGTCTGCCTGGCGGTTCAAAAACCAAGACCGGCCAGTGGTCGACCTCGGCGCAGCTTCTCGAAGACCTCGCCGCCGAAGGCCACGAATTGCCGCGCAAGATCGTCGACTGGCGCCAGCTGACCAAGCTGAAATCGACCTATACCGATGCGCTGCCCGGCTTCATCCATCCCGACACCAAGCGCGTCCACACCTCCTACGCGCTTGCCGCGACGACGACCGGGCGGCTGTCGTCCTCGGATCCCAATCTGCAGAACATTCCGGTGCGCACCGTCGAGGGTCGAAAGATCAGGACGGCCTTCATCGCCGACAAGGGCAACAAGCTGGTTTCCGCCGACTACAGCCAGATCGAATTGCGCGTGCTCGCCCACGTCGCCGAAATCCCGCAGCTCAAGCAGGCCTTCGCCGATGGCGCCGACATCCACGCCATCACCGCGTCTGAAATGTTCAACGTGCCGGTCGAGGGCATGCCTTCGGAAGTGCGCCGCCGTGCCAAGGCGATCAATTTCGGCATCATCTACGGCATTTCGGCCTTTGGCCTCGCCAACCAGCTGTCGATCGCGCGCGAGGAAGCCGGCGACTACATCAAGAAATATTTCGAGCGCTTCCCCGGCATCCGCGACTATATCGATGCGACCAAGGCCTATGCCCGCGAGCACGGCTTCGTCGAGACCATCTTCGGCCGCCGCATCCACTATCCGGAGATACGGTCGTCGAACCCTTCGGTCCGTGCCTTCAACGAGCGCGCCTCGATCAACGCCCGCCTGCAGGGCACCGCCGCCGACATCATCCGTCGCGCCATGATCCGTATGGACGAGGCGCTGGAAAAAGCCAGGCTTTCTGCCCGCATGCTGCTGCAGGTGCATGACGAGCTGGTTTTCGAGACGGTCGAAGCCGAGGTCGAGGCGACGATCCCGGTCGTCTGCCACGTCATGGAGAACGCCGCCATGCCGGCGGTATCGATGTCGGTGCCGCTGCACGTCGACGCCCGCGCAGCCAACAACTGGGAAGAGGCGCATTAAGGCGGGCCACAGAGCCATGTTCGGTTCAAGGTTCACGAGCAGCAGCGGTATGCTATAGTGCCCGTATGATCACCAAGGCACTTGAGAATCTGGTAAGGCATGCGGAAGCTTGGCCTCGCGAAGACCAGGAGGAGCTTGCTGATTACGCCCGCGTCATCGAGGCGCGGCGGACTGGCGTGTATGCGATGTCGGAATCAGAGCGCAGCGCGGTCACAGCGGGCCTAGCAGAGGCCGATCACGGCACTTTCGTAGATGAGGATACCGTTCGCGCGGCCGACACCCGCCGCAGGCTATGAAGGTCCGATTTACGCGGCAAGCCTTTGCCGAACGCGAGGCGATTTTCAACTACCTCGAAGAGCGGGCGCCTCAGGGCGCCCTTTCAGTCATTTCTCGGATCCACGCTGGGATTTCGCGACTTGCCGAATTTCCCGAAAGCGGTCACGCGACCGACATCCCTGGCGTTCGCGTCCTCTTCATAGGCCGCTACCCTTATAAGGTCTTCTATCGTGCCCGTGCCGACGCAATTGAGATCCTGCACATCCGGCATACCTCAAGGAGACCCTTTCCCTACTGAGCCGATCCGGGAACACCCGGCGAGGGCTCGGAAAACCTTGCTCCGCCTTCGCCGCGTTGCTCCGGCCTCAAGCCGCCTCGGCCAAACACTTCGCACATGTCCCACGAAACTCGATCACCGCCTTCTTGGCGGCGAAGCCGGTCGAGCGCACCCATTCGTCGAGCCGGTGTCCGACATCGTGGTCGGAGAACTCGGTCACCTGGCCGCAGGTGTCGCAGATGGCAAACGCCGTCATCGAATGGCTGTGGTCGTGCGGCTCGGCACAGGCGACGAAGGAATTGAGGCTTTCGAGCCTGTGCACGAAGCCGGATTTCACCAGCGTGTCGAGCGCCCGGTAGACCTGCAGCGGCGCGCGAAAACCGCGCTCGCGCAGTTGGTCGAGCAACGTATAGGCGCTGAGCGGGCCGCTGGCGGCCTCGAGCTTCTCGAGAACGCAAAGCTGGTTCTTCGTCAGTACATCCCTTGCCGCCATGATCCTGTTCCAAGCCGCTCCGTGCCGATCGCTGCCATTTCGCAAGCAGTCGGACCTCTTCCACTGAGATAGCGACGAACTGCCATTTTTGCTACTGTTTCTATTCGCAGCCGGTGGTCGGCTGGCCGGCGGCGCCATATTCAAAATACTGACAAAATCCTCGGCCAGGCTGGCCGTGCTTGGAAATTCGATCGGGCTTGGGGAAGCAATCATGATCAAAGTGACGCGGCGGACGCTGCTTGCCGGCACGTCCGCGCTGGCCGCTGCCGGCCTGGTGCCGTTTCGGGCATTCGCAGCGGCGCGCACCTACCATGCGCTGCTTGTTGCCTGCACCGATTACCCGAACCTGCCGAAGAAAAACTGGCTGATCGGACCGAAAAACGATGCCGGCCTGGTGCGCGATTACCTCCTGGGGAACACGCCCGCGCCGGTAAAATTCCTGGCCGAAAACGTCACGCTGCTCGCCAAGGATGTCGAAGGCGCCAACGGACCGCCGACACATGCGGCGATCAAGGCGGCGTTGGCCGATCTTGCCGCCAAGGTCCAGCGCGACGATTTCGTCTACCTGCATTTGTCCGGTCACGGCGCGCAGCAGCCGGCAGCGAACAAGGGCGACGAGACGGACGGCCTCGACGAGATTTTCTTGCCGTCCGACATCGACAAATGGGTCAACCGCGAAAAGGGCGTGCCCAATGCGCTGGTCGACAACGAGATCGGCACCGCGCTCGACGCTATCCGCGACAAGGGCGCCTTTGTCTGGGCCGTATTCGACTGCTGCCATTCCGGCACGGCGACGCGCGCCGCCGAGGTCGACGACGAGCTGGAACGCAAGGTCGAGTTCGCCGATCTGGTCGGCGGCGACGACGCTGCCAGGGCGGCTGCGGTGAGAGCCTATGACGAGATTGCGTCGGCCGCGCCGCGCGGCTTTGACGACGACGGGCAGCGCAAGCCGGCCTTCAAGCTGACGCCGACCGGCGCCGAGCCGACCACCAAGGGCAAATTGGTCGCCTTCTACGCGGCGCAGACGGTGGAGACGACGCCCGAGATGCCGCTGCCCAAGGGCACGGCCGATGCACCGCGTTTCGGCCTGTTCACCTTCACCATCCTGTCGAAACTGGCCGAGAACCCCAACATCACCTATCGCCAGCTCGGCCAGGCCGTGCTGCAGCAATATTCGGCGGACGGCCGCACCCGGCCGACGCCGCTGTTCGAAGGGGAACTCGACGCACGCGTCTTCGGCACCGACAAGACAGACGCGGTCATGCAATGGCCGATCGTCATCGAGAACGACAAAGCCACGATCAGCGCCGGGTTGCTGCAACGCCTCACCCCCGGCAGCAGGCTCGCAATATTGCCGTCGGCGCTGTCGCCGCTGTCCGAGGCGCTTGGCTATCTCCAGGTTCAGTCGGCGAAAAACCTGGAAAGCCGGGTCAAGCCGGTCGAGTTCGGCGGCAAGCCGGCGCTCAAGCTGGCCGATATCCCCGCCAATGCCTATGCACGGCTGGCCGAGCTCGCCGTCGACTACAAGCTCGTGGTCGCGCGGCCGGCTGCGGCCAAAGGCCTCGAGAAAGAGGCCGCGCTGGCGAACTCGGTTCTCGACGAACTGGCGGCCAGGAAGAGCTCAGGGTTTCACATCGCGCTGGTCGAGCCGGGCAAGAGCGCAGATCTGCGTCTCGCAGTGCTGCGCGAGAACGCCATTGCCGGCGCCGCAGAAGATGCCACCGACGCGCCGGCGCTGTGGTTCCTGCCGGCTTCGGGCGACATGACGCTCAAGGGCGGCAGCAAGCCGCCGTTGATCGTCATTCATCCGGACGGCCGCGAAAAGTTGATCGAGGCCGCCACAGGGAATCTGACGAAAATCTTCCGCGCCATTGGCCTGTCGAGGCTGGCCGCCGCCTCCGATTATCGGCCGGAAGAGGTCAGCGTCGAGTTCCGGATCAAGCGTTTTGACAGCGACACGCTGCAGCCGATCGAAGCGTCGACTGTGCCGCGTGTTTCGCCCGACGATCAGGTCCACGTACTGGCCAGGAACGGTTCGACCAACCTGGTCGACATCAACGTGCTCTACGTCGGCTCCGACTATTCCATCCAGCATTTTCTTGCCGAGCGCCTGACCGAAGGCGCCGTGCTCGAGGAAGGCCTGTTCAAATTCACCGACACCGGCTTCGGCATGGAGCGGATGATCGCCGTCTTGACCGAAGCACCGCCGCAGAGCGAGAAGCAGGATCTGAGCTTCCTGGCGCAAGAGGGCGTTGTCTCGGTAACGCGCGGACTGGGACAGCCAAGCTTCGCCGACATGCTGGCCGATATCGGCATGGCGCCGGCGACACGGTCGGCCATGCGGCTGACCGACGACAAGGGGTCGAAGGGCGCCGTGATGATTTTTCCGATGGAGACCGTGCCGCGCGCCTGAGGCGCGGTCAGGTGCCCGGCCGGGCCTCTTGCCTAATCGGCTGATAATGAACATTCTTCGACCACCGCTGTCGGCGGCCGAACGGAACGGGTGAGGGCGTTCGTGAACAGGATCGTATTTTCGTGGCGCGCAACAACCGCCGGCCTTGTCGCCGGGCTGTTGCTGGCCGCCAATGCTTCGGCGGACGAGGCTTGCGGCCTCTGCGCCAAGGAGGTCGTCATCAATTCCGAACTGGCGAGCTGCTTTCTCGACCAGTACGACCGGATCGCCAAAACCGGCAACACCGCCGTTGTCGTCGATCTCAGCAGCTGCGCCTCGCGCGGCGTGGTCGAGCCGTTGCCGTCGCCGGGCAAGGCGCAGGTGGCGCCTGACCTGCAGTTCATCGTTTCGCGCACGCAGCTGGATTGCCTGAAGAAGAAGCTGGAGACGCCGGGCATCGTGCTCGACCCGTCCGCCACCATAGAACTGGACAGCTGCGGATGACGAAAGCGGGGGGCAACGCAACGCAGCAGGCAGTGACGGCGCCGGTACCGCAAAAGAAGCCGGTGTCGCTGCCGGAAACCGTCGAAGGCCTGCCGTGGGTGAGCAATCACGAGGTCAAGAAGGAGGCGAACCCATTCACCGATCGCGACTGGCGCATGCTCGTCTATGCCTGGTCCGGATTGCTGGTGCGCCTGGCGATCATCTTCACCTTGATCTTTTCGGTCTACCAGTTCCTGGCGAACCAGGAGCAGAAGCGCGTCGAGCAGACGATGTCGCTGGTCGAGCTCTGGGAAAGCAAGGATTACCAGCAGGCGCAACGGGCCCTCAAGCAACGCCTGGCGGCGCTCAACGCCAAATACGGCAATCTGCTCAGTGCCAATCCGACGCCGACCGAGGAACAGGTGTTCAGACAGCGCATCGGCATCGAAGCGATGAGCGCTACCGGCGGCGACATGCCGCTTGCCGACTTCAGCGACAATTTCGACCGCGTCGTCTATTTCCTCAACCGCCTTTCCTTCTGCGTCGAAGGCAGGCTGTGCTCGCGCGACGTCGCCGACTCCTATTTCCGCGACTATGCCGCTTCCTTCTGGAGCTATTTTGCCGGCTATATCGATAAGGAGCGCAAGGCCGGTTCACCGACTTTCGCCCAGCCGATCGAGAACTATGTGCGCCAGGCGCCACCCTCGGCCCAGTCCAGATAATTCCCGAAAATGCGAAAGCCGGCGACGGAAATGCTCCGCCGCCGGCCGGTTTTCCGCGACGATCGCGGCGGAAACTCTGCAGGCCTATTTGTACAGGCTGTTGATCCACTGGACGTTGATGGCGTTCAGACGCACGGCGGTATTGGCATCCGGGCTCTCGGCCACGTTCACGCCGGTGATGACGCGCTGCTTGGAGCCATTGTCATAGGCATAGACCGAGCTGCCGCTCGACCCGGGATAGGTGTCGCAGTCGTACTGGAAATACTCGGTGGCGATGTTTTCGGCGTGCACTTCGCAGGTCGCCTTCCACATCGTGCCCATCGGCTTGTCGCCGGGATAGCCGATGATGTTGGCGGTGAAATCGCCGAGGTCGTCATAATTGGCATAGCCGAGCCAGCCGAGGTTGGTGCCGACATCCTGCTTCAGGGTGACGATGCCGAGATCCCACGGCACGACCGAGCCGTAAAAGCCCTGGTAATTGTCGATGAAGCCCTGGATGACATAAGCGCTTTCATAGGTGAAGGCGCCGAACGGCGCGTCGTCGGCAGTCTTGCCGTTGAGAGCCGGCACGAACAGGATATCGTCGAGCCAGGCCTTGTCCTCGTGGCTGTAGAGGCAGTGCGCCGCGGTGAGCACCGTGCGCGGGCCGATCAGCGTCGCCGAGCAGCTGCCATAGCTGCCGCTCTTCGATTTGCCTTCGAGATAGCCGATCGCGGTGAACGGGTAGGTTTTGGTATTCTTGATCTGCTCGCGGTCGTCCGTGCCGAACACCTGACGGCCGGCCTCTTCGCCTCCGCTCAGTCCGGAATTGTCGGACTTCTGCCCGTCGGCGGGCGCGTTCATGTCCTTGATGACAAGGTCCTTCAGCGTCTCGTTCGGGTCAATCTTGATGTCCTTGCCATCGGCGGAGCGGCCGACGATGCCATAGGATTTGACGGCCGTTGCTTCGTCGGTGAGCGGCGCGGCGCGGTTGGCCTCGTCGTCGGTCAGTTTCGGCGGGGCGATTGGTTTCGCCCGGCCGGGCTTGTAATCGCCCGATGTTACATCCCGCATGCTTTCGCCGTTGCCGGCATTGGCGGAACCTGGATCGGCAGCCAAGGCAGGAACCGCCCACATTGCGGTGGAAAGCAACGCGGAGGCAATAATGCTATGTGTCAGTTTTGTCATGGTGAGACTCTCCCAAAAGTCAGCAAGGACTGGATCAAGATACAGAAATATTGTCGAGATCGTGGTGGCGCAAAAAAATGAAATTGGTTACCGGTGCCTTTACCGGGCCATTATTCAGTGCAGCCAGTTTAGGTCCCCGCCAAAAATGCCTGCAACGGTATACTGCCTAAAATAATCCAACATTGGCAACGACAAATTGCTTCCACATAGCCCGTGGGGGGCTATAGGATTTTGGGCGGGTTGGCTCGACAGCACGACTAGCAGAAATGGTGCTCGGCTTTGTGACGGATCGTGCTTCGCCGTGGAGCATGATCTCACCGGCCGGTTCCATTTCAGTGGACCATGCGTCGGCGACTGACCTGTCGGGAACATCGTCTCAGGGGGTTCGAGGTGAAGATCATCCATAGGTTCAGACCGATTGCCGCCGCCGCGCTGCTCGGCATCGCGGCGGCCTTGCCGGCCGTCAAATCCGTTCATGCCACGGACGCGGCCGCTCGGCCGGAGGCGGCGATCTCGCCGATGAAACGCGTGGCCGAGGCCAGGGCCAAGGCCAGGGCGGAGAACCCCGACGGCGCCGATCGCGTCTACGGCGGCAAAGAGGCCGAGAAGGGCGCTTACCCGTTCCAGGTGGCATTGCTGACCACCGGCAAACTGGACAAAAGCCCGGCCTCGCAGGCGAATGCGCAGTTCTGCGGCGGCAGCCTGATCGCGCCGCAATGGGTGCTGACGGCGGCGCACTGCCTCAATGACGACGGCGAGCCGATTTCGCCTGATGTGGTCACCGTGCTCACCGGCGCCACCGATCTGAGCGAGGGCAAGCGCTACAAGGCGGTGGAGATCATCGTCAACGAGGGCTACAGCGAGCAGACGCTGGACAACGATCTCGGCTTGATCCGGCTGGCCGCGCCGGCCGATGCCCCGACCATCAAAATTGCCCGTGAGCCGACACCAGACGCCGGCAAGACGACGGTCACCGGCTGGGGCAAGATGCAGGACGGAACGTTTCCCACCGCACTGATGGTCGCCGACCTGGACCTCCAGCCGAACGCAACCTGCAACAGCGGCATCAAGGCGATTTATGCGCATGATTTGAAGGCAGCGCTCGGCGAACTCGCCCGCCGCATGCGTTATTCGGAAAGGGGCATCGAGGCGGCCGCCAACGCGATTGCGGCCGATATGGCCGATCCACTGACCGGCAACATGATCTGCGCCGGCACGGCCAGCGGCGAGCGCGACGCCTGCAATGGCGACAGCGGCGGACCGCTGTTCGTGACCGGCGCCGATGGTCCGGTGCAGGTCGGCGTCGTCAGCTGGGGCGAAGGTCCGGCCGACGGCGGTACCGCCTGCGGCCACAAGAACGCCTACGGCATCTACACGCGGCTGGCCAATTACACCGGCTGGATCGAGGAGAAGATGAAGACGGCGGCGCCCGCAGCGCCCAAAGCCCTCGGCACGGCGCAGAAGCCCGCCACGCCCTGACCGGTGTCATTGCTGAACCAATGAACAGCGGGAGCAATCCCTCTGTTTCTGTCCCAAAACCCGGTTCTGTCCCAAAAACCTGGGGTCGGGACTAGAACCAGCGATCGCGGCGCTGATCTGTGGCGGCCAGGGTGAGGCCGAGTAGCGCCCCTACGGCCGCTCCGAGGATGAATGCCGACGATATTGTGCCGGGATTCTCCTGGACCACCCCCGACACCGTCTGCGCCCTGTTGCGCAGGGCTTGTGCTGTCCGAGAGGCGCGCTCGGCAGCGTTGTCATACCAGCCGCCGGCGTCTTCGATCGCCTCTTCCGCGCGTTCGGCCAAGGTCCGATTGATCTTGCTGATCTCGCGCCTCAGCTGCGCGACCTGCTTCTCCAGGGCTTCCTGAGCTTCGCGTTGACTCATCTTGGGTGCTGCGGATTCGTTTGGTTCGTCGGCCATGGTAATCTCCTTTGCTCAGGTGAGGATCAACGGCGTGCCCGCTGTGCAGGTTCCTCCGCAAAACGATTCTGTCCGGTGTTTGTTCGTTGGAAGCGCGGCTCTGCCTGCAAAATCGGCTTGAACATAGGATCGTTCCGGCGCTCCCCGCGTTGGTGAAAACGCCACAAGGGAGGAACCGTCATGGACAATGACCGGCATGAAAAGATTCGGCAGCGAGCCTATGAAATCTGGATGCGCGAGGGCCGCCCGGATGGCGCGCATGAGCGTCATTGGCAGCAGGCGAAGCAAGAGCTTGGCCTCGACGACGCGGACGGTCCGGCGGGAACGATCGCCAGCTCCGACGTTCTGACGGTCGAGGCACTGGCGATGCGCACCGGGATAACCGGTGATCAGGCGCAAGAGCTGATCGACAGGCTGGGCAACGACAGGGCGACGCTCGAGCAAGCCGCGCGGAACCTCAAGGCAGCCGAAAGTTAGCCGCTGGCTGTCGAGGTCGAAGACGGCTGCCAACTGAAGTGGCAAATCTGACCCCGCGCACGCGAGTTGCCGGACTTATTGTATCCCACGGCATCATCGCCGCGTCCGCATGCGCCGACCGCGGTCGGCGCCAGGACGCTGGCCTATGATGCCGAAATAAATTTTGATAAGGATTGCAGATGTACTGGAGAGTAGAGGAAGATGTATTGAGGTACCGTCCACCTCTTGTCGGCAGTGCGCGATGTCGGGTTGGACCCTGTGCGCGCGGGACTGGTGAGGCAGGCGGCCGATTGGCCTGGTCAAGCGCCCGGGCGCATCTGACGGATCAACTCGACGGCGTTGTGGATCTGAGACCGATGAAGGACCGGCTGCCATCGTCGACGGGCTGTTCGATTTGCTCGACACGGATGTCGCGGCTCAAAAAGGTGCACCGTCACCGTAATTAAATTTCACCAGTTACCGGGCGGACTGTACTGAATGATAGCGATCTTGCCTACTATGCTGTAGATCCATTCAATTCATTGAGGTTTCCGTAATGAGTAATCGGATATCGTGGATTGAGAATACCGAAGTAACTTTGATTAGAATCGAATTGTATTCGGTTGTGATTGAAGCTTTGTCCTTAGACATGGGAGATAGGATATCGATAGATATAAATAGCGATTTTAAAATCTATATTTCAGATGAGCTCTCAAAGTACGATGTCGTAAAACACAACGGATCACTTCCAATTCTTTGGAAATTAATAGGTATGAGCATAGTTTCCGTAAAATTCGATCAAGACGCCCTCGAAATAGAGCTCAACGACGGCGTACGCATCTCTGTCGAACTAGAAATTGGAAAGTTGGAGCAAGTTAGCTTTCGCCGCACAAAGCCAGATACACTCGAACACCTTCCCTGAAGCCCGGCAGAAATTACGGTGACAGTGCACTCTTTACTATGTTCGCCCGGCTGTCGTTGTGTAGATTGACCGCGTGGCTCAAATGCTCGCATCGTCGTTCCCGGTCTGAGTCGTGGATGCCGTCATCGCCTACTTCCTCGGCGGCCCCTTGCGCTCGGCCGATGCCGCCCAGAGATTGATGTCCGACTCGCGGGCAAAGGTGTCGATCTCGGCGAGCTCGGCATCGCTGAAGTCGAGCGCCTTCAGCGCGCCGACGCAATCCTCGACCTGTTCCGGCCGGCTGGCGCCGATCAGCGCCGACGTCACCCTGCCCCGGCGCAGCACCCAGGCCAGCGCCATCTGCGCCAGCGTCTGGCCGCGGCGACGGGCGATGACGTTCAGCGCCTCGATATTGGTGATCGACTTGTCGTTGATGAATGCCGGGCGCAGCGACTTGCCCTGGCTGGCGCGGCTGCCGTCGGGGATGCCGCCGAGATATTTGTCGGTCAGCATG
Source organism: Mesorhizobium sp. M0207 (assembly GCF_040321995.1). NCBI lineage: Bacteria > Pseudomonadati > Pseudomonadota > Alphaproteobacteria > Hyphomicrobiales > Phyllobacteriaceae > Mesorhizobium > Mesorhizobium sp. M0207. Next base: position 407,688 of record NZ_JAMYSQ010000002.1, read on the forward strand.
CCTTGCGCCAGCGGCGAGAACACGATCGAGCCGACACCGAGCCCCTCCAGCGTATCGAGCAGGCCATCATCCTCGACCCAGCGGTTGAGCATCGAATAGCTCGGCTGATGGATCACGCAAGGCGTGCCGAGCTGCTTCAATATGTCGGCGGCCTCGCGGGTGCGCTGCGAATTATACGAGGAAATGCCGGCATAGAGCGCCTTGCCCGAGCGCACCGCGTGATCGAGCGCGCCCATCGTTTCCTCCAGCGGGGTGTCGGGGTCGAAGCGGTGCGAATAGAAGATGTCGACATAGTCGAGCCCCATCCGCTTCAGGCTCTGGTCGAGGCTGGCCAGCACATATTTGCGGCCGCCCCACTCGCCATAAGGCCCTGCCCACATTTCGTAGCCGGCCTTGGTCGAAATGATCAGCTCGTCGCGATAACCGGCAAAGTCCGTCCGCAGGATCTCGCCGAACGCCCGCTCCGCCGAGCCGGGCGGCGGGCCGTAATTGTTGGCGAGGTCGAAATGCGTGATGCCGAGATCGAACGCCCTGCGCGTGATCGCCTGCTTGGTTCTATGCGACGTGTCGTCGCCGAAATTGTGCCACAGCCCAAGCGAGATCGCCGGCAGCTTCAGGCCGGACCGCCCGCAGCGATTGTAGACCATCTTGTCATAGCGGTTTTCGGCGGGGACATACGGCATGGGAAATCCTCAAATCGAAACGAGCCGACAGCTGCGCCGCAACAGTGGGGCAGTCGAGCTTGCCACCCTTAGCCTCTCCCCGCGCAAACGGGGAGAGGCTTTTTGCGGTGCTTGGGCGGCGCGCCGCCTACTTGGTTTTCTGCTTCGCCAGCAGCTCCTTCGCCGCCTTGACGCCGAGTGCCGCGGGCCGCTCGCAGCTGGTCTGCATGGCGACGAACTTTCCGGTCTCGCCCGAACGCAACAGGCCGGTCATGACGTCGACGGCATGCAGCGCCAGTTCCATCGAGCAGCGGTGCGGCCGACCTTCCCTGATCGCGATCGCCATGTCGGCCAAACCGGCGGTGCGGTAGTTGGCCATCATGCCTTGCGAATGCATCTCGTTGGGCACGCCGAACGGATGCGGCCATTTCGGCAGCTTCTTCACCAGCTTGGCGGCCTCGGTGAAACGCACGTCGCCGCCGAAGAAATTCGGATCCGGCACGAACACCGTGCCCGCCTCGCCATAGAGCTCCATGGGCGCGTGGCCGTGGCTCCAGACATCCCAGCTGGTGTTGAGCGTCACCACGGCGCCGTTCTCGAATTCCAGCACGCCGTGGATCGTCGTTGGCGTGGAGACCGGGATCTTTTCGCCGGCGCGCGGCTTCGAGCTGATGATGCGTTCCGTCATCGGGATCGAAGCAAAAGCCGCAACCCGCTTCACCGGCCCGATCAGCTGGATCAGGTTGGTGATGTAATAGGGTCCGATGTCGAGCACCGGCCCGGCGCCCGGCTGGAAGAAGAAGTCCGGATTGGGGTGCCAGTGCTCCATGCCATGGCTCATCACATGACAGGTGCCGCTGGTGATCCTGCCGAGCCTGCCGGTGTCGATCAGGTCGCGGACAAGCTGGTGCGCGCCGCCGAGGAAGGTGTCGGGCGCCGAACCGATGCGCAGCCCCTTGCTTTCCGCCCGTTTTTTCAGGTCGAGCCCTTCCTTGACCGACAGCACGAAGGGCTTCTCCGAATAGACGTGCTTGCCGGCGTCGAGGATCTGCTTCGAAACCTCGTAATGCACCGCCGGAATGGTCAGGTTGACGATGATGTCGATATCGTCGGCCTTGAGCAGCCCCTCGACGGTCTCGGCGCGCAGCTTGAACTCTTTTGCCCGCGCTTTCGCCGCTTCCATGTTGATGTCGGCGCAGGCGCGCATCTCGATGCCGCGAAACAGCGGCGCCAGCGAGAAATACGCCTTCGAGATGTTGCCGCAGCCGATGACGCCGATGCCAAGTTTTGTTGCCATGCTGATGTGCTCCTAATAGGTCTTGGCGGCTGCGATCGAGCGGCGGGCGAAGCGCTCGATATCATTGGGATTGTCCTGTTCCATGACGTAGTATATTGCGGCGCTTTTGGCGCGTAGCGCCTTGATCAGGCCGGGCCAGTCGATGGTGCCGTGGCCGACATCCGACCAGCCGTCCTCGTCGAGGCCCTCGCCCGGCCTGGCCAAGTCCTTGACGTGGACGGCGACGATGCGCTTGCCGTGCTTCTCGATCCAGGGCAGCGGATCGACGCCGCCGCGCACCACCCAGGCGACGTCCATCTCCCAGCCGATGTCGGGCGCGGAGGACAGGATATGGTCCTGCGGCACCGAACCGTCGGCAAGCGCCTTGAACTCGAAATCATGGTTGTGCCAGGCAAAGCCATAGCCGGCTTTCCTGGCCGTCTCGCCGACCCTGGCCAGGCGTTCGCCGAAACCGCGCCAGCCGGCTGTGTCGGCCGGCCTGAACTCGGCGTTCAGGAACGGGCAGATGAGCAGCGTGATGCCGAGCGCGTCGGCCGTCCTGCGCACGCCGTCGAAATCCTTCTCGAGCGCGTCGATCGAGAAATGCCCTGTCGGCATGGCGAGCCCGTTCTTGTCGAGCTCGGCACGGAACGCCTTGGGATCGTCATAGACGCCGCCGAACCCTTCGACTTGGCTGTAACCAAGCTCCCCCAGCATCTTGAGCACGCCCTCCCAGGGCTGGAAATTGCGGGCGCTGTAAAGTTGGAATGACCAGTTCATCGTCTCTGTCCGTTTTCTTGTGGATGGTTAGTTTTGGGGGGATGAGTCTTGCGGGAGTGGAAGAGTCTTGGGAGGCTAAATCATGCTCTAGAGGCGGTTACCTGTGGCGGCGTCGAAAAGCGAGGCGCGCATCGGGTCAAAACCGATGCCGACCGCCTCGGCGTTGTTTGGCGTGCGCTCGGCCGTCACCCGCACCGTGAAATTCTGGCCGGCGAGCTTCAGCCAGACCAGCGTGTCGGAACCCATGGGCTCGACGACCTCGACATTTGCCGTGGCTGCGAACGGCCATCCCGTGCCGCTGTTGAACGCCACGTGCTCGGGGCGGATGCCGAACACGGCCGGCCCTGGCACCGGGTCCTTCTCGAAAGCATAGGTGGCAAGCGGTATCCGCACATCCTCGGCGACGAAGTGCCAGTCGCCTGCCGCCTGCTCCAGTCTGCCGTCGAGGAAGTTCATTGCCGGCGAGCCCAGGAAGCCGGCGACAAACCGGTTGACCGGCCGGTTATAGATGGTCTGCGGCGCATCGAGCTGCTGGATGACGCCGCCCTTCATCACCGCGATACGGTCGGCCAGCGTCATCGCCTCGATCTGGTCGTGGGTGACGTAGATCATGGTGTTCTCGAGCTTGCGATGCAGCAGCTTGATCTCGACGCGCAATTCCGCGCGCAGCTTGGCGTCGAGGTTGGAGAGCGGTTCGTCGAACAGAAAGACATCGACGTCACGCACAAGTGCGCGCCCGATCGCCACGCGCTGGCGCTGGCCGCCGGACAGCGCCGCCGGCTTGCGATGCAAAAGCGGTTCGATCTGCAGGATCTCGGCGGCCCGGGCGATGCGCTTGGCGATCTCGTCCTTGGCGAGGCCGGCAACGCGCAGCCCGAACGACAGGTTCTTCTCCACCGTCATCTGCGGATAGAGCGCGTAGGACTGGAACACCATGCCGATGCCGCGATCCTTGGGCTCTTCCCAGGTGACGTTCTTGCCCTTGATGAAGATGCGGCCTTCGGAAACGTCGAGCAGCCCGGCAATGCAGTTGAGCAAGGTCGACTTGCCGCAGCCGGACGGGCCGAGCAGCACGATGAATTCGCCTTCGGCAACATCGAGGTTGAGCGTCTGCAGCACCGATATTGCACCGAAATTCAGCGACAGGTTCTGGATCGAGACGCTGGTGCCGTTTGCCGCAATGCTGCCGTTTGCGTTCATCGCCATCATCCTTTCACCGCGCCGGCGGCGATGCCGCGCACAAACAATTTTCCGGACAGGAAATAGACGATCAGCGGCACCAGGCCGGTCAGGATGGTGGCTGCCATGTTGACGTTGTATTCCTTCACGCCTTGCACCGAGTTGACGATGTTGTTGAGCTGCACCGTCATCGGATAGGTGTCGGGGCGGGTGTAGACGACGCCGAACAGGAAGTCGTTCCAGATGCCGGTCACCTGCAGGATGATGGCGACGACGAAGATCGGCAGCGACATCGGCAGCATGATGCGGAAATAAATGCCCCAGAAGCCGGCGCCGTCGACACGCGCTGCCCGGAACAGCTCCTCCGGCATGGAGGTAAAGTAGTTGCGGAACAACAGTGTGAGGATCGGCATGCCGAAGATGGAATGGACGATCACCAGGCCGCTGAGGCTGCCGTAAAGGCCGACTTCGCGCAGGATGATGACGATCGGATAGATCATCACCTGATAAGGGATGAAGGCGCCGACGATCAGGATGATGAAGAAAGTGTCGGCACCTTTGAAGCGCCAGTTGGCAAGCGCATAGCCGTTCACCGAGGCGAGCGCGATCGACAGGATCACCGACGGGATCGTGATGCGCACCGAATTCCAGAAGCCACGCGACAGCCCGTCGCAGTTGAGCCCGGTGCAGGCGCTCGACCAGGCCTTGACCCATGGCTCGAAGGTGATCTCCATCGGCGGCGAGAAGATGTTGCCGAGGCGTATCTCGGGCATGCCTTTGAGCGACGTCACCACCATCACATAGAGCGGCAAAAGATAGTAGAGCGCCACCACGATGAGCGTGCCGTAGAGGAAGATGTTGCGGCGCGAGAACATATGCCGCGGCTTCGGCCCGCTCGGCCCGTACGCTTCGAGCGTGCCGGGGCCGGCCGGCAAGGAAACGGTATGGTCAGACACGCTTCTTGCCTCCAAACTCGAGATAGGCCCACGGCACGATGACGATGATCACCGACAGCAGCATCATGGTCGAGGCGGCGAACCCCTGACCGAGGTTCTGGGCGAAGAACATGTAGTCATAGACATATTTGGCCGGGACTTCGGAGGCGATGCCGGGCCCGCCGCTGGTCTGGGCGACAACCAGGTCATAGATCTTGACGATACCGGCAGCGATGATGACAAGCGTGGTGATGAAGACCGGCCGCATCATCGGTATGATGATGAACAGATAGGTCTTCCAGGTCGGTATCCCGTCGACCCGCGCTGCCTTCCAGATATCCTCGTCGATCCCGCGCAGGCCGGCCAGCATCAGGCACATGATGAGCCCGGTGCCCTGCCAGAGAGCGGCGATCAATATGCCGTAGATGACGATGCTGGAATCATAGAGCGGATTGAAGCTGAAGCTCGTCCAGCCGAGGCTGCGCACCACTCCCTGGATCCCGAACTCGGGGTTGAGCAACCACTGCCAGACGAGGCCGGTGACGATGAAGGAGAGGGCGAAGGGATAGAGGAAAATGGTCCGGAACGTGTCCTCGAACCGGATCTTCTGGTCGAGCAGGGCGGCAAGCAGGAAGCCGATCACCAGCGAGAACAGCAGCGACAGCACGCCGTAGATCAGCAGGTTCTCGATCGAGACCAGCCAGCGCGGCACCGACCACAGCCGGTAGTACTGGTCGAGCCCGACGAAATTTAGCCGTGGCAGGAGCTTCGAACTGGTGAAGGAATAAAGCACCGTCCACGCGCTGCCGCCGACAAAGATCACCAGCGCTGTGAGGATCATTGGGATCGAGGCGATCTTCGCATTGAGGTTGCGAAAGAGTTGGCTAGGGCGTTCGCTCTTGCTCATCTGCACAGCCGCTTTGGATCGGGTAAGGGCCGGAGGGTCAAGAGGCCTTGACCCGAGCTCCCGACCCTGCGTTTGCAGGGGCGGGAGTGAGGCGGTCGGTCGATCGCTCAATCGGCCGAACCGACAATGGCGGCGAAGCGCTTCTGCGCATCTTCCACGGTCATGTCCTGCTTGGCGAAGAACTCGGAGAAAAGATCCTCCTTCTGCTTCTGGGTATCCTGCGAAAGCAGCTGGTCGGTCCAGGGCATGACATTGCCCTTGGCGAGAATTTCGAGCCCCTTCTTCATGCAGTCGTTCGCCGCCTTGAGGTCGACGTCGCCGCGTACCGGCAGCGAACCTTTCTTGAGATTGAAGGCGACCTGCGTCTTGGGATCGAGCAGCGTGTGGGCCAGCACTTCCTGTGCCTTCGATTTTTCGGGATCCTTCAGCAGCGGGAAGTAGAAAGCGTCGCCGCCGGTGGCGATCATCTCGTTGAGACCGAGGCCCGGAAGGCAAGTATAGTCCTTGCCGGCGACCTGACCGGCAACCTGGAACTCGCCCTGCGCCCAGTCACCCATGATCTGGCCGCCGGCCTTGCCGGTGATGACCAGATTGGTGGCCTGGTTCCAGTCCTGCACATTGGTGTTCTTGGCCATCTTGCGGGCGTCGTCCGCGGCCTTGAAGACCTTGGCGACCTCGGGCCCAGCGGCGAATTCCGCGTCCTTGTCCTTGTAGACCTTGAGGAAGGCGTCGGTGCCGCCGACCGCCGCAAGCAGCACGTCGAAAGCGCCGGAGGCCTGCCAGGGCTGGCCGCCGACCGCTAGCGGCTGGATGCCTGCCTTTTCAAGCGCGGGCGCCGCAGCGACATATTCATTCCAGTTCTTCGGCACCGGCACGCCGGCTTTTTCGAAGGCCGCGTTCGACAGCCACAGCCACTGCCAGGAGTGGATATTGACCGGCACGCAATAGATCTTGCCGTCGAGGGTACAGCCGTCGAGCAGGCTCTTCGGCTGCACGATTTCCGTCCACTTTTCCTTGGTGGCGAGATCGGTGAGGTCGCGCATCAGCCCGGCCTGCACCAATTCTTCCGCCTGCCGGCCGTGATTGAACTGGGTCGCGCCCATCGGGTCGCCGCCGGTGATGCGGCTGATCATGATCGGCCGCGCCGTGCCGCCGGAGCCGGCGATGGCGCCGTCAACCCAGTGATTGCCGGTTGCGTCGAAAGCCTTGGCGAGTTCGGCGACCGCTGCCGCCTCGCCGCCGGAGGTCCACCAATGGGTGACTTCCAGATCCGTCGCGGCCGCCGGGCCGGCAAATTGCAGCGCGGTCGTCACCGCCAGCGCGGCAGTCATGAGTTGGTATCGCATTTCGTTCCTCCCAGAATCTGAAACGTTACAGATTTTCGATACGGCAATTGCTTGAGGCGCGCAACCCCTCAGGCGAAGGTGGCATCAAGTTTTTTCGAAGCGCGAATAAAATCGCGCGGCTCGTCGGCCTACCGCATCGCAACAAGAGGGGTTGCACTGCAAAATGCAATGCTGCGACGCCAGAAAACCGGAAAAGCCCCTTCTGTCGCTCTTTTTTGCGCCGACCGGAGTGCCGCTCGTTTTGCGCCTATCACCAGTGATATCGCCACGGCAGTGACAATCTGTAACGTTTCAGTATATAGCGGTCTCATTCGGTGAAGGCCCGCGGCGTACCCGCGGCCCGCCGATTGCCGGCCTGCCCGGCAACTGCTATGCGCCTGACGGGGCGGGATGAATGAACAGGCATCAAAAAGAGAAGGCCGACGAAGCGTCGGGCCAGGGCCGGCCGACACTGAAGACGCTCGCCTTCATGACCGGGCTGGGCGTCACCACCGTGTCGCGCGCGCTGAAGGACGCCCCCGAGATCGGCGCCGAGACCAGGCGGCGCGTCCAGCTTGTCGCCAAGCAGATCGGCTATCGGCCCAACCGTGCCGGCGTACGCCTGCGCACCGGCAAGACCAATGTCATCAGCCTGGTGCTCAACACCGAGCACGAGATTATGAGCTTTGTCTCGGACATCATCTACGGTGTTTCGGAAGTCATCGCCGACACGCCCTATCATTTGATCGTGACGCCCTATTCGCGCTCGCAGGATCCGCTCGACCCGATCCGTTATCTCGTGGAAACCGGTTCAGCCGACGGCGTCATCATTTCGCGCACGCAGCCGAACGATCCGAGGGCCCGCTATATGCTGGAGCGCGGCATTCCCTTTGCCACGCATGGCCGCACCGATATGGGGCTGATCCACCCCTATCATGATTTCGACAATTACGCTTTCGCGGCCGAGGCAGTGCGCCATCTGGCCGGCATCGGCCGCCGCCGGCTGGCTCTGCTGGCGCCGCCGGTCGAGCTGACCTATCACGGCCACACGCTCGCCGGCTTTGCCGATGCGCTGAGCGAGGTCGGCGCCAGCGAAATCCCGTTCAACACCGTTTCGATCGATCATTCGATCGAGCAGATCAGAATGCGGACCGCGCAGCTGATGCGCCGCGAAAACCGCCCGGACGGTTTCATCAGCAGCGCCGCCGCCGCGACGCTCGCCATCGTCGCCGGCATCGAAGACGCCGGCCTCAAGCTTGGCCGCGATGTCGATGTGGTGTCCAAACAATCGTCGGAGCTTCTGCACCTGTTTCGCAGCGAATTGCTGGTCGTCAACGAGAACTTCCGGCTGGCCGGCGCCGAACTCGCCCGCTCGGTGCTGGGCTGGATCGGCGGCGCCGCACCCGGCACCCTGCAAAGCCTGAGCGAGCCGGGTGAAGTCCAGGCCTATCGCCGCCCGGCGTGAGCGGGACATGTTCAAAGTGAACTGGCATCCGGCTCCAATGCGCGCTGCCGACTGGCAACCTTGGGGCCGGAAAGGGACTGGCTGGTTCTTGCGAGCGATCATGGGATAGCTGCGGTACCACTCCCGACCTCGTTACGGTCGAAACGGCCGCGCTGGTCTCACCAAAAACGGCCACTAGAATAGGTTGCTGATATGGCGGTTTCAGATCAATTGCGAACATTGGCAGACGTTCGCGCCCGATACGCCCTAGTCCAGCCTGGAAACTGGGATCAGGGCGTTTCCATCTCGGAAAATTTCAACTAGGTGCACGTTCTTGAGCCCGTCCCAATATCGCGGATTTATGTGCTCGAAGACGATCATCTGGAACTCTTTTCCCATTTCATTTGCCGTAGTGATGAACTGGTCCAAAAGCTCCAGTGCCAACTTGACCTTTGCGACATCGCTCTGGTCGACGTCCTTCTCGCCCTCCCCGTCCTCCTGATCATCCTCGCCCCAGTAGGGCCTAGAGAACTGATCAATAATCAGAAACGGTGCCACGTGAATGCCGTCGTTCCGCATGATCAGTTCATGCAGACCAAGGAACAGAAACAGGTGGAGGAACATGTGGTTGGAACTGCTGCCGACGTTCTCGGTCGATGCTGTTCTGGGCTTGCGCAGATGAAGCTTCTTTTCCGAGTAATTGAAGGCGGAACGATATTCGCCATAGTTCCCGAGCGCTGCCTTTGTTAGAGAAATATATTCCTGGATTGCCTCATCAAGGGTCCTGGTGAACAGCTCTTGCCGGTCATTGACAGGTGACACAGCAAGGTCTTCGATTTCAGCTTGCAGGTTTGCGATCAACTGACTGTTGTCTGGAGCCTTTTCCGACTCTGGATCTCCGTACAGCTCAAGCTTGGCTTTCGTTTCGCCGATGAAGATATATTTATCTTTGTCGGTCTCGAAGCTCTCCATCTCGGCGGGAAGGGCTTGAAGGTCTTTTTCGAGCTTCTGGCGCTGACTTTCCAATGCCTTGATAATTTCGGAGATGTTACTGTCCAACGGCGTCTTTCGAGCAGTAGCGTCTTTAATCTGCTGTAGACCCTCAGAAAGGTTCCTGAGGATGTCGTCGAATACGGATGTACGAACCGTCTCCTCGTAGTAATGTCAAATATGCGTGGTAGCGCCTCTTGATAGCGAGGCTCGTTCTGCTTGTCGAAAAACTGATCGCTATGCGTGATTATATCTTGAGAGATCGTGTTGAAGAGCAGGAAGTATCGCAGAGACACCCTAGAGCCGGTTTGCAGCGTTCTCCCGCCAAAGGGAATTTTGACGTCTTGGTCGATGCCGAAGTCAGCGCTCAATTGCTTTTTCAAAACGCTTTCGCTGATATTCGGGATTGGCGCGGAGTCCGGCACTTCCCCTATTGAGGAGAAGTAGTAATCAGACGATGTGGTCGTTCCTGCCGGTGCGCGTCTTGCCAGCGTATAGATTTTATCGTTCACATGAATGCACAGTCCGTACCAGGCGACATTTTCGTTGATAATGCTCTCAGAAATCCGATGCTTGCTCGCGAACATGCAATAATCGACGATGTCCAGGATGGCGGTTTTACCAGTGTGGCTGTCTCCGGTGATCACAATCACCTTGTTCGGCAAGAACGTAACGGACCTTCTTTGTTCGGTCTTGAGCCACAGGTGCAGGCTTTCGATGTAGAATTTCATAGCTCGATCCTCGCATTGAGGTAGAAAACTTCAGCATTGCCGGAAACCAGGGCAGCTATGTTTGGTGACGCGCGCTTAACGCGCTCGGCGCGTTTGCCCATCGATGCGTCGAAGGGTAAATCAGACGCAATCACCGCGCCGTCGCCCTTCAATTGAAGCACGTCCATCTCACACAAAAATTGGAGGGCATTGACGGTCGGAGTAAGCGACGCAAAGTATCGCTCATTGAAATTGTAGAAGAATTCGATGTTATCGATCAGATACTGCTCAAAACTGACAAAGCGGAATCTGCCATCTGCTAGCTTTGTTACCATCTGACGATGCGCAACAACTGGCAAAATCAACGCAATTTGGGGAATCGCTAGAAATCCCGCCTCTTTCAGCACAGAGGAGATCGCGAACGCATTGATCCCGAGATTGTTGTAATATGAACTGAACTTCACTTGTAGCGGTCTTTCCAGTCGCTCAACCAGCCAATCACCGGTCGATCAGAGAGATCGTAGAACCCGCCATGGCTCATGGGTATCGGAAGCTCCTGCGAAGCAAGCGTCAGCTTTCTCTGCCGCAAATCTCCGACAATCGCACGGGCAGATGCGCCCTCGTCACCAGTTGACTGTTGGCCTGAGTAGGCCTGGAGGAACTTGCCTTCCCATATGACGAAAGCCTCTTCCTCCAAATCGTCAATATCGGATTGGGTGATATCCCCGTCCTGGATCAGTCGTTCCATGTTATCGCGAAAGTGCAGCCGCCTGGTGGTGAACTTCGTATGAAACTCAATGTTATCCTCCGAGATATCAGTGATATCCACCAATTGCTTGATGAACGTCTGGTCGAGGAGATTGTCCGGCAAAACAGGCGGAAATTTCCTGAAAAGCAGACCGCCGCTCCGAGCTTTATCGAAATACCGTCGGTATTTCTGGGTGAATTCGTCAAAGCTGATCGTGATTTTCTGCCCTACCTTGACGGTGGCGTAGGAATTTTGCCGTACCTCTGAGTCGATGGCGTGAAAAACGTCGTCAATACGGGATTGGTGTATCTGCTTCTCGGCGATGGACGCTCTACATAGGTTGATGATTTCGTCCTTCCCCAAAGCGAACGACAGGTGCTCAAAAAACCTCTCTGACACGGCGGCGTCGAGTGAGAGCACGTCATCGATGTAGCCTTGAATCACCTGGTCTTTGCTTTTCGCCTTGAGCGACGTGATATCAGCGACAAGCTCAGCATGACTTTTGGTGGTAGCTTTGAAGGCTTCAATGGATATCAGAAGGGCGTTTTTGTCGTTTTCTGACTTGTTGGATGCGAGCAGGAAGCTGGTCTTTTTAAGAAAGGCAAGCTGAGAATCCACCGTCGCCCGTCCATCCGCCGGGTCGATGATCAATTTGCACCAGTTCGAAATCGATTTCCAAAGATCACTGTCCATCGTCGTAAGGTTGATAGGAGCGCCCTGTGCGCTCGTCTGAACTGTGTGCTTCAGCTGGACAAGTAGATTAGTGCCGTCGGGACGCTCGATATGAACATCATCTAAAACCTCCAAGCCCACAACTTGGCCGATTTTCAGATTTAGCAGCTCATTTAGAAAGTAATAATACTGGTAGTCGAAACCAATTGATTTATCTTCCGCACTAGTCGTATCGACACGCGACCTTCCGCTCATGGCCTACCAACAGAATTCGAGAAAACACGCTCCAAGTTGTTACCCCGACACCTAGCAGCTGCCAATCGCTATTTCAATTTACTAACAATGGGATTTGGAGCTAAGATCCATATCAATTTAACCGGTTCTGTCGCTGACTTCGCCTTCTCGGGTATTGAGAAGGAAGATCTGGAGATTCTCGCTCGGTTCAATAATCTCGTTCCGTCCGGAACCGGCAGGACTCTGGAACTTTCTGTCCAGCCTGTGCGGAGGTGGCGAGTATGTCCGCTTTCAGTGGAAGGTTCCGACCGTCCGAAATGCCCGATAATGGCGCTAACCCGCCGCCCCGCTGCCCCACGGGCCATGGAAAGCACCCTGCCCATCGATGCGCTCGAAGCCGTGCGCGCCGAAGAAATCGCGCTGCGCCTGGATCAGGTTCGAGGTGCCCCGGCCCTGCCGGTAACTGTCGAAATAGGCAAGTGCAGATGACAGGGCCGGCACCGGCGAGCCGGCTTCGGCCGCCCTTGCCACGACGCGGCGAAGTGACGGATGCGCCTCATGCATCAACGAGACGAAAGCCGGCGCCATCAACAGGTTGGTGGCCGCACCGCCGCCGCCGAAGGCCTCCGCCATTGTATCCAGCAATTGCGAGCGGATGATGCAGCCGGCCCGCCAGATCTTGGCGATGACCGGCATCGGCAGGTTCCAGTTGAATTCCTTCGACGCGCCGCTCATCACCGCGAAGCCTTGCGCGTAGGCGGCGATCTTGCCGGCAAACAGCGCCAGCTCGAGATCGCCGAGCAGAGCGTCCTTGTCCCCGGAAATCCTGCTCACGCCGCCGCCATAGACCTTTTCGGCGGCAAGCCGCTCGTCCTTGATCGACGACAGCACGCGTGCCGCCACCGCCGCCTCGATCGCGGTGGCCGGGATACCGAGCTGCTGCGCCTCGATCACCGACCATTTGCCGGTGCCTTTCTGGCCGGCGCGGTCGAGGATGATGTCGACCACCGGTTTGCCGGTCTTGGGATCGTCGGCGGCCAGCACCTTGGCGGTGATCTCGATCAGGTACGAATTGAGCCTGCCCGTGTTCCACTGGGAAAACACCTCGGCGATCTCTTTCGGCCCCATGCCGAGCCCGTCGCGCAAGATGCCGTAGATCTCGGCGATCATCTGCATGTCGGCATATTCGATGCCGTTGTGGATGGTCTTGACGAAATGGCCGGCGCCGTCGGTGCCAAGCCACGCCGCGCAAGGCTCGCCCTTGAACTTGGCCGAGATCGCGGTCAGCACCTTTTCGACGCGCTTCCAGGACTCTTCGGTGCCGCCGACCATGATAGAGGGACCGTGGCGTGCGCCCTCCTCGCCTCCGGACACGCCCATGCCGATGAAGGTCAGGCCCGAATCGGTAAGCTCGGAGAAGCGCCGCATCGTATCGCGGAAATTGGCATTGCCGGCGTCGATGACGATGTCGTTGGCCGACAGCACGCCGCGCAATGCCGCGATCTGCTCGTCGACCGGCTTGCCGGCCAGCACCATGATGATGATCGGCCGCGGCGGCCGGATCGCGGCGGCCAGTTCTTCGAGGCTGTAGCAGGGCACCACCCTATCCCGAAGCGCGCCGGCATTTTCGACAAAGGCATCGGTGCGCGCCGCGGTGCGATTGAAGACGGCTATGCGGTGCCCCTTCTCGGCGATATTGAGTGCCAGGTTGGAGCCCATCGTGCCAAGGCCGATCAGGCCTATTTCGGCTTTTTCCATCGTTTCTTCCCTGCTTTCGGATCTTGTTGGTTTGAGCCCGCGATTGGGTTGGACGCCCATTCTTGATGGCGATGATTGACGGGGGTTCGCGGCCGCGTCAACCGCCTCGCCGAATTGTCTTGCGTGGACCAGCGCTCTCGTCACGGCCTGATGTCGATCGGCGCCTCTATCTTCACCATCTCGAAATCCGAGACCAGGATATCGAGCCGCGCCGTCCACCGGCCGGCGACCGGAATGACGAGATCGTCGACGCGCCAGGTGCCGTCGCCAAGCCTCGTCGCCGGGCGCTTGATGGGCTCGATGCCGGAATCGGGCTTTGACAGCACCAGCGTTAGCTGCTTGGCGTCGAGCGGGCCGAAATCGCCGGTCATGATGAAGATCGAAGCGGCAACAGGTCCGGTGTGCCCGGGCGCAATGCTGAGATCGGCCATCGCTTGCAGCGTGTGGATATGCACCGACGCCGGCTGTGCCGCGGCGATCGCCAGCGCGCGCGGCGGCGGCGTGAAGCGCCAGCCGGCGGCAACGCCGAAGATCGCCAGCACGATCAGCACCTCGATAAAGATCGAGCGGGCCAGCCGCCGCTGGACTTCCGTTTCGCCCGCCTCAGCCGGGGCCGTAAGCTTGAAGCGATTGACGGCGGCGAGCGTGAACAGAAAGACGAGCAGCACCAGCTTGAGCAGCAGCAGCCGGCCATAAGCGGTATGGACCAGCGCCGACGGCGTTTGCACCTGGATGACGGCGAGCACGATGCCGGCTGCCGCAAGCACCGCCACGACGAACAGGATCGCTCGTGAAAACCGGCGCAGCAACGGCCCGGCTTTGTCCGGCTGCCGTTTCAAGGCAAGACCGAGCGGCGCCAGCGCCCCGGACCAAATCGCGATACCAGTGGCGTGCAGAAACACCATCGGCCTTGTCAGCCATTGCGGCTCGGCGGCACTGGCATGCCCGCTGGCGGCAAGTGCTGCGCCAACGCCAACCAGTCCGGCCAAGGCCAGCGGCTTTGCGTCGGCGGGCGGCACGACCAGCGATAATAGGCTCAGGCCGAGCGCCATCAGCGCGATCAGCACCGTCCAGCCGAAGCTGGTGCCAAGCCCGGTCTGCCAGATGACCGGCTGCGCCAGCCGGGCAAGCGGCGCGCCGAGTGCATCCAGCCCCTGGAAACCGAGCGACAAGAGTGCGGCGGCCAGCCCGCACAGGATCGCGGCGACGATCATGTTCTGGCCGGATCGGCCGCCTTGCGCCAGCCAGCCTAGCGCAAAGGCACCGCCGACACCGAAAAACAGGCCGATGTATAGAAAAACCTTGCCGATCCAGATCGCCGTTCGAAGCTCCCGGTCGACAGCTTCGGAGGCGGCCGGCGCAGCACTCGGCGCACCGACCGAGAACAGCACCGAGCCGCCGACCGGATGCCCATCGGCGGAGATTACCCGCCAGCTCAGCACATGTGTGCCCGACGTGAGCGCCTGCGGATTGTCGATCTCGACGGTCTGGCCGCTGAGCCGGAAGGACGTCAGCGGAACCGCCGTGCCGTCGGGCCGCACCAGCGTCAGCACCAGCGGCGAAACCGGCTCGCTGAAGGTCAGCGACATCTGCGACGGGCTCTGCGCCAGCACCGCACCGTCGGCCGGCTCGGCCTTGATCAGCGCCGCATGGGCGAGGGCGGGACCAGGCATGGCAATTGCGGCGAGCAGCACGATGGCGGCCAGCAGGCCAGCCACAAGCCGGCCAGAACAGTTGCCGGCCATGCAAGCTTGCCGCAGGAAGGATGCCGCGCTCATCTCACCGCCAAGAGCAGCGGCGCGCTCATCCGCCAAAGCGCGCCGCTGGAGCTCACTTCGGCAGCAGCTTGAGGCCGGGCGCCGGAAATTCCAGCGCGTCCTCAGCCTGCCCGGCTGCCGGAATCTCGATCCAGCGATCGGCAACGCCGTCACATTCCTGGACCACCGGGAAATGCAGCGTCTGGCCTGCCGGCAGGTCGGACGCCAGCGTCGCGCGAAAGACGAATTCATCGTAGAATTCGTCCGGCAGGCTGCCGGCGCTCCAGTCGACCTCCTTGACGCCGCTGGTCACTGCCTGGCCGTAGAGCTGGTAGGACTTCTCGTATTTGCCGTTCTTGACCTGCAGCGTCCAACCCGGCTTCGGCATCGGTTTGACCGAAAGCACCCCTTCCGGGATCTGCACGCGCACGGCGGTCGTTGCCTTGCCCTCGCAGCCATGCGGCACCCGAAGAACCGCCTTGTAGGTCGAGCCGACTGCGGTCTCCGGCGTTTCGAGCGTGATGTGGGCAAAGGCCGCGCTGGTCCCGAGGACAAGAAGCACGCAGCCGGGCAAAAGAGATTTCTTCATGATGGTACCTCTCGAAGCGGCCAAGTCAGTCGTCGTCCTGGGGCGCCGCGCTGCCGATGCCTTGCACGGCGAATTCAATCTGCACGGGCCCGGCTTTTTCGAAGGTCAGCGTGGCGGAGAACGTTTCGCCCTCCTTGGGCTGCCGCTTCAAATCCATGAACATCAAATGATAGCCGTTAGGCGCCAGCGCGACCTTGCCGCCAGCCGGGATTTCGAGGCCGCCGGTGACCGGCCGCATCGTCATGACGCCATTGCTGACGCCCATCTCGTGCAGTTCGGCCTTGGCCGAAATGTCGGAGGTGATCGACAGCAGGCGATCCGCCGCACTGCCTGTGTTGGTGATGGTGAAGTAGCCGCCGGCCACCTTGGCGCCGGCTGGCGTGGCCCGCGACCACGGGTGCCCGATCTCGAGATCGCCAAGCTTGAACTCGTGTGCCAACACCGTCTGGGCGCTGGCGAACAGGAGGGCAAGAACGCAAAGGGCGACGCCGAGACGCTGCTCGAAACGACCCAGTGCGAAGCGCCTGCGGCTGGATGCGGCAGCGCGAAAAGAGTGAGACATGATTGCTCCGTGGACTTTAGGGGATCGCGCCGATGGCCGGTCGCGAACGATGTCGATAAACGCGCCGGCAAAGCGTTGCGCGGCGCGAACCAGAACGGATCAGGCCGTCGCCGGTGGTGCGCGCGGATTGGACGGAGTGCGGGCGCGGGCGAAATCGCGATGCCGGAAGGCCGGCAGGAAAAAGGCGATGGTTTCGACGGAAAGGCTGCGAGCCAGGCTCCCGGCGGCATCGGGTGGCGCGTAGACCGCCGAAACGAGGTTGCAGCCAAGCATGCAGCAAGCCGGCATGTGCTGCTGATGCGGATCGCCGGCGGGGACTTGCGTCGCACCGTCATGGGTGCAGATCGTGTTGCCGAAAGCATCGAATTGCGAGGCGTTCGGCGCGACGCCGGAAGCAAACGCGCCGAACATCGACTGGAGCATGAAAAGCCACGCCGCGGCGAACGCGACCGGCATGCTCCATCGTCTCCGGCGTATGGTCAAGAACCAGCCTCTTCACGCAGCAACGTCAGCTCTCTAGCACGGAGCCGGCGGCCGGAAAATCGCCAAAACGTTGCTGCGGCAACGCAACACAATCACGCGCGTTGCAGCTGCCTGCCCTCGGGAATCGACGTCAGCAGCGTGTGGCGGGCCGATTTCAGGTGCTTGCGGCAGGCGGCGTCGACCTTGGCGAGATCGCGCGATTTGAGCGCGGCGATATAGGCGAGATGCTCCTGGACCGCGACTTCGTTGCGCTCGCGCTCCTGCGCCTTGTTCCACTGGTAGTGGTAGTGGAAGATCATGGCGATGACGTCGTAGAAATCGACGATGAAGCGGTTGTGCGACGCCCGATGGATCAGCCGGTGAAAGCGCTCGTCAAGCTCGGAGAATTCGTTGAAGCGCACGGCGATCTCGCGCTCCAGCCGGTGATGCTCGTCTTCCAGGCGGTCGAGGTCGTCCCACACCGGGCTGTCCTCGGGCAGAGCGGCAAAGGCTGCGGCCGAGCGCAGTTCGAACATCTCGCGGATTTCGGTAAGCTCCAGCGCGAAGGCGCGGGTAAAGCCTTTCAGCACCCAGTGGCTGTTGCGGCGCTTCTCGATCAGCCCGAACCGCGAGAAGCGGATCAGGAATTCGCGCACGCTGGTGGTGCCGACGCCGATCTCGCGCGCCAGTTCGAGCTCGTTGATCTGCATGCCGGCTTCGGCACCGCTGGCAAGCAGCCGCCGCATGAAGGAGCGCTCGATGATCTCGGCCAGCGTGTCGGTTTCTTCCTCGGGGAAGAAATCGTCCGGTCGCGGTTCGCGCAGGACCGTCTTGCTGCGCTTGTTCCAGTCGATCAGCCCGGTTTCTTCCATGCGCGCAAGGATAGTGCGGACCGTCGTGCGGCTGACGCCGAGCAGCGTACCCAGCTCCGGCTCCGAAGGCAGGCTCCTGGTTTCGTCGAGCAGCCTCAGACCGCGATTATAGGCGTCCTTGTAAACGTTGTTGCTCTTCGACATCCCCTGCCCCGTGGCGCATCGGCGTTTGCGGCCAGTGTGAAGCGTTTCTCGCGCATGAAACCGGTACCTTTTCGGAAAACATCATGCGCAACGCTAGTTTTGGTTGTAGAGCCTACTTCTCGCATCCAAAAGACGCGTCGCGCTCTGGCGAAAAAACAATTGACGCAAAAATGTTTTTTCACGATAAAAGACATTATATGTTAAGAGCCGCGTGTCAATCCGCTCGCGCACCCAGGAACACACCCAGGAAGCTCCCGTGAACGCCGCAAACAGCATTCTTCTGTCTCCCGCCGACAATGTCGCGGTCGCCAATGGCCGCATCGAGATCGGCACCGTGCTGCCGGGCGGCGCCGTCGCCGCCGCAGTGATCGAGCCGGGCCACAAGGTGGCGATCAAGCCGATTGCGGCCGGCGAGGCCGTGGTCAAATACGCCCAGGCGATCGGCCGCGCCACGCAGGACATCGCGCCCGGCGAGCATGTCCATTCGCACAATCTGGTCTTCGAAAGCGGGCGTTTGCCGGTGGTGCCGCCGAGCGAGGCAGTGCATGCGACCGAGGCCGACCGCGCCCGCACCTTCATGGGCTACCGCCGCGCCGACGGCCGCGCCGGCACGCGCAACTTCGTCGGCATTCTCGCCAGCGTCAATTGCTCGGCCACCGTCTGCCACGCCATCGCTGACGCGGCGAACCGCACGCTTCTGCCGCAATATCCCGGCATCGACGGCTTCGTCCCGATCGTCCACGGCCAGGGCTGCGGCATGAGCGCCACCGGTGACGGCATGATGGTGCTGCATCGCACGCTGGCCGGCTACGCCCGTCATCCGAATTTCGGCGGTGTGCTGATGGTCGGGCTCGGCTGCGAGGTCAACCAGCTCACCCTCTACGGCCAGAAGGGCGTTGCCGCGGGAAAACGCCATTTCAACATCCAGGAAGCCGGCGGCTCGCGCAAATCGGTCGAGAAGGCGCTGGTCGTGCTGGCCGAGATCGCCGAAGAGGTCGGCAAGCTTCAGCGTGAGCCGATCCCGGTCAGCGAGATCGTCGTCGGCCTGCAATGCGGCGGCTCCGACGGCATGTCCGGCATCACCGCCAATCCGGCGCTGGGTGCCGCGGTCGACATCCTGGCCGGCGTCGGCGGTGTCGGCATCCTCTCCGAGACGACGGAGATCTACGGCGCCGAGCACCTGCTCGCCTATCGCGCCGCAACCCCCGAGATCGCCGCCAAGCTCGACGGTTATGTGAAATGGTGGGAAGACCACGTCGCCAAGCATGGCGCATCGATCGACAACAATCCCTCACCGGGTAACAAGCGCGGCGGCCTGACCACCATCCTGGAAAAGTCGCTCGGCGCGGTCGCCAAGGGCGGCCAGACGCCGCTCAACGGCGTCTTCGGCTATGCCGAAAAGGTCACCGGGCACGGGCTGGTGTTCATGGACACGCCCGGCTACGACCCGGTCTCGGCCACCGGCCAGGTGGCGGGCGGCGCCAACGTCATCGTCTTCACCACAGGCCGCGGCTCCTGCTTCGGCTGCCGGCCGACGCCGTCGATCAAGGTCGCCAGCAACTCGACCATGTATCACACGATGGAGGAGGACATGGACGTGAATTGCGGCGTCATCGCCTCGGGCGAAAAGACCATCGCCGGCATGGGCCGCGAGATCTTCGAACTGATCGTCGAGACGGCTTCGGGCCGCAAGACCAAGAGCGAAGAGTTCGGCTACGGCGACAACGAGTTCGTGCCGTGGCATCTCGGAGCGACGCTCTAAGCCGGACATGCGCAATAGTCGCGAACACCGGACGTGATCGCCAGGCGTCACAGTTCCAACGCTCCCGAAAAAGAATGAACATTCCATATTGACTGAGTGATGGAATTAATATTCCATACGGGATATTGGAGGAGATTGGCAGCGGAATTCCGAGGGAGCAAGCTTTCCCGCCCAGCCATTCGAGCGGCCATCAAACATCGCTTGCGCCGACCGAGGTGATGCACTATCAAAATGCGGTAAATGTTTTTTATTGATAAAGTTCCGTTCGGGCCGCGCCATCCGAATGGAGCTTCCGCAACATTCACCGGGCGACTTAGGGAGGACTCCTAATGAAATTCGTGACCAGCATTCTCAATCGCCGCGCCTTCGTGGCACTCGCAGCCGCCTCGATGCTTGCCGGCGTGATGCACTCGGCCCCGGCATCCGCGGCCGACGCGACCATTCCGATCATCGTCAAGGACACCACGTCCTTCTACTGGCAGATCGTTCTGGCCGGCGCCCGCAAGGCCGGCAAGGATCTCGGCGTCAACGTGCCGGAGCTCGGCGCCCAGGCCGAGACCGACGTCAACGGCCAGATCTCGATCCTCGAAAATGCCGTCGCCGGTAACCCGGCCGCCGTCGTCATCGCGCCGACCGAAGCCAAGGCGCTCGGCAAGCCGATCGACGAGGCCGCCACCAAGGTCAAGATCATCGGCATCGACTCCGGTGCCGACTCCAAGGCCTTCACCTCGTTCCTGACCACCGACAACATCCAGGGCGGCCGCGTCGCCGCTGACGGCCTTGCCGCAGCCATCGGCGAAGCCAATGGCGGCAAGGTCGAGGGCGACGTCGCCCTGATCACCGCTCTTCCGGGCGCCGGCTCGCTCGAACAGCGCGCCCAGGGTTTTAAGGAACAGCTCGCTGCCAAATATCCGGGCCTCAAGCTGGTCGCCGACAAATACGCCGACGGCCAGGCCACCACCGGCCTCAACATCGCCACCGACCTGATCACCGCCAACCCCAACCTCAAGGGCATCTTCGCCTCCAACCTGATCATGGCGCAGGGCGTCGGTCAGGCGATCGCCGAGAACAGTCTTGCCGGCAAGGTCGGGCTGGTCGGTTTCGACAGCGACGAGAAGCTGATCAAGTTCCTCAACGACGGCGTCATTTCGGCTCTCGTCGTTCAGGATCCGTACCGGATGGGCTATGACGGCATCAAGACGGCGCTCGCCGCCTCGAAGGGCGAGAAGGTCGAGGCCAATGTCGATACCGGCGCCAATTTGGTTACCAAGGCCAACATGAAGGATCCGAAGATCGACGCGCTGCTCAACCCGAAGCTCGACTGAGCATAGCCTCAGGTGAACTGTTTCCGGGGCCTTTTCGCCCCGGAAACATCCCACTCGTGCCAATCGCGAGGCCAATCTTTGGGGGCCAATCTGGGAGGATTGTCATGATGTCGACGGCGCAGGAACTCCATCCGGCCCCAACGCTCGAACCGGGCAGGACCATCCTCGAACTCCGCGGGCTGGAAAAGCGCTATCCCGGCACCCATGCGCTGAAGCCGGTCGATCTCGCCTTCAAGGCCGGCGAGATCCACGCCATCGTCGGCGAGAACGGCGCGGGCAAATCCACCCTGATCAAGCTTCTGACCGGCGTCATGCCGCGCACCTCCGGCGACGTCATCTGGGAGGGCAAGCCTGCCGCATTGGCAACGCCGCATGAGGCGATGGCGCTCGGCATCAATGCCGTGCATCAGGAAGTCGTCCTATGCCGCCATCTCACCGTCGCCGCCAACATGTTCCTCGGCGAGGAGGATTCCCGCTTCGGCATCCTGCAGCAGCGGGCGATGGTCAGGCAGGCGCAGAAGATCATCGACGATCTCGGCTTCGACCTGCCGGCGCATGTCATGCTGGGTGACCTGACCATCGGCCAGCAGCAGTTGATCGCCGCCGCCCGCGCCACGGTGCGCGGCACCAAATTCCTGATCTTCGACGAGCCGACCGCCTATCTTACCCGCAAGGAGGCCGACCAGCTGTTCACGCTGATCCGCCGGCTGAAGGGCGAAGGCGTCACCATCATCTACATCAGCCATCGCATGGAAGAAGTGTTCGAGCTCGCCGACCGCGTCTCGGTGCTGCGCGACGGCACGCTGGTCGGCACCAGGAACATTGCCGAGACCAATGACGCCGAGCTGGTCAAGATGATGATCAACCGCTCGATCGAGCAGGTCTACCACAAGGAGCATTTCACCCCCGGCGCGACCATCGTCGAAACCAGGAACCTGTCCGGCAAGGGTTTCGAAAATGTCTCGATGTCCGTCCGCGCCGGCGAGATCGTCGGCCTCTACGGCCTGATCGGCGCCGGGCGCAGCGAGTTCGTCACCACGCTCTATGGCCGCCACCGCAAATCGGCCGGCCAGATCCTCTGGGAGGGCAAGGAGGTCAAGGTCAATTCCGAACATGACGCGATCAGGCTCGGCATGGCGCTGGCCCCGGAAAGCCGCCGCGACCAGGGCCTCTGCCTCAACCTGCCGGTCGGACTCAACCTCAATCTGCCGATCTACAAGCGCATCTCCAGCAATCTGCTGATCTCCCGCGCGCAGGAAAAGGCGCAAGCCGATCGCCAGATCGCCGACCTGCGCATCAAGACGCCGACGCGCGGCGCGCTGGCCTCCAGCCTGTCCGGCGGTAACCAGCAGAAGATCGTCATCGGCAAATGGCTCGCCCATGGCGCCAAGCTATTCATCTTCGACGAGCCGACTGTCGGCGTCGACGTGGGCACCAAGGCCGAGATCTACCGCCTGTTCGGCGCGCTGTTGTCCAAGGGAGCCGGCATCATCCTGATCTCGTCCTACCTGCCCGAGGTTTATGAACTCGCCGACACGCTGCACGTGTTCCGGCGCGGCAAGCTGGTGGCCACGCACGGCTTTCGTACCGCTGACCACGAGGAGATCCTCACCCAGGCGCTGGCCGAGAAACAAGAAAAACCGGGAGGACGGATATGAGCACCGAGGCGATCGCTGCCGAAAGGCCGAAACGCAACTACAACGCCCTGTTCGGGCTGACACTGCTGGCGCTGCTGGTTCTTTTATGGATCATCCTGTCGGTGGCGACGCCGAGCTTCGCCTCGGCCAACAACATCTCCAACCTGTTGCGGCAAGGGTCGATGATCGCCATCCTGGCGGTCGGCCAGACCTTCGTCATCATCACCGGCGGCATCGATCTTTCCGTCGGCGCCGTGGTCGGCTTCGCCACTGTCATCGTCGCGATGCTGATCAACGCCGGGACACCGGTTTTCCTCGCCATCCTGATCACCTTGCTGGTCGGCGTCGCCATCGGCATGTTCCATGGGTTCGGCATCGTCAAGATGGGCCTGCCGCCCTTCATCATCACCCTGGCGACGCTGACCTCGCTGCGCGGCATCGGTCTGTTGATGACCAACGGCAACTCGATCTCGATCAACAACGACGCCTTCCAGACGTTCTCGCGCAGTTCCTTCGCCGGCGTCCCCAATCTGTTCTGGATGGTGATCCTGGTCGGCATCCCAGCCTACATCTTCCTGCACCACAGCCGCTGGGGCCGCTATCTGTTCTCGGTCGGCTCCAACGCCGAGGCGTCGCGCCTGTCAGGCGTCAACGTCCAGCGCACCATCTACATGGCCTACACGCTGTCGGGCCTGTGCGCGGCCTTCGTCGGCGTGCTGCTTGCCTCGCGCATCGGCATCGGCAATCCGACGCAGGCCGAGGGCTGGGAATTGCAGGCGATCGCCTCCTCGGTGATCGGCGGCACCTCGCTGTTCGGCGCTGTCGGCTCCGTGCACGGACCGCTGCTCGGCGCCTTCATCCTTGCCACCATCAACAACGGCGCCAATCTGCTCAACGTCAACGCCTTCTGGCAGCGCATCATCACCGGCGTGCTGATCATCGTCATCGTCTATTTCGACGGGCTGCGCCGCCGCGGCAAATAGACCGCCTCCCAACAATCGCCGGCCTCGCCACAGCAGGGCCGGCAGTGCCATGAACCGACTGGATTGAAGCATGAAAGCCGTCGTCTGCCGCTCGCCCGGCGAACTTGTCCTCGAAGATCGTCCGGCGCCTGGCGCCCCCCCCGCCGGCTGGGCGCTGGTCGCCGTCAGCCATGTCGGCATCTGCGGCACCGACTATCACATCTTCGAAGGCAAGCACCCGTTCCTCGCCTATCCCCGCATCATGGGCCACGAGGTTTCCGGCACCGTGATCGAGGTTGGCGTGGACGTCGATCTCGCCGTCGGCGAAGCGGTGATCGTCAATCCCTATCTCGCCTGCGGCAAATGCATCGCCTGCCGGCAAGGCAAGCCGAATTGCTGCGTCAGGATCGAGGTGCTCGGCGTCCACCGCGACGGCGCCATGTGCGAGCAGATCCTGGTGCCGGCGCAAAATCTTTATCCGGCAAACGGCCTGTCGCTGGCCGATGCCGCCGCCGTCGAATTCCTGGCGATCGGCGCCCATGCCGTGCGGCGCTCGCTGGCTGATCCACGTGCGCGCACGCTGGTCATCGGCGCAGGCCCGATCGGGCTCGGCACGGCGCTGTTCGCCCGCATCGCCGGGCTCGATGTGACGCTGCTCGACATGAGCGCTGAACGGCTTGGCTTTGCCGAAAGCGAACTCGGCTTCGCGACGCTCGACGGCTCGCGAGGCACCGCTGCCGACCTGGTGCGGGAAGCAACCGGCGGCGACGGCTTCGACGTGGTTTTCGATGCCACCGGCAACACCCGGTCGGTGCAGTCGGCCTTCGCCCATGTCGCGCACGGCGGGGCGCTGGTCCTGGTCAGCGTCGTCAAGGACGACATCGCCTTTTCCGATCCCGAATTCCACAAGCGCGAGATGATGCTGATCGGCAGCCGCAACGCCCTGCGTGCCGATTTCGACCATGTCGCCGCCTCGATCCGCAACGGCGCGCTGCCGCTGGCAAAGCTGGTCACCCACCGCACCACGCTTGGCGAGACGCCGCACGACCTCGCCCGCTGGGCGCATGAGAAGTCCGGCCTGATCAAGGCCGTCATTCAAGTCGGATGATGCCAGGGCTGCCGCATCTCAGAGCGCCGACAATTTGAGCTCGATCCGCTCGGCCGGGAAGCGCGACTCCGAAAACTGTATCGGCTGACCGTCGGGCGTGACGTTGACGGCGACCGTCACTAGCACGATGGCGCCGGGCTGCAGGTCGAGGTCAGCAAGGTCGGCGGCATGGGCATGGCGCGCCGACAGCACGGTCGATTGCCTGAGATAGTCGTCGATGCCGAAACGTGCCAGCGATGCGGTGATCGAACCGGTTTCCGCCATGGCGGCATCGATGCCGGCAAAGCGCCTGGCATCGAACCAGCCGGCCGCGCGGGATACCGGCATTCCATCGGCTTCGCCGCGCGTTTCCAGGCGTATCACATCGGCCCCCGTCGCAAGGCCTAAGCCCTCTGCGACACGACGGTTGGCCGGCTCGATCGATGACGCGAGCAAGGTGATATGCCGCTCGGACGCCTGTCCTTGCAATCCCTCGGAAAAGCGGGTGCGGGCGCCGATCGGATAAGACAGCAGCTTGCGCGACAGCACGAAGGTGCCGCGCCCCTGCTCCGCCCTGAGCACACCCTCCTGCATTAGCGCTGCGATAGCGCTACGCACCGTGTGGCGGTTGACGCCATAGCGTCCGGCCAACGCGATCTCCGGCGGCAGCGCGGCATTCTCGGGAAAATCGCCGGCGGCGATCGAATGCAGTATCTGGTCGGCGATCTGCCGCCACAGCGCGACACCGCTGCGCCGCTCGATGCGGTTGGCTTGTCCGATCATCTCCCGCCCCAATTCTTTGCGCCGATCTTTTGGCCGGTGTCACGTGCCCGTCATGGACACGCGCTAGATAACGAGTATAATTTGTATAGTTGTCTATATCAATAGACAAATTCACGCAAACGAGGAGTACGGCCATGCGAGGACGGGAAGCGCGAGAGCAGGCCGAGCGCAAGGCCGTGATGGCGACGCTGGCGCAATCGGCCGGCGAAGACATCGTCCGCCTGTGGGACGAAACCGGCCTGCCCTGCGAAGCGGAACTTCTGCGTGGCCCCGAAACCGGCCTGGTTACGGTACGCGGCCGCATCGGCGGCGGTGGTGCCCCTTTCAATGTCGGCGAGGCGACGGTCACCCGTGCCACGGTGCGGCTTGCGTCCGGCCATGTCGGCCACTGCTACGCACTTGGTCGCGACAAGCAGAAGGCAAGGCTGGCGGCGATCGCCGATGCGCTGTGGCAGGACCCGGCCCACCGCAATGAGGTCGAGATCAGGATCGTTGCGCCATTGCAGGCGGCACTGGCCAAGGCGCGTGAACAGCGCCGCGCCGAGACGGCGGCGACCAAGGTCGATTTCTTCACCATGGTGCGCGGAGAAGACTGATGGATATCGCCACTCAATCCATTGAAGGCGGCTTCGCCGATCCGGTATTCAATGCCCAGACCGTATTCCGTGCCGTTATGGACGCGATGGCGCGGCCAGGTAGTGTGCAGCCGCTGCCGGCCCTCGCCCACCCCCCGGTGCCGCTGTCGGCCACCGCCGGGGCCGTTGCGCTGGCGCTGTGCGATAACGACACGCCGCTCTGGCTCGACCACGCCTTGCAGGCTTCAGCGACGGTGAAATCCTGGCTTGGCTTTCATACCGGCGCGCCGCTGGCCAACACCCCGGCCGACGCGCATTTCGCGCTGATCGCCACGCCGGCCGAGATGATGGCGCTCGACGGGTTTTCGCAAGGCACCCAGGATTATCCCGATCGCTCCACGACGCTGATCCTCGAGGTCAGCGATCTTGTCTCCGGCGCTCCGCTGCTGCTCGAAGGCCCGGGCATCGAGAAGACGGCGACGATCGCGCCGGCGCAAATGCCGCGCCATTTCGTCGAGCAATGGAAGCAGAACAACCAGCGTTTTCCGCGTGGCGTCGACATCATCCTCGCCACGTCCGAAGCAATTGCCTGCCTGCCGCGCACGACGCGCATCAAGACGATGGAGGCATAGGATGTATGTCGCGGTAAAGGGTGGCGAAGCGGCCATTCGCAACGCCCACAAACTGCTCGCCGACCGCCGGCGCGGCGACCGCTCGGTGCCCGCACTTCGCCTCGACCAGATCGTCGAGCAGCTGGCGCTCGGCGTCGACCGGGTGATGAGCGAAGGTTCGCTCTACGACCGGGAATTGGCGGCACTCGCCATCGTCCAGGCGCGCGGCGACATGATCGAGGCGATCTTCCTGGTTCGCGCCTATCGCACGACGCTGCCGCGTTTCGGCTACACAAGGGCTATCGACACCGGCACGATGCTGGTCGAGCGACGGGTGTCGGCGACCTACAAGGACCTGCCCGGCGGCCAGCTGCTCGGCCCGACATTCGACTACACCCACCGCCTGCTCGATCCCGAGCTCGCCGCCGGCGGCGATGTCGCCGAACCGGAGCAGCGCGCAGGCGAGGCGGAAGCCATGCCGCGCGTCTCGGCCATCCTCGCCCGCGAAGGCCTGATCGAGCCCGACGGCGACATGCCTGGGGATCATACCCCCGGCGACATCACCCGCGAGCCGCTCGAATTCCCGATGGCGCGCGACATCCGCCTGCAGGCGCTGTCGCGCGGCGACGAGGGGTTTCTGCTGGCGCTTGGCTATTCCACCCAGCGCGGCTACGCGCGCAACCATCCCTTCGTCGGCGAGGTTCGCATCGGCGAGGTCGAACTGGAACTGGACGTGTCGGAACTGCCCTTTGCCGTGCCGCTCGGCAGCATCCGCGTCACCGAATGCCAGATGGTCAACCAGTTCAAGGGCTCGGCCAAGGCGCCGCCGCAATTCACCCGCGGCTATGGCCTCGTCTTCGGCCAGAGCGAGCGCAAGGCCATGGCCATGGCGCTATGCGACCGCGCGCTGCGCGCCTCGGAGTTGGGTGAGGATGTCATCGCCGCAGCGCAGGACGAGGAGTTCGTCATCTCGCATTCCGACAATGTCCAGGCGACCGGCTTCGTCGAGCATCTGAAGCTGCCGCATTATGTCGACTTCCAGGCCGAGCTCGACCTCGTGCGCCGCATGCGCGCCGAGCATGATGCCCGCGAAAATGCCGGCAAGGCCGAAGAAAAGAGGGAGGCAGCGGAATGAGTGCACAACCAGCGGACATCGCCACCTACAACTTCGCCTATCTTGACGAGCAGACCAAGCGGATGATCCGCCGCGCCATCCTCAAGGGCATTGCCATCCCCGGCTACCAGGTGCCGTTCGCCTCGCGCGAAATGCCGATGCCCTATGGCTGGGGCACCGGCGGCGTGCAGGTCACCGCTTCGATCATTGGCCCGGACGATGTGCTCAAGGTCATCGACCAGGGCGCCGACGACACCACCAATGCGGTTTCGATCCGCGCCTTCTTCAAGAAGGTCGCCAAT
The DNA here is from genome assembly GCF_040321995.1 of Mesorhizobium sp. M0207. Lineage (NCBI taxonomy): Bacteria > Pseudomonadati > Pseudomonadota > Alphaproteobacteria > Hyphomicrobiales > Phyllobacteriaceae > Mesorhizobium > Mesorhizobium sp. M0207. Next base: position 435,852 of record NZ_JAMYSQ010000002.1, read on the forward strand.
GTCGCCGTCACCACCGAGACGGCCAAGGCGACCATCATCCAGACGCGCCACCGCATTCCCGAATATCCGCTGCGTGCCGGCCAGGTGCTGGTCTATCAGGTGCCCATCCCCGAACCGCTGCGCTTCCTCGAACCACGCGAGACGGAGACGCGCAAGATGCATGCGCTGGAGGAATACGGTCTGATGCATGTAAAACTCTACGAAGACATCGCCAGGCATGGCCGCATCGCCACCACCTACGCCTACCCGGTCAAGGTTGAGGGCCGCTATGTGATGGATCCCTCGCCGACGCCGAAATTCGACAATCCGAAGATGCACCGTTCGCCGGCTTTGCAATTGTTCGGCGCCGGCCGCGAAAAGCGCATCTACGCGCTGCCGCCCTTCACCGATGTGGTCAGCCTCGATTTCGAGGACCATCCGTTCGAGGTGCAGACCTTCGACCAGCCCTGCGCGCTGTGCGCGGCCGAGAACGTCTATCTCGACGAGGTCATCCTCGACGACCATGGCGGCCACATGTTCGTCTGCTCCGATACCGATCATTGCGAGAGGCGGCGCAACGCCCCTACCTCCCCCTTGTGGGGAGGTCGCGCCGAAGGCGCGGGTGGGGGTACTGCCACCGCCTCACCCCCCACCCCGGCGCTACGCGCCGACCCTCCCCACGAGGGGGAGGGTAAGGAGAAGCAATGACAGACGAACCGCTGCTGCGCGTTTCGGCGCTGTCCAAATTCTACGGCTCGCGCGTCGGCTGCGAGAACGTCACTTTTGACCTCTGGCCGGGCGAGGTGCTGGCGGTGGTCGGCGAATCCGGTTCCGGCAAGACGACTTTGCTCAACTGCCTGTCAACTCGACTGCTGCCCAGCTCCGGCACCGCCAGCTACCGGATGCGCGACGGCCAGTTTCGCGAACTTTACCGCATGAGCGAGGCCGAGCGCCGCTTCCTGATGCGCACCGATTGGGGTTTTGTCCATCAGAACCCGGCCGACGGGCTGCGCATGACGGTGTCGGCCGGCGCCAATGTCGGCGAGCGGCTGATGGCGGTCGGCGACCGCCACTATGGAAAAATCCGCGCCACCGCGGTCGACTGGTTGTCGCGTGTCGAGATCGACGAAGACCGCATCGACGACGAGCCGCGCGCCTTTTCCGGAGGCATGCGCCAGCGCCTGCAGATCGCCCGCAACCTCGTCACCGGGCCGCGGCTGGTGTTCATGGACGAGCCAACCGGCGGCCTCGACGTCTCGGTGCAGGCGCGCCTGCTCGATCTGTTGCGCGGCCTGGTCACCGATCTCGGCCTGGCGGCCATCGTCGTCACCCACGATCTCGCCGTAGCACGTCTGCTGTCGCAGCGCATAATGGTGATGAAGGACGGCCGCGTCGTCGAAAGCGGCCTCACCGACCGCGTCCTCGACGATCCGCGCGCGCCCTACACCCAGTTGCTTGTGTCCTCGATCCTGCAGGTGTGACCATGGGACGCATTTGCCTGGCACCTACCCCCACCCCGCTGCTTCGCAGCGACCCTCCCCACAAGGGGGAGGGTAAAACGCCGGCGCCCTACCTCCCCCTTGTGGGGAGGTCGGACCGAAGGTGGGGGTACTCCGGCCCGCAGACAAATGACGATTGGAGAACCCTCTGATGGCAACCCCGCTCGTTGTCTCCGATGTCGCGAAGAGCTTCACCATGCATCTGCGCGACGGCATCAAACTGCCGGTGGTCGCCGGTGTCTCGTTCGCGATCAGGGCCGGCGAATGCGCCGTGCTCGGCGGCCCGTCCGGCGCCGGCAAGAGCTCGATCCTGAAGATGCTCTACGGCAATTATGCCGCCGACGAAGGCCAGATCATCGTCCAGCACGAGGGCGGGCTGATCGATCTCGCAACCGCCAGCCCGCGCACCGTGCTTGCCGTGCGCCGGCTTACCATCGGCTATGTCAGCCAGTTCCTGCGCACCGTGCCGCGTGTCTCTGCGCTCGATGTCGTGGCCGAACCGCTGGTCGAGCGCGGCGAGGAGCGCGAGGTCGCGCACGGCAAGGCACGCGCCTTGCTGGCGCAGCTCAACCTGCCGGAGAAGCTCTGGGCGCTGCCGCCGGCGACGTTCTCCGGCGGTGAACAGCAGCGCGTCAACATCGCGCGCGGCTTCATCACCGAGCACCCGATCCTGCTGCTCGACGAGCCGACCGCTTCGCTCGACGCCAGGAACCGCGACGTGGTGATTTCCCTGATCGCCACCAAGAAGGCGGCGGGCGTCGCTTTGCTCGGCATCTTCCACGATCACGACGTGCGTGAGGCGGTGGCCGACCGTATCATCGACGTGACCGCCTTCGCCGCCGGAAAAATTGCCGCATGACGAGGAAACTGTTGGAGGCGCCGGTGATCCACGAGACGGCGGAAGTAGAGAACTCAACGCTTGGCCGCTGGACCGAGATCGCCGAGCGCTGCCGGGTTTCCGAAAGCACGCTCGGCGACTATTCCTACATGATGCAGGACTGCGGCGTCTGGTGCGCAACGATCGGCAAATTCGCCAACATCGCCGCAAGCGTGCGCATCAACGCTACCAACCATCCGACCTGGCGGCCGGCGCTGCACCATTTCACCTATCGCGCCTCGGATTATTGGGACGACGCCGAGCACGAGAGCGAATTCTTCGCCAAGCGCCGCGCCAAACGCGTCACCATCGGCCACGACACCTGGCTCGGCCACGGCTCGACTATCCTGCCCGGCGTCACCGTCGGCGACGGCGCTGCGGTCGGCGCCGGCGCGGTGGTGTCGAAGGACGTCGCGCCCTACACCATTGTCGCCGGCGTGCCGGCCAAGCCGATCCGCGAACGCTTCGACCGCCGCACCGCGGAACGCTACCAGGCGCTCGCCTGGTGGGACTGGGATCATGCAAGGCTGCGCGCCGCGCTCGACGATTTTCGGGAGCTGTCGGCGGAGGCGTTTCTGGAGAAATATGGCGGCTAAGGGATCGTGAATGGTGAATGGTGAGTAGTGAATGGCGGGACGAATAGGTTTCGAGGCTTAGGGAAGCCTCTCTTGCCACCATTCACCATTCGAGCTTCTCGTGCTGGATCGGCCGCGCCGCTCCAGGCTGTGGGCGGTAACAAAACTGACATCGTTCCGACACCGCAGGTTCATGCGGCTGCGCTAGCCAGGGTAAACAGACCTTCAATTGCGATTGGACTGGAGCCTGCACCATGTCAGCTACGCTCGAAATGTCAGCTACGCTCGAAATCCGCGGCGTCACCCGCCGGTTCGGCAAGAACACTGCCGTCAGCAATGTTCACATCGCGATTCCGCAAGGCCAGATGGTCGGCATCATCGGCCGTTCAGGCGCCGGCAAATCGACGCTGCTGCGCATGATCAACCGCCTCATCGATCCCAGCCAGGGATCCATCCTGTTCGACGGCGTCGAGGTCTCCGGGTTGCGCGGCTCGCCGCTCCGGCGATGGCAGCGCGACTGCGCCATGATCTTCCAGCAGTTCAATCTCGTGCCGCGCCTCGACGTGCTGACCAATGTGCTGCTCGGCCGGCTCAACCACCGCTCGACGCTGTCCAACCTATTTGGCATGTTCTCCCGCGGTGAATGCGCCGAGGCGGTTGCAGCCCTCGAGCGCCTCGACATCGCCCGCACCGCCCTACAGCCGGCCGGCACCCTTTCCGGCGGCCAGCAGCAGCGCGTTGCGATTGCGCGCGCCATGATGCAGCAGCCGAAGGTGTTGCTGGCGGATGAGCCGATTGCCTCGCTCGATCCGCTCAATGCCAAGGTGGTGATGGATTCGCTACAGGACATCAATTTGCGCGAGGGCATCACCGTCATCACAAATCTGCATACGCTGGATACGGCCCGCACCTACTGCAACCGCATCATCGGCATGGCTGCCGGCAAGGTCGTCTTCGACGGCCCGCCCGAAGCCCTCAACCGCGAGGCCGTGCGCATGGTCTACGGCGCCGACAGCAATGGCGGCGAAATCTCCGAGGCCATCACCTCCACCAGTGTCGCCATCAAACAGAAAATCGCTGCATCCGCCGGACCGCTCGAGCCCGCATTCCCGGGATATTGAGAACGGCCTGATCGCCCGCCCGCGTCAAAGGCACCTGTCAAAAAATTCTAACGCTACCGGCGCGAGGCCGGGACCAACAGGAGAGAGATAATGTTCAGGAAGATGGTTTTTGGCGCCGTTTCATTGCTCGCCATCGCGGCAAGCGCCGCTCACGCCCAGGATATCAAGGAATTCCGCATCGGCATCCTTGGCGGTGAAAACGAAGCGGACCGGCTGCGCAACTTTCAGTGCCTCGCCGATCACCTGAAGTCCGAATTCGGCTTCGAGAAGGTCTCGCTGTTCCCGGCCGCCGACTATGACGGCGTTATCCAGGGCCTGCTCGGCGGCACGCTCGATTTCGCAGAGCTTGGCGCGTCGGGCTATGCCAGCGTCTACCTCAAGGATCCGAACGCCGTGACCCCGATCCTCACCACCCAGCAGACCGACGGCGCGACCGGCTATTATTCGATCGGCCTTGCGCTGAAGTCGTCCGGCATCACCGACATCAAGTCGGCCAAGGGCAAGAAGCTCGGCTATGCCGACCCGGATTCGACCTCCGGCTACCTGATCCCGCTGACCCAGATCCCGAAGGACACCGGCGCTTCGAACGAAACCTTCTTCGCCTCGACCCAGTTCAATGGCGGCCACGAGAACAACCTTCTCGCGGTTCGCGACGGCAAGGTCGATGTTGCGGTTGACGACTCCTCGGGCATCGGCGACTTCAAGAACGGCTACACCTCCGGCACCTTCCACAAGGAAGTCGCCAAGGGCGCCGTGGACCCCAACGATTTCGTTGAAGTCTGGCGCTCCGGCTTGATCCCGAACGGCCCGCTGGTCGTGCGCACCGCACTCGGCGGCGACATGAGCGCCAAGCTCGCCAACTTCTTCACCGGCCTGCCGGCCAAGGACAAGCCTTGCTTCGAGGCCATCGAAGGCGGCGATTTCACTGGCTATGTTCCGGTGAAGCCGGACTTCTACAGCGTCATCGTCGAAGCCCGCAAAGCCGCGATCGGCGGCTGACGACAATTGCGAAAAGGACGGCGTCCATTAGAGCGACGTGCGTCCACTTGGACGCACAAAGTACGCTCTAACACTTAGATGCCGCATCGTGCTTTCCGAAAGTCGACTTTCGGGCCGATGCGGTCGCCGCCCTTTTTGTGTGTCCGCTCGTGACCCCGTATGACCTTCGCCGCTACAATTCGTTCAGACGCGGTCCGGCAGGCAGCAGACGCCTGGCGACGCCAGACGTCCTTGCGCCGGTTCTACACGGCGCTCGGCATCGGCTCACTGCTTGTCGCCATGTGCACAGCCATGTGGTTCGCCGACGAGGCCAATGCCGGACATTTCTTCGATCGGCTGCCGCACATACTGGATTTCCTTAGTTGGCTTGTTCCCAAGGACTGGAACGACGTCTGGCGGGCGCTGTTCGACATCACATCGCCGCACGACAAGGGCAGCCAAGAGTTCAACTTCCCGCTTGGCCGCGTCTATCTCTGGGGCGGCTTTTATCTACCCGAATATTTCGAGCTGATGCTCACCACGCTTAACGTGGCGCTGGTTTCCACTTTCATCGGCTTTGTCTTTGCGGTGCCCTTTTCCTTCATCGCCGCGCGCAACTTGACGCCGAGTCCGGTGCTCAGGCTCGTCGTCAAGCGCTTCATGGAACTGCTTCGCGCCTTCCCCGAGATCGTCATTGCCGGCCTGTTCGCAGCCATCCTCTCGACCGGCCCGGTCGCAGCCGTTATCGCCATCGGCCTGCATTCCATCGGCGCCCTCGGCAAGCTCTTCTACGAGATCAACGAAAACATCGACATGCGCGCCGAAGAAGGCCTGCGCGCGGTCGGCGCCAACTGGTTCGAGCGCGTGCGCTTTGCCGGCCTGCCGCAAGTGCTGCCCAATTTCATGTCCTACACGCTGCTCAGGATCGAGATCAATGTGCGTATCTCGACCATTATCGGCGCGGTCGGCGGTGGCGGCATCGGCGAGGAACTGAAGCTCTCCATCTCGCGCGGCTTCGGCGCCAAGACGCTGGCATTGGTGCTGCTGCTGTTCACGACGATCTTCCTCGTCGACCAGTTTTCCGCCTGGCTACGCCGCAAGCTCGTCGGCGAGCAGGCATTCATGATGGGTGCCTGACCATGATCCCAAAAAGTGGATTCCGGTTTTTGGAAAAGATCATGGCAAATCAACAAGAAGACGGCCCATGGCCGCAATGACCGCCGATGAGATGCGGTCGATCGAGGAGCGCTTTCCCCAAGTGTTCCGGCGGCCCTTGTACAAACGCTTCGGCCCGCTGGTCCTGTTCACAGGCATCCTGCTCTATCTCCTCTACGCCTTGTGGTTCTTCAGCCTGCCGCAAGTGCTGAGGGAATCGCACTGGGAGCGCCTGCCGCTCTTCCTGACGCAATGGATCAGCTACGATCTGCAGCCGGAATTCCGTCTCGACCAGCCTCAGATCACACCCAGATACCCGCGTTTTTCGGCGCTCGGCGAAGACCCGCATCCCGATTGGGTCATCACCAACGCCAACGGTTCCTACACCATCCTGATCGACGGCCGGGCCAAATCGGTCATCTTCGACAAGACCGAGGCGACGCTGGTCGCCAATGGCCAGACGGTGCCGGTGTCCTTGGCCAGCGGCAAACCGGTAATATCCGGCCCGGTGCCGGAGTGGATCACCGCGCATGACGATGAGATCGTCGCCAGGATGGGCTTTGCCGGCGAGGTCCGTATAACCGTCGATCGCGTCAAGGTCCGCAAGCGCTTCCTCGGCTGGGCGAATTTCGTCTTCGACACGCGCTCGCCCTTCTTCGGCAAGTCGCCTGGCGAGGTGGTCTCGTTGCTGGTGTCCGGACCCCAGCTCAAGCCGGGCACATCAAACATTGCGCTGGCCGCCGATAATATCTGGAACAACGCCCAATGGCAGCATGGCGACGTCTGGACGAAGCTGTTCCAGACCATTGTCATGGCGTTTCTCGGCACCTTGCTCGGCGGCATCGTTGCCTTCCCGCTCGCCTTCTTCGCCGCCCGCAACATCACCCCGAGCGGCCTGCTTAGCCAAGTGCTAAAGCGGTTCTTCGATTTCATGCGTTCGGTCGACATGCTGATCTGGGCGCTGTTCTTCACCCGCGCCTTCGGCCCGGGGCCGCTTGCCGGCAGCGCCGCGATTTTCTTCACCGAGATCGGCACGCTCGGCAAAGTCTATTCGGAAGGCCTCGAGAACATCGACGACAAGCCACGCGAGGGCATCCAGTCGACCGGCGCCAACGGCTTGCTGGTGCAGCGCTATGGCGTGCTGCCGGAAGTGATCCCGGTCTTCATCAGCCAGACACTCTATCAGTGGGAATCCAACACCAGGGGCGCGACGATCATCGGCGCCGTCGGTGCCGGTGGCATCGGCCTGAAGCTCTGGGAGGCCATGCGCACCAATTCCAACTGGGCCAATGTCTTCTACATGGTGCTCTTGGTCCTGCTCGTCGTTTTCATCTTCGACAACATTTCCAATTTCCTGCGCCGCCGCTTGAGCAGGACGATCCACGACTACAACCGGATCCAGGCCGGCCAGGGCTGACGGGGGGAGTTGCGCAGGCGTGCGGTTAGGGCGCCTTCCTCCATCCATTCCTGATATGCCTGTAGCCGTCGCGGTAAACAGCTTCCGGGCCTTCGGAAAAGTCGCGCCACACCTTGGTGGCCGCGGCCAGATCCTTCAGCGAACGCCCGAACGCCTCGATCGTCAGCCAATCGTCGTAGCCGCTCTTGCGAATGGCGGAGAAAGTCTCCTTCCAGGGGACGTGGCCGCGGCCCGGCACGCCGCGATCGTTCTCCGAAATATGGATATGGACGATGTTCTTGCGGTTGCGCGTATAGGCCCCGATCGGGTCAGCCTCTTCGATGTTGGCATGGAACGTGTCGTACATCGCCTTGATGTGCGGCCGGTCGATCGTGTCGATATGCGCCGACAAATCGTCCATCGTGTTGAGCAGATAGCATTCGAAGCGGTTGAGCGCCTCCAGCCCGATGGTGACACCCTTGTTGCCGGCATGGTCACCGATGACGCGCTGCGAAGCGACCGAACGTTTTTTCTCGGCCGCCGTCGGCCCGCTGCCGGAGAAGACCCCGAGTGTCGAATGGAGCGGGCCGCTCAACGTGTTCGCGCCAAGCGCCTGAGCGCAGTCGATCACCGATTTCATGTAGTCGATACCGGCCTTGCGCGTCGAGGCATCCGGCGAGATCAAATTCATCGCCGGATCGCCCATCGCCGAGACGGCGGTGCGTTGCAGCCCGATACGGTCGAGCAGCTCGCCGAGTTTCCTGTAGTTGTCCGGCGTGCCGGAGAAGACCGGTATCTCGACGCCGTCGAAGCCGGTCGCCTTGATGTCCCTCAACAACGGCTCGTGTTTTTTCGAGACACTGGTCGTCCACAACAACATGCACATGCCGATTTTCATCGACGCCCCTCCCCTTTTTACGGCCGGGCTTGCTCCTCCGGCGACTTCGCCACAAGCCCCCTCATCCGGCCGCTTCGTGGCCACCTTCTCCCCGCCGGGGAAAAGAGGTGAACGCCAGCGCCAACGATCTCCTCTCCCCACGAGGAAAGGTCGGATTGCCCCGAATTGCCTTGCAATTCGGCTGGCAATCCGGGTGACGGGGACTTCCCATTAACCGGGCGCAGCGATTAAAGCTTCGTCCACGCCCCGTTCTTCTTCGACGACTTCACGCAGGCCTCGATGAAGGCCATGCCCTCGACGCCGTCCTGCACGGTCGGGAAGACGACATCCTTGGCCGGCTTCCCGCCCTTCCGGCGCGCTGCACGAATAGCCCGCGCGGCTTCCTGATAGATGTTGGCGAAACCTTCGAGATAGCCTTCCGGATGCCCTGGCGGAACGCGGCTGACGCGCCCGGCGACGGGGAGCGCGCCGGCGCCATTACGGGTAATCAACTGCTTCGGCTGGCCGAACGGCGTGTACCAGAGATAGTTCGGGTCGGCCTGCACCCATTCGAGGCCGCCCTTCGAGCCGTAGATGCGCAATTTCAACCCGTTCTCGTGGCCGGGCGCCACCTGGCTTGCCCAGATCATTCCCTTCGCCGGGTGCGACCCGCCGACCGGCTTGAAGCGCAGCAGCACATTGATGTTGTCGTCGAGCAGCCTCCCCGGCACGAAGGCATCGAGATCGGCCGACAACGAATCGAGCTCCAGCCCGGAGACGAAACGGGCAAGGTTGTAGGCATGCGTGCCGATATCGCCCAGCGCACCGCCGGCACCCGCCTGCTTCGGGTCAGAGCGCCACGCAGCCTGCTTCTGGCCGGTGGCGGCCAGGTCTTCGGTCAGCCAGTCCTGCGGATATTCCGACTGCACGATACGGATATCGCCGAGCTGTCCCTTGGCCACCATCTCGCGTGCCTGCCGCACCATCGGATAGGCGGTGTAGTTATGCGTCAGCACGAACACCTTGCCGGTCTTCTCGACCAGCGCGGCCAACCTCTTCGCCTCGGCCAGCGACGTCGCCAGCGGCTTGTCGCAGATGACATGGATGCCGGCCTCGAGAAAAGCCTTGGCTGCCGGCACGTGCACATTGTTCGGCGTGACGATGGCCACCGCCTCGATGCCATCCGGCCGCTTGGCCTCCGCCTTGGCCATCTCGGCATAGGAGCCGTAGCTGCGTGCCGGATCGAGCCCAAGCTCGGCCGCCGAGGCCTTGGCGCGCTCCGGATTCGACGAGAGGGCCCCGGCAACCAGCACGAACTCGTTATCAATGCGCGCCGCGATGCGGTGCACCGCGCCGATAAAGGCGCCTTGTCCGCCGCCAACCATGCCGTAGCGGATCGGACCGCCTCCCGTTTCCGTCTTCGATGCGCCAACCATGATTTTCTCCCTCGTCACTGAAATACCCCTCCGCTGAGGGGAAGGTGGCCCGCACGGCCGGGTGGGGTTGGTTCATGCCGAGCTCTACGCCCGGCGACCCCACCCCGATCCGCTGCGTGGATCGACCCTCCCTTCGAGGGGGAGGGATATCTGTGCTAGATCCCCATCATGCCGCGCAGCATCTTTTTATCGGTCGTGCCGCCGGCGAAGTCGTCGAATGCTTTTTCCGTCACCCTGATGATGTGGTGCTGGATGAAGGGAGCGCCTTCGGCCGCACCATCCTCCGGGTGCTTGAGGCAGCATTCCCATTCCAGCACCGCCCATGAATCGTAATTGTATTGGGTGAGCTTGGAGAAGATGCCGCTGAAATCCACCTGCCCGTCACCGAGCGAGCGGAAACGCCCGGCACGGTTGGTCCAGCTCTGGTAACCGGAATAGACACCTTGCCGCCCGGTCGGATTGAACTCGGCATCCTTGACGTGGAACGCCTTGATCCGCTCGTGGTAGATGTCGATGAATTCGAGATAGTCGAGCTGCTGCAGCAGGAAGTGCGACGGGTCGTAGTTGATGTTGCAGCGCTTATGGCCGCCGACCGCATCGAGGAACATCTCGAATGTCGCGCCGTCGAACACGTCCTCGCCTGGATGGATTTCGTAGCCGACATCGACGCCGTTCTCGTCATAAACGTCGAGGATCGGCTTCCAGCGCTTGCCGAGTTCGGCAAACGCTTCCTCGATCAATCCCGCCGGCCGCTGCGGCCAGGGGTAGAGGTATGGGAAGGCCAACGCGCCGCAAAACGACACCGACGCCTTGAGCCCGAGATTCTTCGACGCCTTGGCGGCGAACTTCATCTGTTCGACCGCCCATTGCTGCCTGGCTTTTGGATTGTTGTGCACCGCAGCCGGCGCGAAGCCGTCGAACTGGGCGTCATAGGCGGGATGCACCGCCACCAGTTGCCCCTGCAGATGCGTCGACAGTTCGGTGATCTCGATGCCGGCATCGGCGCAGATGCCCTTCACCTCGTCGCAATAGGCCTTGGAGGAGGCTGCCTTCTCGAGATCGAACAATCGGGCATCCCATGTCGGGATCTGCACGCCCTTGTAGCCCAGACCAGCCGCCCATTTGGTGATCGAGGCCAGCGAATTGAACGGCGCGGCGTCGCCCGCAAACTGCGCCAGGAACAGACCAGGCCCCTTCATCGTCGTCGGCATCGGCATCTCCCTATGTTTCACGACCAAGCATAGCGGCGATTGAAAACAGGGCCAGCGTCTTTGGTCTCTTTGCACAGCGCGCTCAGCGCTGCTATTCTGGTATTACCAAATGCCGAAATCTGGTCAAGCCATTTGACGCGCTGCCGCGGTCCTGCAACCATGCCGAGTTAGGCCACATGTCTAAGTATAATCAATAGCATAGACAGGAGCCAACGCTTGATGGCAGCACTTCTTGCCGTCTAGATGAAATTACTGTAGACCTCCCATCAGGCCCAATTGGTCGAACCAGTTTGCAAAAAATGCTGGGACGCCTTGGGGAAGAATCATGCGGCACGCTTCGGCAGAGTGCGCCGCAGGCGAACTGGTACAGGCGATTCTGGGAAGGATAGACCATGCATCTTTCGACGCACAATTGGATGCGGGCGGAGCCGCTGGAAACGACGCTCAAGCGCATCAAGAAATTCGGCTACGAGTCGATCGAGATTTCCGGCGAACCCGATCAGTACAAGCCCAAGGAGACGCGCGCACTGTTGAACGAGTACGGCATTCGCTGCTGGGGAGCGGTGACGCTGATGCTGGGCGAGCGCAATCTCGCCGCCAAGGACCAGGGCCAACGCGAGCGCTCGGTGCAGTATGTCAAGGACGTGCTGACCATGGTCAGCGAACTTGATGGCGAGATCATCACGCTGGTTCCGGCCACCGTCGGCAAGGTGGTGCCGGACGGCACCGAGGAAGAGGAGTGGAAATGGGTGGTCGACGCCACCCGGGAATGCTTCACCCACGCCAAGAAGGTCGGCGTCAAGATCGCGGTCGAGCCGCTCAACCGCTTCGAGACCTATCTGTTCAACCGCGGCGCCCAGGCACTGGCGCTGGCCGATGCGGTCAGCCCCGAATGCGGCGTCTGCCTCGACGCCTACCACATCCACATGGAAGAATTTAACGTCTACGACGCCATCCGGCAGGTCGGCAAGCGCCTGTACGACTTCCATGTCGCCGACAACAACCGCTTCGCCGCCGGCCTCGGGCAGATCGACTGGCCGAAGATCGTCGGCACGCTGAAGGAGATCGGCTATGACGGCGCGCTGACCAATGAATTCGTCGCCCCCGTCGACCGCACGCCGGCTGCCCCCTATCCCGACATGGTCGAACGCAACCCCGTCGACATCTCGCCGGAGCAGCTGAAATTCATTCAGGACCACGGCTCCAGCGTGCTCACGGAGAAATTCTACACCGACCAGATGCGCATCAACGCGGAAACGCTGCTGCCGCTGATCAAGTAGCCGAGCCGTTTGGAAAGAGCCCTTCCGCCTCACCGCGGCCGGGCCGAGGATGAACATGCGCATCAAGACGGTCCAAGCCTGGTGGGTCCGCATACCGATCGAAGCCGCGAAGCAGCACCGCAGCGACTTCGGTCAGGTGGCGACGTTCGACGCCGCCATCCTGCGCATCGAGACCGACGACGGGCTGGTCGGCTGGGGCGAGGGCAAGAATGCCGCCGGCAGCGCCGGCAGCTACGGCGCCCTTGTCCATTTGCTGAACTACGAGGTCGGCCCGCAGCTGGTCGGCCGCGACCCGGCTGACATCGGCGTCATATGGGAGATGCTCTATAATGGCACGCGCCACGATAGCGCCGCTCGCGCCGGCCACGCCATGCCGCAATTGGCGCGACGCGGCATGAGCATCGCGGCTATCAGCGCCGTCGACATCGCATTGTGGGACATTCTTGGCAAATCGCTCGGCGTTCCGGTCTGGCGGCTGCTCGGCGGCCGCAAGCTGGACCGCATGCCGGCCTATGCTTCCGGCGGCTGGGCCACTGCGGAAGCCATCGGCGACCAGCTGCAGTCCTACATCGCCAAGGGCGGTTTCAAGGCGCTGAAGATGCGCGTCGGCGCCATGGACGGCGCCCCACATATCTCGGCCGCTCGCGTCCGTGCCGCCAGACGGGCGCTCGGTCCCGATATCGACCTGATGGTCGACGCGCACGGCACCTACACGGTGGCCGAAGCCAAGCGCTTTATCCATCTCGCCGGCGACCTCGATCTCGCCTGGTTCGAGGAGCCGGTGATCGCCGACGACAAGCCCGGCATGGCCGAGGTGCGCGCCTGCGGTTCGATCCCGATCGCCACCGGCGAAAGCGAGGCGACGCGCTATGCCTTCCGCGACCTCGCCGTGCTCAAATCCGCCGATATCTTCCAGCCGGATCCGGCCTTTTGCGGTGGCATCAGCGAGGCGATGAAGATCGGCACCATCGCCAGCGCCTTCAATCTGCGCTTTGCGCCGCATCTTTGGGCCGGCGCGCCCTGCTTCTTTGCCGGGCTGCATGTCTGCGCCGCTTCGCCGGCGAGCTTCACCGTCGAATATTCGCTCGGCGCCAACCCGATGATCCACGATCTGATCGAAGAGACTGTCGAAGCAAAGGACGGTATGGTAGCGATCCCTGATAGACCCGGGCTGGGATTCACCATTTCGGAGCGGTTCCTGGAGGCGCACGCGCAACACGGCTGACATGAAAGAAAAGAACCTTCTCGCGGAACTCGCCGCCTATCTGTTCTCCCATTCGGACAAGGAGACGGGCCGCACGCCGTCGGAGCGCGAACTGGCAGAGCATTTCAGCGTCAGCCGCGGCCAGATCCGCGAGGCGCTGGCCATTCTCGAGGCCATGCGCATCGTCGAGCGACGGGCGAAATCCGGCATCTACATCGATACGAAGCAGGCGAGCGTCGAGGCGATGGCGCTGTTCGCCCGCGCCGGCCTGCCGCTCGATCCCGTCCAGATCTACGAGACGGTCGAGTTGCGCAAGATCCACGAGATCAAGGCCGCCGAACTTGCCTGTTCACGCGCCACCGAGGAGAATTTCGAGCGGCTGCGCGAGATCCTGAAGGCCTCCGAGGATCGCATCGCCGCCGGTGAAGGGCTTGCCCGGGAAGACCGCGCGTTCCACCTCGAGATCGTGCGGGCGACCAAGAACAGCGTCTTCCACAATATCTGCAGCGTCTACTACATGATGGGTGAACTGCGCCTGCCGATCTATTTCAACGATCCCGAACGCAGCGTGCGCTCCCATGCCGAGCATATCCAGATCTACGAGGCGCTGCTGCGCCGCGACGGCAATCTCGCCCAGGCGCTGATGAGCGCCCACCTGCAAGGCGCGGAAAGCTACTGGAAGGGGCTGATCGAGGGGCGTGGGGCGGAACCGGAAAGCCCTGCGCTCGAAAAGGCCTGAAATGCCCAAGATCCTGTCAACACACAGACTGCACCCTCGTGCCGCTTCCATGCTGACCGGGGCCGGCGAACTCGTCGTTGCTTCCGCCCTCGATGCGGCCACGCTGGCCGCCGAGGCGAGGAACGCCGATGTCATCATCGTTCGCGCTCCCTTGCCTGCGGCGCTTTTCGAAGGCGCGAAGAAGCTCAGGGCCGCGATCCGCCACGGCGCCGGGCTGGACATGGTACCGATGGAAGCGGCCAATGCGGCCGGCGTGCTGGTGGCGAACGTGCCGGGGGTGAACGCGCGATCTGTCGCCGAATATGTGATGTTCGCGGCGCTGGCGCTGCTTAGGCGCTTCCGTGTGTTGGACCGCGACTTGCGTGCGAAGGGCTGGCTGGCGGGCCGCGAACACACGGTGGTGGCCAGCGAGCTAGCGGGCAAGACGATCGGCATTGTCGGCCTCGGCGCGATCGGTCAGGCGGTTGGCCACATCGCCGCCCATGGGTTCGATCTGAATGTGGTGGCGACGACGCGCAGCATGCGGCCGGCGCCGGACAGGGTCGGCTTCCTGTCGATCGATGCACTCATCGAACAGAGCGACATCATCGTTCTGTGCTGCCCGCTGACGCCCGAAACACGGGGGCTGATCAGCCGCGAGCGCATTGAGCGGATGAAGCCGGATGGGCTGCTGATCAATGTTTCGCGCGGGCCGGTGATCGATGACGACGCGCTGATCGAGGCCTTGCAGAAGGGCCGCATCGGCGGCGCTGCGCTCGATGTTTTTGCTACACAACCGCTACCGCCCAATCATCCTTATTTTGGCTTCGACAACGTCATCGTCACCCCGCACATGGCTGGGATTACCGAGCAGTCGATGATGCGCATGGGCGTCGGCGCGGCTGGCGAAGCCTTGCTGGTGCTGGCCAACAGATTGCCGGTCAATCTGCGCAACCCCGAAGTGGTCGAGCACTACCGGCGGCGGTTCCCTGCCGATTTCTGAAAGCGCCCCAATTTTCCCGAATTCGCCGGCGATGGTGCCGGCATGGCAAGCGTCACAAAATTCCTGCTGACCGCCGGCTTCTGCGTGGCGACGGCGCAAGCCTTCGCCAACGAACAGGGCAGCTACGTGTTCTGCGACAACGGCATACGCTGCCTGGCGGCACCCTGTCCATCGAACAGCGCACTCGACCTTGCTGCTGGGAAGCTCATCAAAGGCGTTTCAATCGACATCGATCGCCTGCCGCAACAAGACAAGGCGCTCGATCTTTCAGACAAGCTCTATGCCGGCAAGGTCGTTGTTGTCGGCTCGATCGAGAACCGTACCCGGACCTTCAACGGCAAGCGGTACACCCTGCCTTGGCTGGTCGCCACCAGCATCGAACGCGCCGCCAAGGACAGCGAACGCGGCCACTGCTCGTCGCGCTGACACGCGCTGTGCGATCAATTTGCAAGCAGCCCCTCCACGCCCGCTGCGATGCGCAGCAGGTGGTGGTCATGGCCATTGCGCGCCACCAGCATCAGCCCGGCCGGACGCGTCATTCCCGGCATCGGCAGCGAGATGGCTGATAGATCGAACTGGTTGGCGACCTGCGTGTTGCGCAGCAGAAGGCCTTCCGTCCTGTTGCACAGAGCCTCGTCGCTGGTCATCGACACGATCGTCGGCGCCGTCACCGGTGTGGTCGGCAGGGCCAGCACGTCGACCGACGCCAGCCGGTCATCCATCGCGGCGGCCAGCGCCGTGCGGCGGCGCATTGCCCTGATATAAACCGTGGCCGGAATGGCGGCGGCGCGCGACAATGGCCCGCTTACCCGCGGGTCGACCGGCCTCGTCGCTCCCGTCGCCAGCCAGTCGGCATGGATCTCCGCCCCTTCCATCGCCGCGATCGACGCGCGTTGGGTTGCCACGCGCAGATCGGCAAGCAGGTCGTCGATCGACAGCTCCACAAGCCGTGCGCCGCTAAGCTCTATCTTGCGCAGACACCGGTCGAACGTCGTCGCGACCTCTTCCTGCGTATCATCGAACAGCACGCCGCGCGCAATACCGATGCGCAGGCCGTCCAGCGGCAGCGGCAACAGTGCCGCCAGGTTTTCGCCCGACATCACTGCATCGGCCGCCGCACATTCGGCGACGGTGCGGGCCAGCGGACCGATCGAGTCCAGCGTGGCTGACAGCGGAAACGCACCCGCAAGCGGCACGCGCCGCGCAGTCGGCTTGAAACCGACGACGCCATTCAGCGATGCCGGAATGCGCACCGAACCACCGGTATCGGAACCGATGGAGATTTCGCTGGTGCCTTCGCCCACCGAAACGCCGGCGCCTGAGGAGGAGCCGCCCGGAATATGGCTGGCATCGCTAGCATTGCCGGGCGTGCCATAATGTGGATTGACGCCGATCGCAGTAAAGGCGAACTCGGTCATGTTGGTCTTGCCGAGGATGATTGCACCGGCCTGGCGCAACTTTTGCACGACAATGGCATCCCGCAGCGCCGGCGCTGCGTTGGCGAGCAGCAGAGAGCCCGCCGTGGTCGGCTCGCCGGCGACATCGAACAGATCCTTGATCGAGACGATCGCCCCATCGAGCGGCCCGAGCGTGACGCCGGCTTTTCGCCGCGCATCGGTGGCGTCCGCCGCCGCCCGGGCGGCTTCCGGGTAGAGCTTTACGAAAACCCTCTCATCGTCGACGCGAGCGGCAAGAGACGAAAGAATTGCTTCGAGGTGATCGCGGGCTGATTGCATTTTTCGGTGTCGGACTCCGCGCGCTTGCAACGTCTTAAGGTAGCAGCCAGAAACCGGCCGCAGGAGACATAGCCCGGCACGGTCGCATTTGCACCTGTCGAACCGAAGGAGGAAGGCGCGATGCTCTACCAAGGCAGCTGCCACTGCGGCAAGGTCGCGTTCGAGGTCGAAGGCGAGCTGACCGGAGCCGTTCGGTGCAATTGCTCGATCTGCTCGCGCAAGGGTGCACTGCTATGGGCAGTTCCGCATGAGAGCATGCGGGTGCTTGCCTGGGGCGATGATCTCGGCCGCTACAGCTTCGGCAACCATGTCATCGCCCACCGCTTCTGCCGCAGCTGCGGCATTCACCCCTTCGCCGAGGATGTCGGCGAAGGGAGCGGGCGAAGTGCCTATATCAATATTAATTGCATCGAGGCGTTGGACGTCGCCGCCGTGCCGGTCTTCGACTTCGACGGCCGTTCCGTTTAGGCCTTGGGGTCGTCGATCGGCTTGGGGCCAAGGAAGAACGCCGCCAGTGCCGCAAGCAACGTCGCCGCCGCGCAATAGGCGAAGGCGGTGGCAACGCCGGTATTGTCGACAAGCAGGCCGCCGAAGACGGCGCCCAACGCAATGGCGACCTGGAACGTCATAACCATGAGCCCACCGGCGCTTTCCGCCTGATCGGGGGCGGCCCGCACCAGCCAGGTCTGCAGCCCGACTGGGACGGCGCCGAAGGCAAAGCCCCAGCTGGCCACTGCTATTGCAGCCACGACGGGTGAACCTCCGACCACCAGCAGCAGGAGCGCCGAAAACGCGATCAGCAGGGGCGCCAGGCTGACGGCTGCCTTGAGGCTGCGTTCGGCAATGAAGCCGCCGGCAAAATTGCCGAAGAAGCCACCAATGCCGTAGGCGAGCAGCACAAGCGAGATCGTCTCGATGTCCAGCGCGGGCACCTTCTCGAGAAACGGGCGGACATAGGTGAAGCCGGCAAAATGTCCCGAGGCGACCAGTAGTACCACCAGCAGTGCCACCCCGATCATCGGCCGCTTCATCACCTCCAGCAGCGTGCGAAAACCTGCCGTACCTGCAGGCGGCAGCTTCGGAATGGTAGCCACCTGCACCAGCAGCGCCAGCGCTCCGACCAGGGCGGCGATCATGAACGCCGTCCGCCAGCCCCAGATGTCGCCGACATAGGCGCCGACCGGAGCCGCGCAGACCGTCGCCACCGAAACGCCGGTGAGAATGATCGACATGGCGCGCGGCATCAGCCGCATCGGAACGAGCCGCATCGCCATGGCTGCCGACATCGACCAGAAGCCGCCAAGACTGATCCCGAGCATGATGCGGGCAATCAGAAGAACGGGAAGCGAGGACGCAAACGCGGCCACCAGGTTTGACAGCACAAGCAGCACCGTCAGCGCCCACATGACCAGCCTGCGGTCCAGCCGCTTGGTGACAATGGCCATGGTCGGCGCCGCAATCGCGCCAATGACGGCGGTGGCCGTTACCGCCTGCCCGGCGGCGCCTTCGGTGATGCCGAGATCCTGCGCAAGCGGCGTCAGCAGGCTGGCTGGCAGAAATTCCGCGGTCACCAGGCCGAAGACTCCGAGCGCCAGGGAGACCACTGCCCCCCATGCGGGCTCGGATCGTTCGCCGGTTTCCGATGGGTCGAGAACGGCGTCCATGACGCCTGTCGCGGGTTCGGTCATGAGGGATCTCCGATCTGGTTGCAGCGCAGCATCTGGCTGCAGTGCAACATAGGGAGTGACTGTCTGGAGTTTCCATGCTAGAAACACCATTATGCTTGACCGTTCGTCCAAAATCCCCGTCACCGGTGATCCGCTGACAGACATATTGCGCGGATTGCGCCTCGAAGGCGTCGATTACGGCCGTTGCGAGATGAAGGAGCCCTGGGGCATCCATTTTCCGGCTCAGGCGGCGGCACGGTTTCATTTCATCGGCCGCAAAGGCTGCTGGTTGCTCCAGCCGTCCGGCGAATGGGTCGAGTTGAAGGCGGGCGACGCGGTATTGTTGCCGCGCGGCTCAGCCCACACGCTGGCGAGCGAGCCGGGTACCGAGGCGGCGCCGATCCACGGCTATGAGGTCGAGGAAATCTGCAAGAATGTCTATTGCATGTCGAATGACGGCATGCCCGGCTGCCGTCCGGGGACCTTGCTGTTTTTCGGCAGCATGTATTTCAATCTCGATGGCTTGCACCCCTTGCTCGGCATGATGCCGGACGTGATGCGCGCACATGAGTTGGAGGCCTATGAGCCAGGTATCCCGCATTTGCTGGAAGCGATGGCCCGCGAGGTGACGATGGAGCGCGTCGGCTCCGGCGGCATCCTGGCGCGGCTGGCCGATGTGCTCGCCGCGACCGTCATCCGCTCATGGGTCGAGCGCGGCTGCGGCGACTCTTCCGGTTGGATTGCGGCGGTCAGGGACCGCGAGATCGGCCGGGTGCTGGCCGCGATCCATCTGGAACCGAACCGCGACTGGACGGTGGAAGCTCTGGCGAAGATGATGGGTGCCTCGCGATCAGGTTTCGCCGAGCGCTTCGCAACCATTGTCGGCGAAACACCGGCAAAGTACGTCACGCAGGTGCGGATGCACCAGGCGAGGCAATGGCTGGTCCGCGACCGGCTCAAGATTTCCGTCGTCGCGGCTCGTCTCGGCTACGAATCCGACGCCTCCTTCAGCCGCGCCTTCAAACGGGTCATCGGATCGCCGCCTAGCCATTTCCGGGCCGAGGAACAGGCTGATATCCGCCAGGCCGGCTAAACGTTGGCCGGGTTATTGCTCGGTGATGCAGGCCGAGCCGGCGCTGCTCTTGCAATATTTACCGGAAGCCCCGCACCTGCCATCCGAGACTTCCACGACGGTGCCGCTCAACAACAGCTTGCAGTCGCTGGTGGACAGATTGACCGTGCCGTTGAGATCCTTGATCTTCTTGGCGTCGACCTTCGCGCCGGCGACAACTTTCTTGGCTGCCTGCGCCTCGCCCAGATGCGCCGCCGACAATCCCATACCGGCGACGAGTAGGATCGTCGCAAAACCGCGAAATAGAGTTCCCATAGCCAACCCTCCGTTTTGGGCCTCCAAATTGGGCTTGCAAAGCCCGTTTGGGACCAAAGGATCAGCCTATTCGACAAATCGGAGCATCCGCATCCCCCGTATGGGGGATGACGGGAAGACTCGAGCATTTAGCAGCCAAGGGAATCACTCGACGTCGCACAAATGCGGCTAAAACACATGGTTTAGAGCGGTATGCACGGCTCGATTTGAACGCATCCGTTCTAGCTGCAGCAAAGAGGCTTGTACTTAGCCGGCGTGACGCAGGCTTATTCCGCTGCCCTTGTCGAACAGCACCACCTTGTCCGGGTTCCAGGCAAAGCGCACCGGCTGCTCTATCTGCACGTCGGTCCTGGCCGGCACGGTGGCGCGCAGCATGGTGTCGCCGACCCGCAGCGTCAGGATCTTTTCGACGCCATGGTTCTCGACATCGTGGACCCGCGCCTCGACCAGAGCGCCGGTCTCGAGATAGACGTCTTCAGGGCGAATTCCGAAGACGAGCGGGCGACCGTCGGTCGCCGCGCCCGTCTTTTGGGGGGGGGGGGGGGGGGGGGGGGGGGGGGGGGGGGGGGGGGGGGGGGGGGGGGGGGGGGGGGGGGGGGGGGGGGGGGGGGGGGGGGGGGGGGGGGGGGGGGG